>JAJQEA010000297.1 GCA_021201905.1 Clostridia bacterium
CCTTCTGGTGCTGGGCGGCGTTATCCATGCGGCGTGGGGGGAAATGCCGGCCCATGTGGCCGCTGACGAGGGCTCCTGGGTCAGGGCGGGAGGGGATACCCTGGACCGGGCCAAGGGGCTGGAAGGGAAATGTGTGGCACTGATCTTTGACGACGGACCAAATGAGGATTATACGGAAAAGCTGCTGGACGGGCTGAAAGAGCGGAATGTCCGGGCAACCTTTTTTCTTATGGGTCAGAACATAGAGGGAAACGAGGAAATTGTAAAGCGGATGAAGGCAGAGGGGCATTTGATTGGAAACCACAGCTACAGCCATGTGCAGCTCACAAAGGCCGGAACCGACGCGGTCTGCCAGGCCGTGGACAGGACCAGCCGGATGATAGAAGAGATTACGGGAGAGCGGCCCCAGTATATGTGCCCGCCCTATGGAGACTGGAATGAGGAGCTGGAGTGCAGGGTCGGCATGACCACCGTACTGTGGTCCGTGGACTCCCTGGACTGGAAACTGCGCAATACCAGCCGTGTTGTGAAACGTGTGCTTAAGGATGTGGAGGACGGGGATATTATATTGATGCATGATATTTTCCCCACTTCTGTGGAAGCAGCCCTGGAAATCGTTGACACGCTGACAAAGCGGGGCTATACTTTTGTTACGGTGGATGAACTGCTGATTGACTGAGGAGAATACAGATATGGATTTATTTGATTATATGAGAGAAAAGGATATGGAGAAGGAGTCTCCCCTGGCCTCCAGGCTCCGTCCAAGGACCCTGGATGAGGTGGTGGGACAGCAGCATATAGTGGGAAAGGATAAGCTGCTGTACCGGGCCATACAGGCGGATAAGCTGGGCTCCATTATATTTTACGGACCTCCGGGAACCGGCAAGACCACATTGGCCAAGGTCATTGCCAATACCACCAGCGCGGATTTCAGGCAGATTAACGCAACGGTTGCGGGAAAAAAGGACATGGAGGAAGTGGTTAAGGAGGCCAAGGACAACATTGGCATGTACGGGCGGAAAACCATACTGTTCGTGGATGAGATCCACCGCTTTAACAAAGGACAGCAGGATTATCTTCTGCCCTTTGTGGAGGACGGGACCCTGATACTGATAGGAGCCACGACGGAGAATCCATATTTTGAGGTCAACGGAGCGCTTCTTTCCAGGTCCAGAATATTTGAGCTTAAGCCTTTGGAAAAGGACGATGTCAGGGAGCTGATCCGGAGGGCGGTTTATGACAAGGAACGGGGAATGGGCATTTACGATGCCGACATCGACGAGGATGCCGCTGATTTCCTGGCTGATACGGCCAATGGTGATGCCAGGGCCACGTTAAATGCCGTGGAGCTGGGGGTACTTACCACTGCAAAGGGACCGGACGGGCGGATTCACATTGATATGGCAGTGGCCCAGGAATGCATCCAGAAAAGGGCGGTCCGGTATGATAAGAACGGGGACAACCACTATGATACCATATCCGCGTTCATTAAAAGCATGCGGGGGTCGGACCCGGACGCTGCCGTGTATTATCTGGCGTGGATGCTGTATGCGGGGGAAGACATCAAGTTCATAGCCAGAAGAATCATGATATGCGCTGCGGAGGATGTGGGAAACGCGGACCCCCAGGCCCTTGTGGTGGCGGTGAACGCAGCCCAGGCAGCAGAGCGCATCGGACTTCCCGAAGCCAATATCATTCTTTCACAGGCAGTGACCTATGTGGCCACGGCTCCAAAGAGCAACGCTGCCTGTATGGCGGTACAGAAGGCCATGGAGGCGGTGAGGAATGAGCGGACCATGCCGGTGCCGGTCCATCTGCAGGACAAGCATTACAAGGGAGCGGAAAAGCTGGGGCATGGGGCAGGCTACCAGTATGCCCACGACTATCCCAAGCATTATGTAAAACAGCAGTATCTGCCTGACGGTATGGAGGGAACCGTATTTTACGAACCTTCTGACAATGGATACGAGAAACAGATAAATGCGCATATGAAATGGCTTAAAAGCTGATTTTGGTATGGGACATTGGAAAATGGCGTTGACCAGCCTTCATTAATAAACATATGGATGACATCCTCCGGCCTTAGATGTATAATAAAATTCTGAAGGAGAGGTCTTTATCCATGAAGAGCAAATTACAGACAGGATTGGCAAGGCTTCGTTCCAAGTTTACGGATGCTTTGCCAATCATATTATTTTTTCTGTTTTTATTCTATTCTGTTATTCTGATATTCGGGATTTCACATGTGATTCTTGTGTCAGTGGTTACCATACTGTTTAAAATCAATTACCGGAGATACATGACAGCCAGGCAGCTCATGGTGCTGGCCGGGACACAGTTTCTCATGGCCCTGCTCAGTTTCCTTGCAACCCTGAACCTGCCGCTTTGCATCATGCTGAACCTGACCGTGCCGTTTCTGCTTGTATTCCTCCAGTCGTCACAGTTTAACCAGCTGGGATACTATACCGGGGCCATGTGTTTTACATTTCTGCAGCTGCGTCCGGTGGGCTGGCAGGGCCTGGCCATGCAGATGGCGGCGCTGGCATACGGGTTGGCTGTAATGACAGTGGTTTTGTTTATCTGTTCACGAAGGGGCAGAAAAGGGGACGATTTCGCCCTGGCGAAAAAAGGGCTTCTGCTGCTTGCAGCTGAACTCCAATCTGCCGCGGCGCCTGTTCCAGAAAATGGAAAAAATCTGGCGGACAGCCTGTTTCCCGTCCTTCAGGGACTTTACAAAGAAGCGTATAAAAGCAGGGGCCTGACCAATGTGGTCAATGACCAAGGCAGGATTCAGTACATGTTCGCGCTGCTGTTTCAGCGGTCTTTCTATTTCCTTACCAACCCATATCAGGAAAGCACCCTGGCTGATGAAAGCTGCCGTGGCATCCTCCTCCGCCTTGCCGGATATATGGAAACCATGGGGAAGGAAGGCTTTGTGCAGGGCAGCAGCAAAGTGTTCTTAAAACAGGGAAAGGAGCTCCTTGCCGAAACAGCGGGCAGGGAGGAGGCTCCTTACATATTCGTGCGCAACTTCCTTGGGCTTCTGCTTCTTATCCTGGAGGATTTGCGCAGGATGGATGAAAATGCCCCGTCACCGGGCTGGAGGCTGCCGGTGTACCGCCGCCCAATCCGAAGATTATTCTGCCACATGAGGACGGACACCTTTGAAACACGTTTCGCACTGCGCCTGAGCGTGGTACTGACAGTTGGTTTTGCCTACAGCATGATGAGCCAGGCCAATCACGGCTACTGGCTTGCGCTCAACGCCTTTTTGCTGCTGCGGCCCATGTATGAGGACAGCGCCTCCCGCATGAAGTCGCGTTTCATCGGCACCGTGGCAGGGTGCCTGCTCCTGCAGCTGCTTCTGCCCATCTTCCACGGGACCGGATGGCATTTTGCGCTGGCCACGGTCATGGCGGCGGGCCTGTATATGGAGGCCGCCGGAACATGGCAGCAGGCCCTTTTCTCCACCTGCTTTGCCCTGACACTCACCACCATGGCCCTGCCGCAGACCCTGGCGGCAGAGCTGCGGTTCCTGTATGTGGTGATTGCCATATCGATGGTGCTGGCGGCGAACCGCTTCTTTTTCCCTACCAGCTTAAAGAGCCAGTTCACCTATAACCTGAACCAGCTGCTCCACATACACCAGGTATATCTCAGGCTATTGGAACGCAGCTTGAGAATGCCTCTGGACTACGGCGTCATCTGCGATATTCAGATCCACTACCATCTTGTCCATGACCAGATTCAGGAGTATCTGAAAAAAGCCGGGCATGAAAAGGAAGGATTTATCAGGGAAATGCTCTGGATTTCCTGGTACATGGTTTCCGAGGCAGAACAGATGCTGTACCTGATCAACAGCCGGAAGATCAGTTCCATGGACAATGAACAGATGGATGATTATCTCATATACACGGCCTGCATTATCAGCGATATACAGAAGCAGTTAAACATGCGGGCAGACCATGTGCCGGCAGCGAAGGAAACCATGGCCTATAGACGGTCCATGGAGGGGGAAGAACGGCTGTCCAAGCTGATGGAGCAGTATTCAAAACAGGTATCCAGGCTGTACCTGTGCGTATGCAGGCAGACGGAAAATGCCAATATAAACAGCTGAACGTATATCAGGGCATCTTTGAAAATGTAAATAAACAGGAAAGGAAGGCAGCGTACATGGATGATAAGGAACTGGAATCCCTTAGGAGAAAAACATATAGCCAGTATAAAAAGGCTTTTTTCCTGTGCGGATGTTTTATTCTGGCATCATTGGTGATGTTCGGCCGGCAGGGAATTCATAATGAGGATTATACATTTTTTGAATGGGGATTATTCACGATTTTCATAACCATATTGCTGACCGTGCTTTTTCCTGTTTATGCTACCTGCTCCTAATCAGACGGTCATATGAAGGATTTAAAAGGGCATACAAGGAACAGTATGTTTTCCCTCTCCTGTTGGAAAATGGAAAATTCCAGAAGCTTGAATATTCCCCGGAAAGAGGACCTGGCTATGAGGAGGTGGCTGCCCTGCATGTGGTGAATTGCGGCGTAAAAAACCATTTTTCAAGTACGGACAGGCTGACCGGATATTATGGGGACATCCGGTTTCTTCTCTGCAATGTGAATACAGGAAGGACAGGAAAGGCAGGGAAGATATACACGGACGATGCCATATTCCATGGGCCAGTCATCCGTTTTGACAAGGTTCCTGCCCTGCTTGGATTCCAGGGGACCATGCGGATATTTGATAATAAATATTTGGCAGGATTCAAAGGCCATACGGCCGCGTATCAGATTAAAACAGAAGATCCGGAATTTGACGGCAGGTTCCAGGTTTATGCATCGGACCCGGACGTTAATCCATTGACGCCGCTGCTAATAAAGGGGATAAAAGCATTTGCAGACAAAGCAGGAAAATCGGTGTCGATTACTTTTTTAGGCTCATCCGCCATCATTGCTGTACACAGGACGCGGAACCTGTTTGACGCTTTTGTGGATAAACCCATTCCTGAACAAAAGGCGGGATTCCTGGAAGATATCGGGGTGATCCAATCTGCCGGAGAACTTTTTGGCTGATTGCAGCCTGCATAAAATATGAAATACCGGGATGGCCTGGAGACGTGGGCTATTCCGGCATTCCGGCATTTTCCAGGAAAAATAAACTGTATCAGTCCGGTTTGTGATGAGAAATTGTGCCGGGCAGCAGGAAATGGCTTAAAAGCTGACTTTCTCAAATTTTAACTTTACATTCTCTGATATTCGTGTATATAATAGGGCTATACATAGATTGGCTGGCAGTTTTCTTGATACCGCCGGCAGTCTGTTAGTCCCTGAGCAATTCCCAAATCTGGAATAAACCCCGAATTTGAATGAACAGAAGATAATGTGAATATAGACAGAAGGCGTGCACTGGCTTTTTTTGCGGGTGAAGAATTGAATTTAATAAGGAGAGATACTATGCGTGAAAAACTGCAGACCCTGCCTCTTTCAGAACTAAAGGAAATGGCCAAAAGCCGTGGAATTAAAGGCATCAGTTCATTGAGAAAGGCAGAAATCATTGATTTGCTCTGCGAAGTGGCGGAGAAAAACCCGGAAGTAAAGCCGGCGGAGATAAAACGGGAAGAAAAGGCTGAAACACCCCGCAGCCAGGAGTCGTCCCGCAATCAGGAGTCGTCCCGCAGCCAGGAATCCTACCGTCCCCAGGACCAGTCCCATACATCTGAGCGTAACCAGCCAAGGAGCGAGGATTATCAGGAAAACAGAAACGACAGCAGGGGAACGGATAACCGCCGCCCTGTTTCTAGAGGGTACGACAACAAGTATACGCAGAACAGAACCCAGTCTCCCAAGCCCCATGGAAACAGCGGTATGAATAACAGCATGAGCCAGAACAGCACGCCTTACCAGAGTGAGGGAGAGCGTTTTACCAGAGCGGACAACAGGAGCGAGGCAGTCGGTTTATCCAGCCAGGACATGGCTGAGTTAGACAGCGGCATTGAGGCAAACGGCATATTGGAAGTCATGCCGGACGGATTTGGATTTATCCGCTGTGAAAATTTCCTTCCAGGTGAAAACGACGTCTATGTGGCCCCGTCCCAAATCCGCCGCTTCAATCTGAAAACAGGCGATATAATAGTGGGCAACCGCAGGGTGAAGTCCGCAACGGAGAAATTCGCGGCCCTGCTCTACATCAAGACGGTAAACGGCTATTCGTTAAGCGCCACGGAGACAAGGCCCAATTTTGAGGACCTGACCCCCATCTTTCCCAACAGGCACCTTCACATGGAAACACCAGGGGAGAGGAATACAGTGGCCATGCGTGTCCTGGACCTTCTGGCGCCCATCGGCAAGGGACAGCGCGGTATGATCGTATCTCCTCCAAAGGCAGGAAAGACAACACTGTTAAAGCAGGTGGCAAAGGCAGTCACAACCAACAATCCGGACATGCATCTGATGATTCTTCTGATCGACGAGCGCCCTGAGGAGGTTACAGACATAAAAGAAGCCATTGCGGGTCCCAATGTGGAAGTCATCTATTCTACCTTTGACGAGCTGCCTGACCGCCATAAAAGGGTATCCGAGATGGTAATCGAGCGGGCCAAGCGCCTGGTGGAGCACGGACGTGACGTTATTATCCTGCTGGACAGCATTACCAGGCTGGCAAGGGCATACAACCTGACGGTTGCGCCCAGCGGCCGTACATTATCCGGCGGTCTGGATCCGGCTGCCCTTCATATGCCAAAGCGTTTCTTCGGCGCTGCCAGAAATATGCGCGAGGGCGGAAGCCTGACCGTTCTGGCCACTGCTCTGGTGGAGACGGGAAGCCGTATGGATGATGTTGTGTATGAGGAATTTAAGGGCACCGGCAACATGGAGCTGGTGCTTGACAGGAAGCTGTCTGAGAAACGTATTTTCCCGGCCATCGATATATTGAAGTCCGGTACCAGAAGGGATGACCTCCTGCTGTCCCGGGAGGAAGCGGAGGTAGTGGATATCATCCGCAAGGCCACCAATTCCCTGAAACCCGAGGACGCAGTGGAAAAGATACTTGACCTTTTCGCAAGGACCAGGAATAACAGGGAATTTGTGGAGAATGCAAAGCGGATTCGGTTTTACTAGAGCTATCAGGCGATGTCTCTGTGCTCCTTTAAAAGGTCGCGGATTTCAGCCAGAAGCTCTTCCTGTGTGGGACCAGCCGGCGCAGGCGCTTCTTTCTTGGTCTCTTCTTCGTGGCGCAGACGGCTGCTGATGACGGCAACTGTCTTAATCATAAAGAACATGCACACGCCGATAATGAGAAAATCCAATATATTTTGCAGGAAGCTGCCATAGAGTATGGCGGCTTCTTCCACTTCTACCCCGTTAACCGTGGCCGCGGGATGAATGACATATTTGAGTGTGTTGAAACTTGCTCCGCCGGTCAGGGCGCCCAGCAGGGGCATCAGGATGTCATTGACAAGGGAAGTCACAATCTTGCTGAAAGCGCCGCCGATAATGACGCCCACAGCCATGTCGATGATGTTTCCTTTAAGGATAAATGCCTTGAATTCTTTCATTACGTTGCTAATATTGTTCATTGGTAAAGCCTCCAATCATTTGTGATGACTTAAGTTTACACGAAATGTCCTTAATCTTCAAGAGACAGGCGCCGGATAGGTGAGATTTCCCGGCTTTACATTGGCTGTGGCGGGTGCTAAAATAGACTGGACATAGAGCAAACGGTATTTGACAATCGAGGTATGAATCATGGAAACGAAAAGAGTTATAATAGAGGACAGGAACCATATAAAGGATGAGGAACTGAGGGAGGCAGCCGGTATACTGCGCTCAGGGGGCCTGGTGGCATTTCCCACAGAGACTGTATACGGTCTGGGAGGCAATACCCTGGACGAGGATGCGGCAAGGAAAATTTACGCCGCAAAGGGACGGCCCTCGGATAATCCTCTGATTGCCCATGTATCCTGCATGGAGGAGGTAGCGCCTCTTGTAAAGGAGATACCGGAGGCAGGAAAGAAGCTGATGGAAGCTTTCTGGCCAGGTCCCCTGACCATGATATTTCCCAAGAGCCACAAGGTTCCCTACGGCACAACAGGCGGTCTGGACACCGTGGCAATCCGTATGCCCGACGACCCGGTGGCAAACCGGCTCATTGCTCTGGCCGGAGTGCCCGTGGCCGCGCCCAGCGCCAATACATCCGGCCGTCCAAGTCCCACTACGGCAGACCATGTATGGCAGGATATGAACGGCAGGATTGAGATGATTATAGACGGAGGTCCCGTGGGAATCGGGGTGGAGTCCACCATTGTGGATGTTTCATCCGCGGTACCGGCTATTCTGAGACCGGGGGCCATCACCATGGAAATGCTTGAGGCGGTGCTGGGGAATGTGAGCGTGGACCCGGCTATCCTGGGCCCTCTTTCTGCGGACGTCAGGCCAAAGGCGCCGGGAATGAAGTATAAGCATTATGCACCGAAGGCCGACCTTACACTGGTGGAGCCGGAGGACGTTGACCGGGAAAACGGACTGGATGAGAAACAGCTTCAGGCCATGATTGGCAAGGTGCAGGAGCTTTCCCACCAGAGGATTGAGGCCGGCTGCAGGGTGGGAGTCATCTGTACGGACGAGTCCAGACATTGCTATACGGACGGCGAGGTGCGCAGCATAGGCGAACGAAAAAGTCAGGCATCTGTGGCCCATAACCTTTACGCTCTGCTTAGGGAGTTTGATGATTTGGGAGTGGACTACATATTTTCGGAGAGCTTTCCGAAGGACCATCTGGGACAGGCCATCATGAACCGTCTTTCCAAGGCAGCGGGATATAAGATTGTGAAGGTGTAATGCGTCAGGCAGGAGGAGAAATGGAAAAACAGACCTTAGGGGAGATTGCGTCCCGGAAGCTTTTGGAGATGATACAAAAGGATGGCTATACGGCGGGAGATAAGCTTCCCACGGAAGCCGAGCTGGTGGAGCTTCTGGGAGTTGGCCGCAACACGGTGCGGGAAGCCCTTAGAATCCTTATGTCCAGAAATATTGTCACCATACGCCAGGGTTCAGGCACCTTTATCTCAGATAAAAACGGTGTATCCGATGACCCCCTGGGGTTTGCCATGATAGAGGACCGGAGAAAACTGACAGAGGATCTGATACAGGTGCGTGTTATGCTGGAACCGCCCATTGCGGCCCTGGCAGCCCAGAACGCTTCAGAGGAGGACATCCGCGAGCTGGAGAACATCCTTCTGGACCTGGAGGAGCAGATGAAGCACAGGGAAGACTACTGGGACAAGGATTCGCAGTTTCATGCCCAGATTGCAAATTGTTCCCATAATCTGGTCATGACCAACCTGGTGCCGGTAATCACAGACGGTGTCCGTGTATTTGCCGGCGCTGTTCAGGAGACAGAGTATGAGCAGACCCTTAAATCCCATCGCAGGATATTTGAGGCCATCCGGGACAGAAAACCTGTGGAGGCACAGCAGGCCATGTATTTCCATCTGATGTATAATGACAACCGGTATAAAGGTGAAATGTGGGATGGAAAACAGGGGACAGGGATTGAGGAATGATTTGCCATGAAAGGACCGGAGATCCGGTCTTTTTTTAGTGCCAGTTTTCTGATGAGGATAAATTTTCTGGTGGAATGGAAATTACGGAATATTCATCCTATAAATATTTGCATTTTTATGGATTTCATATTGACTCTATCCGCTAAATGTGGTAAAAATAAAATATATTCATAGGATGAATTTCGGGATAATCCTTCAGGAGGAAAACGGCATGAAACAACTGTATGATGTAATCATTATCGGCGGCGGCGTGGTGGGCAGCGCCATTGCCAGGGAAATGTCCGGGTACCGTTTGAAAATAGGCGTGCTGGAAAAGAATCTGGATGTGTGTTATGAGACCAGCGGCAGAAATTCCGGCGTGGTCCATGGAGGATTTGCCTATGACACAGGCTCGCTGAAGGCCAGACTCTGTGTGGAAGGCAACCGATTCATGGGACAACTGGCCGAGGAACTGGATTTTAAGTTCATCCGCTGCGGTAAGGTTCTGGTGGGCAATACGGCGGAGGATATGGAAACCCTGAAACGGACCATTCGGCAGGGGGAAGAAAATGGGGCTGCGGGGCTGGAGCTCATTGGAAAAGAGCGGCTTCATCAACTGGTTCCGGCTGTGGTGGGGGAATTTGCCATGTTTTCGGCTAACAGCGGAATTGTGGACCCATTTAACTATACCATAGCTCTGGCTGAGAATGCACATGCCAACGGGGCAGCCTATTATTTTGACCATGAAGTGACAGGAATACGGAGGGGCAGCCAGGGCAATTATATTCTTACGACGCAAAAAGGGGAATTCCATACCCAGTGGGTGGTAAACAGCGCCGGGCTGGGCTGCGGTAAAATATCCGATATGCTGGGTATCCGCGGATATAAGGTGATTGGTTCCAAGGGGGATTACATTATTCTGGACAAGCGCACAGGACCCCTTCTTCCCATGCCTGTTTATCCGGTTCCCAGCAATACTTACATGGGAATCCATGTGACCAACACCACGGACGGCAATGTGATTATTGGTCCCAACGCGGAGCTGGTAACGGATTTTACATACTATGGCGTCCCCCAGGAAAATATGGATTACCTAGCTGAGAGTGCCTCAGACCTGTGGCCCTGTATCCATAAAAAGGATTATATCCGCAACTATTCCGGTATTTTGCCTAAATGGGTGGATGACAACGGTGTTATACAGGATTTTAAGATAGAGATAAGGGATGATATTGCGCCCCGCGCCATTAATCTGGTGGGAATTGAGTCTCCGGGGCTTACGGCGGCAGTCCCCATTGCCCGTCATGCAGTCTGTCTTATGGAGGAAAGGGAGAAGCTGACACCTAATCCGGAATTCAATCCTGTAAGAAGAGGAATTCCACGTTTTACGGAGATGTCAAAAGAGGAACAGGAACAGATGATAAGGCAGAATCCCGATTACGGCCAGGTCGTCTGCCGGTGCGAAAAGGTGACCAGGGCGGAAATCCTGGCAGCCATCCATAATCCGCTGGGGGTTGACACCATGGCAGGGATTAAATACAGGACCCGTTCCATGATGGGGCGGTGCCAGGGAGGATACTGCCAGATGCGTATTGCGCAGATGATAGAAGAGGAATTGGAAAAAAAGGAAACAGAAGTAAGGTATGCCAGAAAAGATTCACAGATGTTTTTCGGCAGAGTCCGGGAGGAGGTGTAGGGAATGGAGATTGACGTTCTCATTGTTGGCGGCGGTCCGGCGGGACTGGCTGCGGCTGTCCGGTTATACAGGAAGGGAATACATAACATATTGATTGTGGAGCGGGAAAAGCAGTTGGGAGGAATACTCAGGCAGTGCATCCATGACGGCTTTGGACTGACCCGTTTTAAAACCACATTGAGCGGGCCGGAATATGCCCGGAGATTTATGGATGAGGTGGAGGAATCAGGAGTTCCTTATATCATGGACGCAACTGTGCTGGAGGTGACAGAAGACAGGACTGTGACCGCGGCAACACGCCAGGGCCTTAAGGTGCGGAAGGCCAGGTCTGTCATCCTTACTATGGGATGCAGGGAACGGACCAGAGGCGCTTTGGGAATTCCGGGTGAGCGGCCGGCCGGTGTGTTTACGGCCGGGGTTGCCCAGGCTTATATTAATCTCTACAATGTAATGCCTGCAAAGGAAGTGGTTATCCTGGGATCCGGGGATATCGGCATGATTATGGCCCGCAGGCTTACACTGGAAGGCGCCCATGTCCAGGCGGTGTTTGAGATCCAGCCATATCCCAGCGGCCTGCCCCGCAATGTGGAGCAGTGCCTGAATGATTACGGCATTCCGCTGTACCTGAGCCATACGGTAACGGCTGTCCACGGGGATAACCGCCTGACAGGCGTTACGGTGTCCCAAGTGGATGAACGCTTAAAACCCATTCCGGGCACGGAAAAGGATTACAAGTGTGACACTCTGATACTCTCCGTGGGCCTGATTCCCGAAAATGAGCTTTCTCTGGACGCCGGTGTTACCCTGGATGACAGGACAAAGGGCGCTGTGGTGGATGAACATTTCCAGACGGATGTGGAGGGGATTTTTGCTGCGGGAAACGTGCTCCATGTCCATGATTTGGTGGACTTCGTTTCCATGGAAGCAGAGAGCCTGGCAGATTCAGCCGCGGAATATGTGCAGAACGGATGCCTTACCCCCTGCCCCATCGAAATAGAAACAGACAGCCATATTAACCATACGGTTCCCCAGAGAGTGAGCGGCACAAGGGATTTTAAGCTGTCTCTGAGGGTCAACAGTCCCTTGAAGGAATGTCGCATTGAGGTAAGGCAGGACGGCGTATTGGTGGCGTCAAAGAAAATGAAGAAGGCAATACCGGCCGAGATGATTGAACTTACCGTTAAGGCTGATAAACTGGTGTCCCTGAGCCGGCTGGAGGTGAGCGCGGAATGTTGAGAGAATATACATGTATCATCTGCCCAAACGGATGTGATATACAGGCGCAGATTGAAGAGAGGGAAGACGGAAGCAAACGGATCTGCTCCGTGGAGGGCGCCGCGTGCCCAAAGGGAAGGGCGTATGTGGAGCAGGAGGTGACAGACCCCCAGAGGAATATTGCCACATCTGTGTTGGTAAAGGGCGGTATACTCCCCCTGGCCAGTGTGAGGCTGACCAACCCCATCCCCCGGGACCGTATTTTCGATGCAATGGATGAGATAAAAAAATGTACACTGACCGCCCCTGTGAAAGCGGGAACCGTTGTCATACCGCGTCTGCTGGGGTATGACACGGATGTGATTGTGACTAAGGCAGTGCCGGAAAATGTTTGTAAATAATATACGGTATGTATGATTTGGTAAAGAGGGCATGTAGAATTGTTTAAACTACATGATTGCATTAAAAAAATTCTTGCATGTAAAGGGAAGAAATGCTATAGTATAGATATAAAGAGGAACAACCGCCCACAAGGTGGGTTGACCAATTAGAGAGATAGAAATTCCACCCTGCTACCGGTCAAGTATAGGGGTGGTTTTTCTATGTTAAGCTAGTGACATATCAAATAAATGAATGTCAGCAACGCTACGATAAACATTCCAAAGGCCATTAAATCCTTAAAATCGAAATGTTTCATAGACATCACCTCCATTCTATGTAGAATGAAGGCCAACGCCACCCTGCAACACGATTGCTCCTATAGAGAGTATATCATGTGGGTCATAAAACCACAAGAAACCGTTGGGCTAAATTCTTTGCCAGCAGCCCGTTTCACGGTCTGCGTGTAGTCCCTTGTAAACAGGCCTAAGTAGCTATATAGAAAAACCACCCTGATACTTGGCAGTCGAGAGGGTGGTTTTTCTGTCTTCATATTCAGCAAACCCCTTGTGGTTGCTAGATTCCAAATTCCTTAAACAACTGTTCCTGATACGTCCTGTCCGACGCTGCCCGGATAATGTCGTCCGCCCTTCCGGCGTCTGCCAGCTTTACATTCAATGCATTTGCGCGTCCCAGCCCCTGCTGGACGCCTTTCTCAATTCCCTTTTCCATACCGTCCTCAAACAGCATTTGACCTAAAACAGTCATTCCAATCCTCTCCTTTATCGTTTTTAATTCATCTCTGTCCAAAAATTTTACCGCCAGCGCATACAGCACTGACTGCATCCTTTTTCGGTCCTCATCCCTTACCTTAAGTTCCTCACACTGGAGAATCTCCATGCCCTGGTAAATCCGCTGGCCCATTTCCATCTTTCCCGACATCAGCGGGGTCAGAAGCAGGGGAAATACGTCATGGCGCTTTAGTGTCTTGCCCCGGTTGATTTTCCGTCTCAGCTTTTCAAAGACCTTGTCCGCGTTCCTGTCCCTCAGCCGCACCACTTCTACCCTGTAAACGTTCATTCCGTTGACCAGTTCCTTTTTTAGGGTTTTTACACGGGATGTGCATATTACAGTTGTGGCGACCGGAACATCATATGTAAGCCCTATGTAAGCCTCATATTCACGGAACCGTCTCAAGTCCTTTTCCCGGATGCTGTCGCTCTCAAATTCCAGATGTCTCCAGGAACCGTCCTTCATGATGAAATTGAAGTCTTCTTCCAGCCTGCGCATCTCCAGATGGACATGCTCTGTAGGCGCCACGCGGGCTATCCGGCCCTTTATGCCTGCATAGGGAAGCAGATCTTCCCCGAAAAACTGTGCCGCTGTTTTCATTACCTTGTCCTCCAGCTGGCTGAACCCGCTGGCCCCTGCTGATTCCTGTTCACGCAGGTATGTTTCTCCCATACAGCCTCCTGTTCCGGCAAGCCATATAAGAACCTATCCCCATTATAGCGTTTTCTGATAAACCAGACAATAGCTCCTTTGCCTTTTGATGAATAAATGGTGTGATTTAAACGTGGAAATGATTACCCGACTCATGTGGGGCAGAATGTTTAGATAAATCTTTATGATTCAGATATGTTCAGAAATCGTAAAAGATATAGGATAATGAGCGATAGTTGCTTATATTCCGCTACCGTCCGGTTGTTATAATATAACACTTATTCCTGAAAAAGGCAAGGTCCATCAGGCTGGACGGCAGCGTCAAGCATTGCTCAATGAATTGCTCAACTCTGTTGATAAAATAAGCCCGGAATGTTATAATCCATTCACAGACAGAGGAAACTATAAGCAGCAATCACTCAGCCGTTCCTGAATGTCCAAACAGGAGCCGTATACATCAGCCAAAGCAGGGCTGCTGCGCGTGTGCAGGGACAGCCAGGAGCTGCCAACAGGATAAGAGGAGGAAAAGAGATGACCGGAAAACGTGCGGATTATATAACATGGGACGAATATTTTATGGGGGTGGCCCTGTTGTCGGGAAGACGCTCCAAGGACCCCAGCACTCAGGTGGGGGCCTGTATCGTCAGCCAGGACAATAAGATTCTGTCCATGGGATATAATGGTTTCCCAAAAGGGTGTTCGGATGACGAATTTCCCTGGGGCAAGGAAAATGAAAAGGAGGACCCCTACAATTCCAAATATTTCTACTCCACACACAGCGAATTAAATGCTATCCTTAATTACAGGGGGGGAAGTCTGGAGGGAAGCAAGCTCTACGTAACCCTGTTTCCCTGTAATGAGTGTGCCAAGGCCATTATACAGGCAGGAATCAAGACCATTGTATACAGGGAGGACAAATATGCGGACACGCCGGCGGTGAAGGCCTCCAAGCGTATGCTCAATGCGGCGGGAGTGCGCTATTACCAGTACCAGTCCACAGGCCATAAAATCGAGCTAGAGGTATAGTCCCATGAAGATACTGCTGACGGCTGTCAATGCGAAATATATACATTCCAATCTGGGAATTTACAGCCTGAAGGCCTACGCGGACCAGGTATTGGGGGCGGGTGAAGCGAGGGTGTGTGAAGTGGAGGTGTGTGAAGCTGGCGGCAGGAATGCCGGGGCAAAAAACGGGAAACCGGGACATGCCGGGAGGGATTTGCAGAGCCTTTTATTGAGCTGGCCGAGTACACCATCAACCACCAGCCGGACCTGATTCTCCAGGATATATTCAGGAGAGAACCGGATGTGATTGCCTTTTCCTGTTATATCTGGAATATAGAATACATCCGGTACCTGGTGGCGGATTTGGGGAAAATACTGCCGGATGTTCCCATATGGCTGGGAGGCCCGGAGGTGTCCTTTGACGCGGCTAAGGTGCTCCGGGAGCTGCCGGAGGTAACAGGCATCATGAAGGGGGAGGGGGAAGAGACCTTTGCACAGCTGGCCGAGTATTATGTGGATAAGTGGTGCGCAAAAGGGCCAGACGGTGGAAAACGTCTGCCGGAGAGACAGACCGGTCTGGAAGATATACCCGGACTTTCCTTTCGCCTCTCCGACGGTTCATTGGCAGATACCGGTGTCCGCCAGGCCATGGATATGAGCCGGATCCCATTTCCGTATAATAATATGGATATAAAGGATTTGGAGCACCGCATCATATATTACGAGAGCAGCCGTGGCTGCCCCTTCTCCTGCAGCTACTGCCTGTCCTCCATTGATAAGAGCGTACGGTTCAGAAGCCTGGAACTGGTCCTTGATGAGCTGGCTTATTTCCTTTCGGCCGGAGTGCCTCAGGTAAAGTTTGTGGACAGGACCTTTAACTGCAATAAAAAACATGCCATGGCCATTTGGAGGTTTATACAAAGTCAGGACAACGGAGTCACTAATTTTCATTTTGAGATTGCCGCTGATTTGCTGGACCAGGAGGAAATGGAGCTTTTGGGCCAGATGCGTCCAGGACTGGCCCAGCTGGAGATTGGCGTCCAGTCCACCAATCCGGACACGCTTAAGGCCATACGCCGCAAGACCGACATAGACGAGATATGCCGCATTACCGGCACAATCAATAAAGGGCATAACGTCCATCAGCATCTGGACCTGATTGCGGGGCTGCCCGGTGAGAATCTGGAATGCTTCCGCCATTCATTCAATCAGGTGTATTCCATGGAGCCGGAGCAGCTTCAGCTGGGCTTTCTGAAGGTACTGAAGGGTTCTTATATGGAAGAAATGGCGCCGTCCTATGGCCTGTGCTATTCTTCCAGGCCGCCCTACGAGGTCCTGTCCACCCGCTGGCTGTCCTACAGAGACATTCTGGAGCTAAAGGGCGTGGAGGATATGACAGAGGTGTATTATAACAGCAGACAGTTCGTCCATACCCTGGCTGAGCTGGTGGGAGCATACGGTTCGCCTTATGAGATGTTTCTGGATATGGCTGCATATTACCGGGAGAACCATCTCGCCGGCATCAGCCACAGCTGGATAGCCAGATATGAGATACTGTACAGCATCATAGCCAGACATGGGGCTGCGGGGATGGATGACTCTGCCATGGAACGGTTCCGGGACCTTCTCATGTATGACTTATATCTCAGGGAAAATGTAAAAAGCCGTCCCGCCTTTGCCCGGGACCAAAGCCCCTATAAACAGTCTGTCCGGCAGTTTTTTCAAAGGGAGGAGGAATCCCCCCTGTATCTTCCAGATTATGAAGGGTATGATTCCAGGCAGATGAGCAAGATGGCCCATATTGAGGCCATGGGAGACGGAACCCTGGTGCTGTTTGACTACAGGCACAGGGATCCGCTGACGTACAATGCAAGGGCAGTCAGGATCCGGTGATGGAACCTGTAATGTTGTAAATACAACAAAAACGTTGTGATGAAAGGATTGGATATATGCCGCAGAAAACCATTTTGAAGCGACCTGAGACTGGAAGAAAAGCTGTCAGGGAAACAAAAGCAGAACTTACCGCACGTATTGACCGCATCCTGTCCGCACTGGACAGGGAATACGGTACGCAGTACCGCTGTTATCTGAATCATGAGACACCCTGGCAGCTGCTGATTGCGGTCATTATGAGCGCCCAGTGCACGGATGCCAGGGTAAATATTGTGACAGCTGATTTGTTTCAAAAGTACGATTCACTGGAAAAGTTTGCTATGGCGGATTTAAAGGAGCTGGAGCAGGATATCCATTCCATTGGGTTTTATCACATGAAAGCTAAGAATATCATTGCCTGCTGCCGGGACCTGGTGAAACGGTTCGGCGGAGAGGTGCCAAGGACCATAGAGGAGCTTACCTCCCTTGCCGGCGTGGGACGCAAGACAGCCAATGTCATACGCGGGAACATATACAACGAGCCCAGTATTGTGGTGGATACCCATGTAAAGCGCATTTCCGGGAAGCTGGGCCTTACAAAAGAGGAGGATCCGGAGAAGATAGAGTATGATCTGATGAAGGTGCTGCCAAAGGACCACTGGATTCTGTGGAACATACATATCATCACCCTGGGGCGCACCATTTGCGTTGCGAGGCGCCCGAAATGCTGTGAATGCTTTCTGCGGGAGGAATGTCCGGGCAGGGAGGCGTAAGATTTTATAAATACGTTCCTCCTGCCGGTTGTCCTCCCTACCTCCTGCTCTGGTACTCAGAGGGAGATTTTCCATAATATCGTTTGAATGCGGCGCTGAAATAGGCCGCATTTTCATATCCTACCCTGGATGAAATCTCATACATTTTCATGTTGGTATTTTCCAGCAGTCCCCTGGCTTTTTCCATCCGTATTTTAATCAGATAGTCCGTAAAGGTAATTCCTGTCTCACTTTTAAATACAGTGCTGAAATAGGAGGTGCTTAAGCATACGGCTCCGGCCACCTCTTCAATGGAAAAGGTGGAGGACATGTAGTGGTTCTGGATGTACAGGATGGCCTGGTCTATGAGCTTACCGTAACGGCTTTTGTTGATGCGGATGCTGTCGCAGATTTGATACAGGTTCTGCTTCAGGTTTTCGATGCTGGACTCCAGGGTGCCTCCGGCCGCCACTTTTTTAAATTCCTCAATGGGATTCTGAAATATATCCTGAAGGTTAATTCCGGATTCACCTAATTCCTTCATCAGATGGGTATAAAAGCTTCCCAGAGAAAATGTCATATACAGATAGCTCTCGCTTCCCTTCTGATAGAGCCATGTTTTTAACTGCTCCAGCTCTCCCGTAATCCCCTCCTTATTTTGTTCTTTGATAAAAGTAATAAGCCTGGTGTCCGGTATGGGATATCCCTGGCTGTTTTCCGGTTCATTGTAGATATAGGACTCCACTTCCTCGTAAAAGATATCCGCATTGGAACCCTTGATGAAATGAAGCTTGCATGCTTCACGGCAGGTCTTGACGCTTTTGTGGAGTTTCCGGATACCCTGGACAATGCTGCCCGAAGCAATGCTGACATCACAGTAGCTTCCCTCATGGGGAAATTGTCTGCGTATGGTATCCACCAGAAGTTTCCGCTGGACGGACAGCTCCATCCTGGACCGGGAGGTGAGACAGACGCTGTAGCTGTACTGATGGGATTCCGGCAGATAAGAGCTGTCCCTGAACAAAATCTGGTTCAGGGCTGAAAACCTGCGCTCTGACGCGTACCGGATGTCGTCGGACAGCTTGCTCAGGCTGTGCTCGTCCAGCTCCACCTGCAGGAAACAGCACCATGAATCAGGGTCCAGGTCCAGTTCGTTCCAGACAACGCCTTCCGGGCCGGCTGTCTCCTGGACCGCCAGGTTGCGCAGCTGCTGTGTGGCCATCAGGCGCTTGTCCTGGTGGAACTGGTGGCAATGGGAGACCGCATTGGACAGAATGCGGTTCATGGCATCCAGGTCAATGGGTTTCAGTATGTAATCCAGGGCCCGCAGATGCATGGCAGTCCTGGCATATTCAAAGTCATCATAAGCGCTGATGATGAGAAGCACAATGTTTGGATTTAAGTCCCTTGCCAGCCTGGACAGCTCCAGTCCGTCAATATAAGGCATACGGATATCCGTGATAAGGATGTCAGGCGGGTTATCCTTCATCTGGTTCCAGACATCCTGTCCATCAGCGGCAGTTCCGGAGAGACAGATTCCCAGTCCCTCCCAGTCAATCTGCCGGGACAAACCTTCCAGTATGATTTCATTGTCATCACAAAGCATTGCCTGGAACAAATATATCATCTCCTTTCAGTTTGGGAATCCTCACAATTACCTCGGTGCCAAAGTCCGGCTCAGATGTGATGGCCAGTCCGTAGCTGCTGCCAAAGAGGATGTGGATGCGCTCATTCACATTGTAGAGCCCGTACCCAGAATCCCTGCGGTCCGGGTGGGCGGCTGTACCCAGCTGCTGCTGCAGATTTTCAAGAGTCTCCTGGTCCATTCCCCTGCTGAGGTCCTGCACCGACAGCACAAGGCTGTCCTCCTCCTCATAAATGCGCACCTGTATAAAGACCTTCTGCCCGGGCATGGGTATAGCGTGGGCAATGGCGTTTTCAGCCAGGGGCTGTAACAGCAGCTTAAGGGTCCGGTAGGAATACAGCACAGGGTCGCATTCAATGGCATATTCAAATTTCTTGCTGTAAATCATGTTGGTGATAAACAGGTAGCTGCTTATGTGCCGAAGCTCCTCCTCGATGGTGATGACTTCATTTCCCTTGCCGAGAGAAATCTTAAACAGCGTGGACAGCTCATTGAGCATTTTCTCCGCGTCCCTGTTCTTGTCCATCCTTAAAAGCCACATGACAGAGTCCAGGGAATTGTAGAGAAAGTGGGGCTGTATCTGGGCCTGGAGGGCCTTTAACTCCGAGTTTTTAAGTTTTTTCTATTCCTCATAAATCTGGCTGATTAGTTTTTGGATTCGCTCCAGCATCTGGTTGAAGTTCTTGCCCAGCCGTCCGAATTCATCAGAGGAGTGGTAGTTGTACCGGACGGAGAAATCCCCATTTTCCACCTCCTCCATCATGCGGTAAAGGATTTGTACTGGTTTGTATACGGACTGGGATATGAGCATGGCCACGTACAGGGAAGAGAAAGCGATAATCAGCAGGACCAGCATGACAATATGGGTGATGTCCTTGCTGCTCTGGGTCAGAAAGCCCCGGTCTATGATGCCCGTAATTCTCCAGTTGGAATTCATCAGGGTACGGCTCACCACCAGGTATCCGCTGTCAGGCACCACCATGGATTTTCCCACGGCAGTGCCTGTGAATTCTAAAATGTGGGATACAAGGCTGGGTGAAATGTCGATGGGATAATGGAGATCGTTGCCCGCATTGGAGCGGAACAGGATGTTTCCCTCCTGGTCAATGATACAGATAACCCCGTTGCTGAGACTGTGTTTGATTTTCTGGGTGATGGCATCCTCCTTGATGTCGGCTGCCACAATGCCGTTAACCATTCCTGAAGCCTTGTCCATCACCGGCTGCCCCACCGTGATGAAGTTATCGCTGATGGAGCTGCAGACAATAAAACTTCCTTTATGGGAAGGAAACCAGGTGGCTTCCCTGCTGCCCGCAATGGTTTTATACCAGGTGGTTTCTCTCTGGTCCTCTGACTTGAAGGAGTAGTAGTTGGATTTATAACGTCCTCCGTTCTGGCCGAACACATACACCCCGAAGATATCCTTGCGGTAGGTGGAGATGGAGGCCAGCTCCATGCTTCCGGCCAGGTCGTTGGAATACTGGTCCTGGATGGAGTCAAAATCCATGCGCAGGTATTTCTGTATCTTGATGTCGCCTGTCAGCATGTCGCAGAGGCTCCAGGCATCGTTGAGAAGGCTGTCAATGTCGTCACAGACCAGATCAATGGTCTCGACGGAGGATTTTTCGGTCATGCTGATGATGAAATTCGTATAGAGATGGTAGGCGGCAATTCCCACCAGGAGCACGGGGATACAAGCCAGGGTCACAAAGGAAATCAGCAGTTTCCTGCGGAATGAAAGCTGTCGGAAGAACTTTTTCATGAATCCCCTTTCCTTTTTGTCACGATTAGTAAGCGGTGAGCGCATACTCGGCCGCATTCTCAGCAGTAATAATTTGATAGGGAATCATTACCATGGGGAATGGCTTGCAGTCCCGCTCCATCTGCTGTATCAGAAAGGCAGCGATAAATCCCCAGCGGGGATTACTTTCCACCGTGCCCAGGTATTCTCCGGCAATGATGGCCTTGCACACGTCCTGGATGCCGTTGATGGACACAATGGCGATTTCCCCGGGCGGCAGCCCTGCAACCTTGATGGCCTGGAGGGCCCCCAGCCCGTCCTCGTCGCTGTGGGCAAAGACCGCGTCTATGGTCTGGCCGCGGTTGGCGGCCTTGATGAGTGCGTTTTCCATTGCCTTTTGGGCTGTTACCCGGTCAAAATTCCCGTATTCCACATCGATGATTTCCATGTTGGGATACTGCATAAGGGCCTGATGAAACCCTTTAGAGCGCGCCTGGGCTCCGGGTGAGCTCTCTGTGCCGTAGATTTCCACGATACTGCATGGCTGATCGCCGAATTTATCCGCCAGCAGGCCGGCACAAATCTGACCTTCCTTCAGGTAGTCCGCGGAGATAAGGGACACGTAGTAGCTCTGGTCAATGGTCTCGGCTGACTGGTCTATGAGGATGACGGGAATGCCGGCGTCCTTGGCATCCTGGAGCACCGGGGTCAGGGCCGACAGGTCCGCGGGCACAATGACCAGATAGTCCACGCCTTCCCGAATCAGGCTGCGTATATCCTCCAACTGCCACCGGACAGAGTAGTCCTCCGGTTCATGGTAGATAAAGTCCATGCCGTTGGGAATCAGGGCCTCGCGGAAACTGTTGATCTGGGCTGTCCTCCATGGGTTGTCTGTCTCTATCTGGGAAAAACCCACACGGAGGCTGGAGCTGTCAGCCGGTTCCGGCTCCCAGCTTACGGCCTGGTTGGAGGTATCATACAGGGTAATGCCCAGGATGATGCACAGGGAGCAGATGATGAGAAGGCACCAGTGTTTTCGGAACAATGACTTGAACCGTGCTTTAGACTGTGGCATAAACCTCCACATAGGCATCAGTACTCCGCCCACATAGTGACAGGGGAGCTGTCAATGCCCTCTATCATCAGCGGGACGGCGGCCGCGTGTTTCAGAAAGCCGGATGGAAGTCCCTCCATATTAACATCCTCGATAATACAGATATAACGGCTGTGGTACATGCCCAGCATGATCTGGTGGGCCAGATCCCCGTCTGTTGTGTCGCTGCAGGAGGCCAGTGACACAAAGTCCAGGGCCACGGCCTTTAAATGGCCCATATTGTCCTGAAGGTACCGGGCCAGCCGGCTGCTGACAGCGGGACCGTTGTTTTCGTAGACATCTGGTTTTTCCCTGCGGTATTTCCAGAAACCGGTGCGGATTAAAAGTAAATCCGCGTCTTTTACATGTTCCCTGTGGGGAACCAGGTCCTCAGGCGTGAGCTTTGCGCCCGGTTCCTTTGGAATGTCCAGGAGCAGGGGCTTGTGAAAGAAAAAATGCTCAAAGGGAACCTGGTCCAGGGAAATGCCCTTTCCGTAAAAATGCATGGGTCCGTCCAGGTGGGTTCCGTAATGGTTGAAAAGGTGGATGGTGCAGGTGTTGGCTGTGTCGCCTCCGGCAATGGAGGTGTGCGGCTCCAGGCTGAATGTGGGGTTGCCGGGCCAGGTGGGCTGTCCCTCTTTTATGGGATACGATAAAATCTGATACATAAAATCCCTCCTTATGATAAAGATATCATCCGAATGTAACAGTTGTTATCATTAAATCACGATTTACCGGGAGCGTCAATAAGATAGGATGAAATCAAAACATATTCCAATCAAATCATATATACATAAAAATATGGTCATAGTATACTAATGACATCCGAAAAACAGTACTGTTAGAGTGCAATATACACAAAGATACAGGTAGGGGGAGTCAGATGAATGTAATCGATATCCACGCCCACATATATGAGCGGGTGGCGGGAATTACCCGGGGACAGCCCATGTCCTCCACAGGCCTGGGAAAGGTTGCCATAGGAAATGAGGAGGTGCAGTTTCTTCCTCCCTCCTTTGAACAGAGCCGCAGCACGGCGGAAATGCTCATCGCCTATATGGATTGGTGCGGCATTGAAAAGGCGGTTCTCATGCCCAATCCCTATTACGGATACCATAACCGGTATTTTGCGGATAGCGTCCAACGGTATCCGGACCGGTTGAGGGGCGTGGCATTGGTTGACATAATGAAAGGACAGGAGGCTGCCAGGGAGCTGGCGTCCATCTACGACCAGGGAATTTTGTTTGGCTTTAAGGTGGAAGTGGACAGCACCTTCCAGTGCGCGCCAGGAACGCGTCTGTCAGATTCCAGGCTGGCTCCTGTGTGGGACTGCTGCAACCAATACCATCAGCCGGTATTCATTCACATGTTCCGCACAGAGGACATTGAGGACATGGGGGTCCTGGCCTCAGCGTATCCCAACATCCGCTTTGTCCTGTGCCATATGGGGGCGGACGCGTGCTTTAAGAAGGGAATGCCTGAATCCAATTACAGGCAGGTGCTGGACCTGGTAAAGAACCGTACCAATGTATTCATCGACACATCCACCGTACCGGTGTATTTTGACGAGGAATATCCCTGGCCCTCCTCCGTGGAAATCATCCAGGCCTGTTACCGTCATGTGGGACTGGAGAAGATGATGTGGGCCTCGGACTATCCGGGCATGCTGAACCATGGCACCATGAGGCAGCTGATTAACCTGGTGGAGAAGCATTGCAGCCATATACCGGAGCCCCACCGGCAGATGATTATGGCGGATAACGCCAGACGGCTGTTTTTCGACAATCAGAAGTAACCTGCGTATGACAGTTACTATTTTAGAAAAAAAGGAGAAGATGAGTTATGAGAAAAATGTTTACAGTAGGTTTGGCAGCAGTAATGGCAATGGGCCTGTGCGCCTGCGGTTCGCAGAAAGCACCGGAGACAACGGCGGCCCCGGCAGCGGCAGAGACCACAACAGCCGCCGCGGCTTCGGAGGAAGAAAAGGAAGAGACAACAGAGGCCCAGGCATCATCCGGGGCAGAGGGCGGTGAGGGATATGTGGTGGCCCTGTGCAACTATTCCATCGGAAACTCATGGAGAGCCCAGATGGAGCAGGAGTTTGTGGCTGAGGCGGAGAAGCTGAAGGCAGAGGGTGTGGTAAGCGAGTACTACATTACCAATTCCAATGAGGATATCAACAAGCAGATCAGCGATATGCAGGATCTGATTACAAAGAAGGTGGACGCCATCGTCATCACGGCTGCTTCCCCCACAGCACTTGCGCCAGTGGTTGAAGAGGCTACGGAGGCAGGCATCAAGGTGGTTTCCTTTGACAACGTGGTGGAGACAGACGAGCAGGTGGCCACGGTAGGCATTGACGAGAAGGAGTTCGGCCGCATCGGAGCAGAGTGGCTGGTGGACAAGCTGGATGGAAAAGGCAAGATTGTGGTCCTGAACGGTATCGCGGGAACAGCCACAGACTCCCTGCGCTGGGGCGGCGCCGAGGAAGTGTTCAAACAGTATCCCGACATCGAGATTCTGGGTTCAGCCAACGCTTCCTGGGACTATGCGCAGGGCAAGGCTGCCATGGAGTCCATGCTGTCCGCTTATCCGGAAATCGACGGCGTGTGGTCACAGGGCGGCGCCATGACACAGGGTGCAATCGACGCATTTATAGCGGCAGGCCGTGATCTGGTTCCCATGACAAGTGAAGGCAACAACGGCGCCATCCGCGCATGGATTGAGAATAAGGACAAGGGGCTGTCCTGCATAGTGCCTTCCAATCCCACCTATACCAGCGCCGAGGCTCTGTGGGTAGTCATCAAAGCCTTAAACGGCGAGGATATTCCGGGAAATGTGGTCATGGATATTGAAACTGTTACAGAAGAAAACGTAGACCAGTATTACCGTTCGGATATGCCGGACAGCTTCTGGGTACTTACGGAACTGGATGATGCGACTCTTCAGAAGCTTTACAAGTAGTCAGCATGCTTTGAGGATGATAGACAGGCCGGTGAATATCGGCCTGTTTTGCACATAAAGACCATGTCTGATCCGGAGAGAGAAGGAGGTTAACAGTGGCTGAAGAGATTTTAAAAATGGTCAATATAACAAAACGGTTTGCCAGCATCACGGCCCTGGACCATGTACAGTTTTCCTGCAACAAGGGGGAAGTACATGTGCTGGCCGGGGAGAACGGGGCCGGAAAGAGTACCATACTTAAGATTCTTGCGGGAATCCATCAGGCGGATGAGGGGGAGATTTATTTTCATGGCAAAAAGGCGGCAATCCGGAATCCTGAGCAGTCCCAGAAACTGGGAATTGCCATGGTGCTCCAGGAGCTGACGCTGGTGGGGGAAATGACGGTCTGGGAAAATATCTATTTAAACCAGGAGCCGGTTACCCGTCTGGGAAGGATCAACAGAAAGGAAATCAAAAAGCGCATTCTGGACGTTATGGACCGCTATGGAATCCACATTGATCCGGATGCCACTGTGGACAGCCTGCCGGTGGCCGAACAGCAGATGGCGGAAATCCTCAAGATCCTGGTCAGGGATCCGGAACTGATTATTCTGGACGAGCCCACTTCCGCATTGGTGAAAAAGGAGGTAAAGCAGCTGTATCAGATTATCCACAATCTGATTGCGGACAGAAAGACAATCATTTTCATTTCCCACCGTCTGGAGGAGCTGTTTGAGCTGGGCCACCGGATTACTGTATTTAAGGACGGATGTTATATTGGGACCAGGAACATGGACGAGATAAATGAGGATGATTTGATACGCATGATGGTGGGGCGTTCCCTGAATCATGTATTTCCTCCGCCTGTATGCCAGGCAGACCACAGCCAGGTCATATTTGAGGTAAAGAACCTGGCGGATGGGGACCATAAGCTGAACCACGTCAGCTTCCAGGTACATAAAGGAGAGATACTGGGGGTGGCCGGACTCCAGGGACACGGACAGACAGAACTGCTCAATGCGGTCAGCGGTCTCTATCCCCTGTCTGAGGGAGAGATTGTTGTAAATGGAAAACAGGTGGTAATAAAGAACGCGGGACAGGCCATTGCAAACGGAATTGCCCTGGTGCCCTCCGACCGGAAGAACCAGGGCCTGATGCTGGAGCTTTCCAACCGCCACAACCTGTCCGTTTCCAGTATGAAAAAGCGCATGAAGGGATGCTTTATAGACAAAAAAGCGGAGCAGACATTCAGCGAGTCCATGGCGTCAAAGCTTTCCATTAAAATGGGAGGGCTGGACCTGCCTGTGTCCAGCCTCTCAGGGGGAAACCAGCAGAAGGTGGTTCTTGGCAAGGAGCTGGCCACGGAGCCCAGGGTGATTCTCTTTGACGAGCCTACCCGCGGCATTGATGTGGAAGCCAAACGGGAATTCTATCAAATCATGCACGACCTGGCGGCCCAGGGCGTGGCGGTAGTCATGAACTCCAGCGACATGCTGGAGGTAATCGGAATGAGCAGCCGGGTGATTGTCATGTACGAGGGAAGGATATCCGGTATCCTGGAGCAGGAAGAGCTGACAGAGGAACGGATCATGCAGCTGGGCATGGGGCTGGGAAAGAACAGGAAGGAAGGTGAGGAAGGGTGAAGAACAGAATGAATAAGAATTTCTGGCGCAAACACGGTCATACGGTCATCATATATGTGTTCCTGGCAGCTCTCATGGTTTTTGTGAGCATATTTAATAAGGACTTTTTTACTCTGGGAAATTTCAAGAATCTTCTGCGTTCGTCCTTTCCCCTGCTGATGGCCGCCCTGGGGCAGACGCTGATTATTCTCACGGGAGGTATTGACTTGTCTCTGGGAGGAATCGTGGCCCTGTGCAACGTGGTCTGCGTCCTGTCCATGAACCCGGACTCTGCCTGGGGGTTTGTTCCGGCCCTGGGGGCAGCGGCAGTGGTGGGCCTGGCCTGCGGGGCTGTAAACGGTGTTCTCGTCACAAAAGGGCGTCTGGCCCCCATCATTGTAACCATAGCAACCACAGCCGTTTTTGACGGCATGGCCCTGCTGCTTATGCCCAATCCGGGGGGAAGCGTATATAAGGCGTTTGCCAAATTCCTGACCCGGGGATATTCAGGCGCGGTTCCCTTTCTTCTGTTTATCCTCATCCTCTGTCTGGTGAGAAGTCTTGCCAACAGCACGCCCTACGGCAAGGCATTGAGGGCCATTGGGGGCAGTGAAAATGCAGCCTATTCCACAGGCATCCGGGTGGGAAGGATAAAATTTTGGGCCTATTGTCTGGCAGGACTCCTGTGCGCGGTGGCCGGAATATTCTTAAGCGCCCAGATGAATTCCGCCGATGCCACCATAGGCAAAAATTACGCCATGAACGCCATCACCGCCACGGTGGTGGGCGGAACTGCCATGACAGGCGCGGTGGGGGACCCCCTGGGGACCATAGCAGGCGTGTTCATCATTTCCATCATAAATAATATGTTGAACCTGTTTGGCGTTTCTTCATTTTACCAGTTCATATGCCAGGGTCTGATACTGATTGCAGCCCTGTCGCTCAGCGCGCTGCATAAGAGGCGTTAAGGACTGTGGGGACTTATTATTTAAGGATAGAAAGGTAAGGTGAAAGAAAGTGGGAGAAGAAAAGAGCAGACAGGCTTCCAATCTACAGTTCATTCAGAAAAATGCAGGCAGTTCACAGGTTATGGTTTATGTTATACTGGTGGTATTACTGCTGGCGGCCCAGATCATGTCCCCGGGATATCTAAAGCCCACCCATGTGGCCGGAATCCTGAGGCTGGCCTCCTTTATGGGAATCGCCGCAATCGGACAGAACCTGACCATACTGACAGGAGGAATCGATTTATCCATCGCCAATACAATCACCTTTGCCAATGTGATTGCAGCCCAGATCATGATGGGCTGGGATGAAAACCTGGCAGCCGCGCTTTTGGCGGTTATTGTCATGGGAGTAATGGTGGGATTTATCAACGGAGTGGGAATCCACTGGCTTAAGATACCGCCCTTTATCATGACCCTTGGGGTGGGCACGGTTATCCAAGGCGTGTTTCTGATTTACACAAAGGGCGCCCCCAAGGGCAATGCGTCCCCCTTTCTAAAGGCCATCTGCGGCCAGAGCTTCATAGGCATCCTGTCCGGTATTGTGGTCATATGGGCTGTTATGGCAGCCGTGACCATTGTGCTTTTGCGGAATACTCCCTATGGAAGGAAGATATATTCCGTGGGCACCAACGAGCAGGCGGCCAGGTTTTCGGGAATACACACAGGAAGGGTGACATTTTCCGTATATCTGATATCCGCGGTCATAGCGGCTGTCTCCGGTTTCTTCCTGGTGGAATACACGGGTACCAGCTTCCTGGATGTGGGAACCAGCTACAATACAAAGACCATAGCGGCCGTCATCATCGGAGGAACCGCCATAACCGGCGGTAAGGGCGGATATATCGAAACCATAGCAGGCGCCATTATCATGACCATACTGGATGATTTTCTGACCATTGTCAATATTCCGGAGGCAGGACGCCAGATTATGCAGGGCGTTATCATCGTACTGCTGGTGCTCATATACAGCAGGGAAAAGCATAAGAAGTAGGGGGAACCATACATGTTGAAAGATATAACTGAGTTTAGCGCGCAGACAGAGTCAGGAGAGCTGTCGTCACGTCAGGCGGAGCATGTGCTGGATTACATGCTGGAGGGACTTCCAAAGGCCGGGCGTATCCTCTTGGTGCCGCCGGATATCACACGCTGTTATTCCTACGGGGGAGTTATCACCTCCTATCTGTATCACCGGCTGAGCAGGGAGGCCGAGGTGCGTATCATGCCTGCGGTGGGGACCCACAGGGCCATGAGCCGTGGGGAACAAATCCGGTTCTTTGGGGAGGACATCCCGGAGGAGGTTTTTCTGTACCATGACTGGAGGAAGGACACGGTTCCCGTGGGCACGGTACCGGGTGCTTACTGCGACAAGGTGTCCGGAGGCAGGTATACCTGGGATATCAGAGTGGAGGTGAACCGCTGTGTGGTGGACGGAAGCTTTGACCTGATTCTGTCCATCGGCCAGGTGGTTCCCCATGAGGTCATCGGAATGTCCAACTACACCAAAAACATACTGGTGGGGCTGGGAGGACGGCCCATGATTAACGGTACCCATATGCTGGGCGCTCTCTGCAATCTGGAGACAATTATGGGAAACACGGACACGCCGGTGCGGGCGGTGTTTGACTACGGGGAGGAGCATTTCCTCCAGGATGTGCCTCTGGCCT
Organism: Clostridia bacterium; assembly: GCA_021201905.1. Lineage (GTDB taxonomy): Bacteria > Bacillota > Clostridia > Lachnospirales > Lachnospiraceae > Enterocloster. The sequence continues at coordinate 29,615 of JAJQEA010000297.1, forward strand.
ATATACTGATGGTGGCGTCGGAACAGGAGGGGAGGACCGCCCTTCACGGCATCTTTACCGGAGCGTCCAGGCAGGTCTATGAACATGGGGCTGCTTTGGCAAAAAGGCGCTGCATCACACAGGTGGAACGCCGGGCAAAAAAGGTGGTGGCCTATCTGGAGCCGGAGGAGTTCTCCACCACCTGGGTGGGAAACAAGGCCATTTACCGCACCAGGATGATGATTGAGGACGGCGGGGAATTACTGGTCATTGCGCCGGGAATAAAGGGGTTTGGCGAGAATCCGGAGGTGGACGGGCTCATACGCCGTTACGGCTACAGGGGGACGCCCTATACCATGGAGCTGATGGAAAAAGGGGCGTTTCCCGGCTCCGCCATGGTGCCGGCCCACATGATACACAGCTCCTCTGAGGGCAGGTTTACTATTACCTATGCAGTGAATCCGGAGCATGTGTCACAGGAGGATATACGCCGGGTTGGGTATGAATTCATGGATGTGAAGGAGGCACTTGCCAGATATCCGGTTTTGGGGATGGAGGACGGATGGCAGGTGATGGTGGATGGGGAGGAGGTTTATGTGGTGAAGG
>JAJQEA010000122.1 GCA_021201905.1 Clostridia bacterium
GAGAGCCCCCCTTCCCTTCCTGTCAGCACTGGTTGATGACTGTATCGGAAGAGGAAAGAGTGTTCAGGAGGGCGGAGCAATCTATAACTTTACAGGACCGCAGGCATTCGGCGTAGCTGATTCCGGTGACTCCCTGTGTGCTATCAAGAAACATGTATTTGAGAGCAAGGAAGTGACCATGGCCCAGTTAAAGGAAGCCCTTGCCAATAACTTCGGCTATGCATGCAATGCTTCCTCGCCCGCGGCCGATGCCTGTACGGATGAGGCGAAGATTTACGAGGCGGTGAAACGGATTCTGAGCAATAACGGTTCCATCAATCTGGCAGACCTTCAGGCACAGCTGTCCGCACCAGCACAGGCATGCCGCTGGCCGTCAGCATCAGAGCCGTCCAAGCCAGAAGCAGCCTGCGTGAATGCTGATTATGCGCATATTAAGAGACTGATGGAGAACACTCCCTGGTTCGGAAACGATGATGATGAAGTGGATATGATTGCAAGGCGCTGCGGACAGATTTATTCCTATGAGGTGGAGAAGTATAAGAATCCCCGCGGCGGACAGTTCCAGGCAGGCTGCTATCCTGTATCAGCCAATGTATTGTTTGGTAAGGACGTAGGCGCTCTTCCTGACGGCAGACTTGCCAAGGCGCCTTTGGCCGATGGCGTGTCCCCGAGACAGGGCAAGGACACCAACGGGCCGACGGCAGCAGCCATGTCCGTGGCTAAACTGGACCATGCAAACTATTCCAACGGTACTCTGTATAACCAAAAGTTCCTGCCCTCCGCACTGGCAGGTGACGAGGGACTGAAGCGTTTCGCATCCATTGTGCGTTCTTATTTTGACCATAAAGGCATGCATGTGCAGTTTAATGTAATTGACAGGGCAACATTGATTGCCGCCCAGGAGCGTCCTGAGGATTACAAGGACCTCGTGGTCCGCGTCGCAGGATACAGCGCCCAGTTTACCGTTCTGGCAAAAGAAGTTCAGGATGATATTATCAGCCGTACGGAACAGACCTTATAGTGAGGTTTCAGCATAATACAGTGAAGGGAGTTCGGCATGGATTCAATCAATTATAATTTAACAGGAACCGTGTTCGACATACAAAGGTTTTCCCTGCATGACGGGCCGGGAATCCGGACAATCGTGTTTTTGAAGGGCTGTCCTCTCTCCTGCAAGTGGTGCAGTAATCCTGAATCCCAAAGTATCAAGCCAGTTATCATGTATAAAGCAGATGATTGCCTCCATTGCGGCCGTTGTATGACGGCCTGCAAGAGAGGGGCAATCAGCCCGGAATATAAAAATTGGGTCAACAGGGAGTTGTGCAGCGGATGCGGTGAATGTGCCAACGCATGCCCGGCAGGCGCCCTGGTGCTCAAAGGAAAGACCATGTCAATCCAACAGGTAATCCGGGAACTGAAAAAGGATGCCACTACCTACAGGCGTTCCGGCGGGGGCATCACCCTGTCCGGCGGTGAACCGCTGGTACAGTATGAATTTGCTTCTGAACTGCTGCAGGCGTGCAAGGGGCAGGGCTGGCACACTGCCATTGAAACCACAGGCGTGGGAAGCAGGGAAGCCATTGAAAAGGTGATTCCTTATGTGGATACGGTGCTTTTGGATATCAAGCACATGGACAGCGGGCAGCATAAAAGATTTACAGGCATTGGCAATGAAGCGGTCATTAAAAATGCCCCCGAAATCTGTAAAATATCCAATACGGTTATCCGCGTACCAGTGATTCCGGGCTTTAATTACTCGGCGGAGGCCATTAAGGCCATTTCGGAGTTTGCCAGAACCCTGGTGGGCATACGGACCATACATCTGCTGCCGTATCATTCCTTTGGCGAGAACAAGTATGGATTGTTAGGCCAGGACTATACGCTGAAGCAGGTTAAACCGCTGGCTCCGGAGGATTTGGAGGAATGCAGGGCAGTGGTGGAGAGTTATGGTTTTCAATGTATCATTGGCGGTTAGACATGATTTTAGAATGGAGGAGGAAGAAGAATAGATCAGCAGTTAATTGAGAAGGTAATGAGGCAGGTTTCTGACGAACTCGGCATCAAGTAGGAGGAATGCAGGGCAGAGGCGCCAAAGGAAGAATGCTGTAGCAGCAATATCGGATTGACCGAATTTGTAGGAACCGCAATCGGGGATACAATCGGACTTGTGATTGCCAGTGTGGACCCCCCTTCTGGTAGATGTGATGAAATTAGGTAAATACCGTTCCATCGGTATTGTGGGCGGAAGAGTCGGTGCCGGTCCTCAGATTTGGGCGGTTGACGAGGCTGTAAAGGCAACCAACACCGAGATTATTTCTGTGGAGCTTCCCAGGGATACAAAAGGCGGGGCCGGACACGGAAGCTTGATATATATTGGGGCAGATGATGTGTCGGACGCAAGAAGAGCAGTTGAGATCGCCCTTCAGGTCCTTCCGAAATATTTCGGTGATGTGTATGGAAACGATGCCGGTCATCTGGAGTTCCAGTATACCGCAAGGGCCAGCTACTGTCTGGAGAAGGCGCTGGGCGCACCGGTTGGAAGGGCATTCGGCATGACATGTGCAGGACCGGCCGCAATCGGCACGGTTCTGGCAGATATTGCAGTGAAGGCAGCTAATGTGGAGGTGGTAGGATACTGTTCACCCACCAGCGGCACCAGCTATTCCAACGAGGTTATCCTTACATTTACCGGTGATTCAGGAGCCGTACGCCAGGCAGTGAAGGCTTCCATAGAAGCCGGCAAGAAAATGCTGGGGGCATTGGGCGATGAACCGAAATCTACAACAACTCCATACATCTAGTAAGACCGGTTTGGAGAATGTGAATCAATTAAGGAGGTTCTAATATGAATGCAGATGCATTAGGTATGGTTGAAACAAAAGGCTTAGTAGGTGCAATTGAAGCAGCGGATGCCATGGTCAAGGCAGCCAATGTTTCGCTGGTAGGATATGAGAAAATCGGTTCCGGACTTGTTACTGTCATGGTAAGAGGCGATGTTGGTGCGGTTAAGGCAGCTACCGACGCCGGAGCGGCTTCTGCGGCGGCAGTTGGAGAGGTTGTATCTACCCACGTTATTCCACGTCCTCATACAGATGTTGAGAAAATTCTTCCACATCTTGAATAAAGGCAGCAGATAGAAGCGTTTATCTATCAGCGGTTGCAGCGGGGAATGCCCCTATCCGTTGGATAGGGGCATTCCTTGAAACGAGGTGAAAGAGTTGAATATCAGTGAAGAACAGTTGAAAGAACTGGTACTGCGTGTGTTGGGCGACCTGGAGGCGGAAAAAAGAGGGGAATGCCCGAAGGATTCCAGACAGACTCTGTATATGCTGTGCGTGTCCCCATGGAGCGAACGGTATATGGAATTTCTAAAGGAAATGGAAGGGTCGGATGCATTTGATATTGTTCCCGTAATCCCCTCATCTATGTAAACGGAGGATTTGATACAAGGAAACAGGTCAAAACCACCGAAAA
>JAJQEA010000165.1 GCA_021201905.1 Clostridia bacterium
TTTCATTTTGAAGTGAACTATCACCATTTTTTAATGTCTGATACCAAAGACAGGTACCATCATATCCTGTTAATTTCAATAAAGATTCCCTTAATTTTCCCGGTACCATAACCAGTACCCCGGACAACCTCATGCCCAGAATCCCCGGCAGATGCCGGAGACACAGGAGAATGACCAGACGTCTGGCCGCGGGCGACAGTTCCATGGCGGTTCCTTCCTTTTTTTCTAAGTATGCCCTGGACCTGCGCAGCCCAAACTTCCATGGAAAAAACTTTCTTGTAACCGCCATTGCCAGATGCTATAATACTTTAAAAGCTTGAGAGGAGGTAGCCCCGTTTATGAACGACCCTGTATTGACACTGCGATGGTTTTTAAACTGCCCTGAAATCGACAATCTGGAATTTTATGGAGATGAGGACTGTCTGGGAAATCCCATTACCGGAGTCAATGTTATCGACAATCCGGAAGGCGTCCCCTGGATTAAAAAAAATGAACTGGTCCTGACGACCGGCTTTATTTTTTATAAAGACATTGATTTGACAAAAAAGCTGTTAAAGGAACTCCACGATATCAGCTGCACCGCATTGTGCATTAAAATAAAACGTTTTTACGATACTATTCCCCAGTTTCTCATAGACGAAGCGGCCCGGTACCACCTTCCTCTGATTGCGGTTCCCTTTTACCACAGTTACTCTGACATCATGCGTGTCATATTCCGTGAGCTGGAACTGAGGCAGCTGTCCAACCAGGCCTTTGTCATCAATGAAACACGCAAATTTTGCCAGCTCTTCACCAGCAACAGCGGAATCAGTTCCATGCTGTCCATGCTGTCATCCTACACGGATTCCATCATCCTGATAACTGACTATAATGACAAATCCGTGTACTTCCATATTCCGGATTCCTATGCCGGCCTGCTGCAGACCTCCAGCCGTGTAGTGATACGGCCCGATACAGCCAAACATACAGAGAATGGAAAGGAGGCTGACACCGATAAGGAAGCTTCCAATACGCGCAGGTTCTGGATCAACAAACAAATCCTGCCCTTTGCCGTTTTTCCCATCCCCGGCGGCCGGTATTATCTCTGCGCAGACATTCACACGGCCCCCCTTTCGGAAGACATTGTATCCATCATCACCAACTGTCTTCCCATCCTGTCAACAGAGCTTGAGACCATCCAGGTGAACCAGCGGCGTTTTTCCTCCACCAACCATTTTGCTCCCTTTTTCTCCATGCTGTCGGACATGCGTTCCAAATCCAGTGAAGAGATAAAGATCGTATGCAATTCATTTTCCTTTCCCTATGACTGCAAGCGGGTCTGCATCTCCTATGAAATCCAGCAGACGGGAAGCCCGGAGCGGCTGATGCGCACAGTATACGATAAATTCAGCACCATGCTGGAAAATTCGGGGCAGCAGTACTTCCTGAGCTTTTACAATGATTATGTGATTGTATTTCTGTTCTTCCAGAAAAGCGTCTCCAACCTGGAGGCAGTGAACCAGACGCAGATGACAGCGGAGTACCTGTACCAATCCCTGGATGACAGCCTTCGCCAGTGGGTGCGGGGCGGGGTCAGCAGAAGCCACAGCCGTCTGGTGACAATCGGCACCGCGTTTGAGGAAAGCTTAATCTCCATCAATATGCAGTCCCACCTCAATCCCCAAAAGGCTGTGGCTTCCTATCTGCGTCAGATTCCCTATCATCTGCTGAGGAACCTGAACCATCATGACCTGAATAAAATATATAACGACACCATTGTCAGACTGGTGGATTACGACCAGGCAAACGGCACCTGTCTGGTCCATACCCTGCGCATGTACCTGGAAAACCGTCTGGTCATCCGGGAGACCTCCAGACAGCTCTTCATCCACCGCAATACACTGGCAGACCATCTGAATCTGATAAAGCGTATACTAGGCACCGACCTGGAAGCCATGGACGAAATTTTCAGCTTCTACCTGGGACTGTGCGCCTACGATCTGCTCAGGGAAACATAACACAGGCATGCTATGCCTCTTTGCCCAATGTCTGGAGGTGGTTCATATTCCCGTACAGTTTGCGGATTCTTGCAAACTCATCCTCATCGTAAAAGCTGCACTCCCCTCTTGCGTAAGCTTTTGCTACTTCCAGCATAAATCTGGCCGCTTCCTCGCAGTCCGTGATATGGGTGGCCCCGGTGGCACATCCCGCCACAGGCACCTCTGTGGTGATGGCTACTCCGATGACAGGCGCCTTTGTTCCGGTGGCAGGCTGCAGGATGCTGTTTAAATGATACAAATCATTGCCATAGGGCGTAATATCCTGGACAGACAGGGCGTATACATAGGGGAGCCGCCCGGTGGTGGTCTGCATAATGCCCAGAACGGACTCGGACACCTTCAGGATATAGCCCTCCTTAACAGTAGGCGATATGGCGAACCCCCTTGTATTGATGATCCGGTTCCCCTTGGTGGTGTCAACAGACAGAACCGCGTCAAGCTCATCGCTCAGTTCTTCCTTATTAACCTGGGCCAACTCCACAGGTGAATCCATAAATGCCACCGGCTTGTGGGGCCTTGTGGGCGCGTCGGGACACACATGGGTGGATACGACAATGTCCCCCTCCAGTATGTCGCCCTTATTCTGCATATCCAAAAGCTTTGCGGCCAGGGATAAGGCCACCAGGGCGCCGTCGCCGTCAGACACGAATCCGATTCGTTCCGGCCTTGCGCCCAGCCCTCCCAGGCGTCCCAGAAGCCCCAGTGTGGGCGCATCTCCCCCGTTCTTCTTTCCTCTGCTTCCGTGAATCCTGACCTTGACCATATCGGTTTTTCCCTTTGGCCCTATCAGTGGATATACGTGGATATCCGCATCCTTCCTGATTCCTCTCAAGTATGCCTCAACCGTTTCTCCGCTGGCATTGCTGTCATCCAGAACATCATACACTTCCAATAACTGTTTGATTAACACGACATATCTCCTCCTGGTATTTATTCAATTCCCATCAAATCGCACACCGCTGCCACATATGCCTTGGCGGCAGTCACCACATCCTCTATCTCCACTGTCTCATTATAAGAGTGGATTCCTACGGTATTGGACGGCCCGAACTGGATAGTGGGAATTCCCTGGCGCCTGTAATCCCTGGCATCACTGAAAGCCCACTGGTAAGCGGGCACCACCTGGGTGCCTAAAAATGCCTCCACATTCTTTTTTACCGCAAGGACCAAGGGATCCTCATGGTCCGTAAAGTTTGGCTCAGAACGGTAATTAAGCTCAAAATCAACCCCGTCCACTCCGCTCTCCCTGCGTATCTCCTCCACGCAGGCAGCAATCTCATCCTGGCTCACACCTATGGGCAAGCGGCAGTCCACCACCGCCTCACAGCAGTCCGGCACCATATTATGGCGTGGTTGGGGGGGGGGGGGGGGGGGGGGGGGGGGGGGGGGGGGGGGGGGGGGGGGGG
>JAJQEA010000127.1 GCA_021201905.1 Clostridia bacterium
ATAGTATCATCAAAGACGTTTCTTCGATATTTCACAACAAGAACCAAGTGATAATGCAGCAAGAATACTGAGTGAGCATTGTTATCCAACTCCATTATAATAGGCACTCTCCTTTCTATTCGACTGATTATATAATACTTCTTTTATCCGCCCTATGCAAGCTTTGTTTATCGGCTGTTGTGATATGATTACAAAGAACGTAACCACACCTTACAACCGAAGCCGATTCATTCCGCCGCCTAAGAGGACGGGGGAATTCTCGGTTAAAATCTGTTAAAACCGGCCTGGAACCAGTTCAAGGCCAACCATCCCAAGATGCTGTCATTTGTCAAAGCCGCGTCCAGAGCCGGGGTCATGGACGAGGGCACACTGATTGAAATTACCGTCACATCCAGCACCGGACAGACCATATCATCCAATATCCGGGTCAAACAATCCGACCTGGAATTCCTGGGCGCTCTTAAGGACGCGCTGGAGGATTAGGCGCAAAGGGCGCCCGCCCTGCCTTGCGGCAGGAGGGCGCCCTGTTGATTCACGGGATATTTTTCTGCTTCGTTGAATTTTCAGACACGTGCTAATTCAGATTAATACCCGTAATGGCTGCCTGTCCATCCACATTGTTGAAGATAATACTGTTTTCCTCGCCCATGATGACTCCGGCGCCAAACTGCTCCAGCGTGTCCACATCCGTGTCCGCGATTTCCTTTAACAGACTCTCTGTGAAAATCCGGCCCGCATCCATCTTTAAGAAAGCTGCCTCGTCGTCAATCTCCTCGCCCTGTCCTTCTCCAAGGGAGACATAAACAGGATAAGCGCACAGGCCTGCCAATTCTTCCATATCCTTATCTGTCACAGCCTTCTGCACCTTCTGAACGAAAGGCTTAATCGCGCTCTGTTCCAGCTCCGCCCCTGCATGGGACACATCCTCCGCCTCCTCCAAAAGGGCCGCCTCCTGGCTGCCGGAATCTGCCTCCCGGGAATTTGCCTCCTGAGAATCCGCCTCCTGGATATCTGCTGCGGTTTCTGAAGCCGCGCCTGCGTCCCCAGTCTCCCCATTTACCGCCTCCCCGGCTGTGTCGGCCTGGGTTACCACATCTGCCGCTGTGGTGGTCCCGGCATCCTTGCCTGAGCAGGCCGTGATGGCCGCTGCCGCCATGATGGCTGTTCCTAAAACTGCTAATTTTCTTTTCATAATTTATTTAATCTCCTCATCCATCTGATTTTCAGTACCTTTTACTTTATATAAAGCCACATTTCCAGGGTCCGGCATGGGCATGCATCCCTGTGAAACACGCGTTTCATCCACCGCGTCCGGTGATACACTCTAACATAAAGAGCCTGGCTCCTTTTGTCAAGGCAGCCAGGCCAACATTAATGGTTCCGTAATTAAACTTAAAAATCCGTTTCAATTCTTTTCCTAAAATTTCATAATTTACCATGCAACTTTTTTAGATATCAGCTTCTCAGCGTGGCCCGCAGCCGGTCCGGCTTCAGAAGCAGGTCCAGCCCGTCCTCAATGGATCGGACCACCACCGTTGCATGGCTTAACAGGGCCGCGCACATGCCCTCCCGCTCCAGTACCGCTATGGACAGCCGGGCCGCGTCAAACATCTGTACATCATTAAAGCCATTTCCAAGACAGGCCACGCCGCCCTCAAGCCCCCTTACGATTTCCTCCTTGCAGCCGGCAGCCCCCTCCCGCGGAAAGGTCCTTACCTTCACACCCAGAGGTTCACACTGGCGTGTCACCGTGCCGTAGGTATCGGCAGTAAGCACATGCACCTCCACATGCTCCCTGAGCCGGGAAATCCGTTCCACGACTCCCTTTAACAGCAGTCCGTCCACAGCCACGGTCCCGTTGTAATCCAGGACCACATGGTCAATCCTGAGGGGCTCCCGCCCGGGTATCTCTATTATAATCACAGTATGTCTCCTCCCTTATATCTCACATCCGTCTATCCGTAGATTCCTGCCAGAAACGCCCTTGTCTCCTCTTCCCCCGGACACCCGAACAATTGCTCCGATTCTCCCCACTCCACCAGACGTCCTCCGAAAAGGAATGCCGCATAATCTGATATCCTGCGGGCCTGGGCTATGTTATGGGTGACAATGACAATGGTGTACTGCTTCTTAAGCTCTGTGAGCATTTCCTCGATCACGGCAGATGATTTCACATCCAGGGCAGAGCAGGGTTCATCCAGCAAAAGCACCTCCGGGTCCACGGTCAGGGCGCGGGCGATACAGAGCCTCTGCTGCTGCCCTCCTGAGAGCTTAAGCGCATTCCTGCCCAAATCCTCCCTGACCTCGTCGTACAGTCCGGCCATCCGGAGTTTCTCTTCCGCCAGGGCCTCCAGGGCCGCCTTATCACGGACCCCATAATATCTGGGCGCATATGTCATATTTTTATAGATGGAAAACGGAAAGGGAGCCGGTGTCTGGAACACCAGGCCCACGCGGCGGCGCAGCACGTCCTTCTGCATGGATGTTATCTCCTGCCCGTCCAGCAGAATCTTTCCCGATACGGACACGCCCTTTTCCTCTGACAGCAATCCATTCATACACCGCAGCAGCGTGGTTTTTCCGCACCCCGACGGGCCGATGACAGCCGTAATCCGGTGGGCCGGTATGTCTAAGGACAAGTCAGACAGCACCTCCCTGCCGTCGTAGGACGCGCTGACATTGTGAAGCGTCATGATATGTTCCATTTTTTCTGGCTCCTCCTTGCGTAAATTGTTGCCAACAGGTTGCTGATTAAAATCAGCGCCATCATGACAAATGCGGTCCCGTAAGCCGCGTCCATGGAAGTGGCCCCCTGAGCCACCAGCAGGTAGAGATGCATGGGCAGGGCCATGGCCGGTGCGGTGAGTCTGGCCGGCAGGCTGGAATAAGCCACTGCCCCCGTGAAAATAAGAGGCGCCGTGGCTCCCATGGCATAGCAGCCTCCCAGTATCACGCCCGACACAATCTCCCCCTTACAGGCCGGCAGCACAATCTTCCAAATGGTATAGAATCTGGAGCAGCCCAGGGCATAAGAGGACTGGACCAGCTGTTTTGGAAGCTCCCTGAAGGTCTTTTCCGCCCTGACCTCTATAAAGGGAAGAATCATCACAGCCAGAGCCACGCCCGATGACAAGATGCAGCGCCCCCAGGCCAGGTCCCGCACCAGAAAGCTGTAAGTAAACAGTCCCAGGACAATGGAAGGAATCCCCGATATACACTGGATTACCATGCGGATGAATCCCGCTGTCCTGCGCCTTTTGCAGTAAAATACCATGAAAAGGGCTGTTGCAACAGCCGGTATTCCCCCCAGGACAATGGCTGTCGCCGTAAAACACAGGCTGCCCACAATGGCAGGCCAGATACCTCCCTCCTCACCCAGAACCGCTCCCCTGGGTGACTGGGACAAAAA
>JAJQEA010000089.1 GCA_021201905.1 Clostridia bacterium
GCACCGGGCCACCCGTGCTGTCCTTGCGGCCACCGCCTCCCCCCCCCCGTTCCAGAAGTATGGGCCTGTACCCCTTTCTGGCCAGCATAAGGCCGCAAAACAGCCCTGCCGGGCCGGTGCCGATAATGACGGGACGGCTGGCCATAGGTTGGGTCCCCGGCTCAGGAAGCCGGTAGGGCGTTTCCCTGTGGACCGACACATTACGGTCCTTCAGCCTGCGCACCAGCTTTTCCTCCTTCTGGAGTCCGGCCTGCCTGATTCCTATGTCCACCACATAACTGTACCATATATCCGGCTTTTTTCTGGCGTCCACGGACTGCTTGATAATGGTAAGCTTCTCTATCTCTCCGGACGGAACACGCAGTACCCTGGCAGCCTTCTCCAAAAGGCCCGCCCTGTCGTGTCCCAGCGGCATCTTTAACTGATTGATACGAATCATTTTCTGTTCCTCTTTCCATTTGGGGCAGGGGCATAAGTTCCTCCCGCCGCATGTACCCCCGCTATCATGCCGCTGGACCAGGCAAACTGCAGGTTGTATCCGCCGCAGATTCCGTCCACATCCAGCAGTTCTCCCGCCAGATACAGGTTAGGGTGAATCCCGGATTCCATGGTGGCTGCATCCACCTCCCTGGTATCCACGCCGCCGCAGCACACCTGGGCATTGGCAAATGGATTCACTGACATGACAATGGCTTCGTAGGACTTCATCTGTCCCAGAAGCAGCTTCAGCTGTCTGGGTGACAAATCTCCCGCTTTCTGGGACGGTTTGATGCCTGCCAGCTTGATGAGCACCAGGGCCAGCTTCTTGTTCAGCAGGCCTGTAAACAGCTCCTCCACCGTCTTATGGCCCAGAAGGGACGCGCGCTTTTTAAGCAGGCCAAAGGCCCCGCTGTCATCCCAGGAGGGCACGAAATCCACCAGGGCGGTGACCCTCTTCCCCTGGTCCAGGGCCCTGGCCGCAAACCGGCTGACCTGGAACACCGGGATACCAGACAGGCCGTAGTCCGTCAGCTGCAGCTCTCCCCTGTCCAGAGCCAGCAGTTCACCGTCCGCCATGAGCTTTACCGCAGCCTCCGTACGGATACCCGCCATCTGCCGGTACATGGTTCCCTGGCACCGCAACTGCACCAGGGCGGGAAGCGGCTTGATTACCCGGTGTCCCAGCCGTCCTGCCAGCTCATATCCGCTTCCGTCCGAACCTGTGGACGGGGCTGCCTTGGAACCGGCCGCCAGAATAACCGCGTCCGCATCCAGTATACCTTGGTCCGTGTACACCTGATAGCGGGCACCTCCGCCCGCCGTCTCTATCTTCTCCACATGGCACGAAAGAAGCACCACCACGCCCAAACGCTCCACCTCGCTGCGGAGCACGTCCAGCACGGCTGACGCCTGGTCCGAATTGGGACAAATATATCCGTTTCTGTCCTTTGGCTCTATTCCAAGACCTTTAAAAAAGGCCAGGGTCTCGTCCACCCCAAAGCCCCGGATCACTTCCATGGGAAACCCCTTCTGACCGCAGCGGTAACAATCCTCCTCCATCCTCAGATTGGTCAGGTTGCACCTGCCGTTGCCCGTGGATAGGATTTTCTTTCCCACCCGGTCCATGTGCTCCACAATGGTCACATGAGCCCCGTTCCTGGCCCCGCCAATGGCCGCAGTCAGTCCCGAGGCCCCGCCTCCTATGATGACGATTCGTTTTCTCATGATTAGTCCAAAGCTCCTTATCCTGCTCTTAATGCGCTTAAGTTTACACCCCATTTTATATGTTTTTCTGTCACATTTCAACTGTTTCCTGTTATTTACGGCGCCATTTGCAAAACCGGGCCGCCCGGACCGCTGTCCCGCATCCCGGTTTTCACAGAAAAGACCGGATTCCCAGTACGGAAATCCGGTCCCTTTTCAACCTTGCCCTATGCCCTTTTGATTCTGCATGGAATGGCCTTAAAGGCGGGAAACCCGGAAACATCATCCCTGATTTCCATGCTGTTTACATCGTTGATGTTGCCCTCGCGCCACTCCTTTGAATGATAGCTGCTTCCGCCTCCCGAAAACACATGTATGGTTCCGGGATGCATGGGCGTGATTCTGGCCCGGAACCGCTTTGTTCCAAAGGCAGTCTCCACATCCACCTCACACCCCTCCTCTATTTCCAGCCGCCCTGCATCCCCGGGGTCAATATCCGCCGTGGGATAAGGGTCCAGGGCTGCCAGCGCCTCTATATTTGGCCCAAAGGAGCTGTATCTGACAGGGCTTCTGTTGCCGCAGGTCATGACAAACTCAAACCCGTCTTTTAATCCCGGCTCCTCACTTATATCCTTATACACGGGATATCCCGTATACCCCATATCCTCCAGTACAGCGGACGATATCTCAAACTTTCCAGAGGGGGTGGGGAATCCCTTCCTGCCATCGGCCCTGAGACCCCCTGTCTCATATTTCCTGTAGGTCTGCTTCGTCTCAAATACAATGCCCTCCGGGTGTTCCCTCAGGCGTTCCAATAGAGACTCCCTTCCCCTAAAGGCCTGTTCATAGAGCTCTTCCTTGTTTTTGGGGAAGGCATCCGGCTTACCCATATATTCTGCCAGCTGCTGGTAAATGAACAAATCCGCCTTTGCTTCTCCTACCGGCCCGATTATCTGTTCCCGCAGCCGGATACCACCCGGATACTCACAAAATGAATCATTTTCCCACAGCGTGGTGGCAGGCAGCACCGCATCCGCATACCTTGCGTCCTCTGTCATGAACCGGTCCAGAACCACCATGAAATCCAGCTTTTTATATACCTGGCGCCACAGCTTCTGTTCCGGATAGGAAATGGCAGGCGAGGCAGCCCGAACCAGAAGTCCTCTTACCGGATACGGTTCATCGTGAAGCACCGCATTGGGGAATTCCATAAACTGACCGCATCCGGTCAGTCCGTAAAATACAGGATATTTTTCCGCTCCCACAGGCATGATTTCCTGCTTTGACGCCAGCTTCCTGGTGGGTATTTCAGTGCCGCTTATATAAATGCCGCCCTCCACATCCACCTTGCCTGTTATGGCCCACAGAATCTGGATGGCCCGGTTATTCTGAACCCCGCTGAGCTGGTACTCCAGCCCTGTATAGGAAACAAGGGATATCTTTTCCGTTGAAACGAACAAACGGGTAAGCTCCTCTATCGTCTGTACCGGTATGCCGCAGTACCCTGAAAGCTGGTCCGCGGACAGGGTGTCAAGATAGGCTTCATATTCCTCAAATCCCCTGGTATAGTTCTTCACAAAACCTTCGTCGTACAGACGCCTCTCCAGTATCAGCTTTGTCATGGCCATGGCTAGGGCTCCGTCGGATCCTGGTATGATTGGCACCCACATATCCGCCATTTCTCCCATTCCCGCCCTGCACGGGTCTATGACAACC
>JAJQEA010000042.1 GCA_021201905.1 Clostridia bacterium
CCCCCCCCCCCCCCCCCCCCCCCCCCCCCCCCCCCCCATTGCATCCCTTGGCAATATTGCTTTTAAGGCGGATGTGCTGGGAGCTTTGAGACCGGAGTATATTGCCTTTGTGCTGGCCTTTTTTGTAAGCGATTTCTTTGGGACCCTGGCCACTGCCCTGGGACTGGGGCAGCAGATGGGGATGCTGGACGAAAATGGAAATTTTCCTATTATCGGCAAGATTTTCCTGGTGGATGCCATCGGGTCCGTAGTGGGAACTTGCATGGGTGTAACTGTGGTCACAAGCTATGTGGAAAGTGCGTCAGGTATTGAGGTGGGAGGAAGGGCAGGACTGGCCTCCGTGGTTACCGGGCTGTTTTTCCTGCTGGCCGTGTTATTTGCCCCTCTGTTTTTGATGATACCCACCGCAGCCACCACGCCGGTGCTTCTCATTATCGGATTTGTCATGATGCAGGGACTTAAATCCATTGATTTTGGGATTGAGGAGTGGGTTCCGGTAGGTATGCTGATTATTGCTACCCTGTTTTATGGGATATCTCAGGGCATCGGCATCGGCCTTCTGACCTACTGTGGTGTGAAGGGCGCGTTTTACCTGTTTACGGATGAGCGTGGAAGGGATAAGCTTCCGTCTCCTTTCACCCTTATATTTACCCTTCTGACCTGTATTCAGTTCGTTATCTAATTTGTTTCTGAGGAGGAAATCATATGAAAATAGCAGTGTGGATGGACCGCGGCAAAATGGTCAGGGCAGCCATGGGAAAGATTCCCTGTGATCTGACTGTCCGCAATATACAACTGGTCAACATGTTTTCCGGGGAGGTGTATCCTGCCCAGGTGGATATACTGGACGGCATTATCGTGCGGGTGCGTACAGAGAAGGAGAGTCCGGCCTTGCCGTCGGAACAGATATTTGACGGGGGAGGACGCTATCTGATACCCGGATTCATTGACTCCCATCTTCATGTGGAGAGCACCATGATGATACCGGAAAATTTTGGAAGGGCCGTACTTCCCTGGGGGACCACTACCATTGTCATGGACCCCCATGAGATTGCCAATGTGCTGGGCATTGAAGGCGTCAGCTTCATGCTGGACAATGCAAAGAAAACACCTCTGCGCCAGTTTGCCCTGGCTCCCTCCTGCGTGCCCTCTGTGCCCGGAGTGGAAAACAGCGGGGCCGAGTTTGGAGAGGAGGAAATCGCCTGTCTGCTGGAACGGCCGGATGTGCTGGGAATCGCGGAAATCATGAACTATGTGGATGTATGCAAGGGGAGATGAGAGGATGAGCCGGATCATATCCCAAGGCCTGAAACGGAATCTGTATCTGCAGGGCCATGCTCCCCGCCTGGAGGGAAATGCCCTGGCAGCCTATCTGCTGGCAGGCCCGGAGAGCGACCATGAATGCCGCAGCGCCAGGGAGTGCGGGGAGAAGGTCCGGCAGGGCATGCATGTAAACCTTAAGACCAGTTCTCTTTCCAACCATCTGCCGGATGCCTTAGAGGGAATCAGGGACCATCGCTGGCATGACAGTGTGTCCCTGTGCACGGACGACGTCCATGCAGGGGTGATTTACAGCGAGGGCCATTTGAACCGGGTGGTTGGAAAGGCCATCGGATATGGCGCCCATCCGTTAGACGCCATCCGTTATGCCAGCTATAACGCCGCCAGAGAGTATGGGTTTGACGACCTTGGAGCCATTGCGCCTGGCTATGTGGCGGACATGCAGCTGGTGGATGCCCTGGATGGCCGCCAGCCCAGCCATGTGTTCTGCAGGGGGAAGCTTGTGGCTGAGAAGGGAAGGTACCTGGGCAGCCCCTATGACGGCGGACTCAGTTTCCCCAATACCATGAAACTGTCCTGTCTGACCGGCCCCGGGGATTTCAGACTGAAAGCGCCTGCCTCTCCGGGAGAGACGCTGGTGATATACAGCAAGTATGACGGACCCTTCAACAAGGCGTTTTATGAGACGCTGCCTGCTGAGGACGGTTACATCCGTATCAGGCAGGATCCGGACCTGGCTATGGCATGTGTGTGCAACCGGCACGGACTGAACCAGAGGACGGTTGTCCCCATACGAAACTTTGGAATCACAGGAGGCGCCATTGCAACCACTGTATCCCATGACTGCCATAACCTGACCATGATATACCGGGACCCGGAGGACGCGTGGATTGCGGCAGAGACCTTAAAGAAAAGCGGAGGAGGCATAGCCGTGGTTCTGGACGGAAAGGTGCTGGCAAGTCTGGCCCTTCCGGTTGCAGGGCTGATGTCCCAACTGTCGGTTGACAGCCTGGCCCCGCAGGTGGAGCAGGTGGAAAAAGCAGTGTATGACCTTTGTGCTGGAAAGAGCTCGCTGCTCAAGATGTCCACCTTTGCCCTGGCTGCCCTGCCGGGCGCCATTATGACGGATAAGGGCGTGCTGGACGGAGCATCCCAGACATTTATGCCTGTTTTCCGGTAATACATGAAGGTTTGGAGTTCACACAGCCCCTGTGTTAAATATGTTCTGGTATTGGCCAGCCTTGTACGCTATAATAAAAATGGAATTAGCTTATTATGGACATCCGCGAAAATGAAATATGTCAGGGTGTGCCGGATGAAACAGGGGAAGAGGACAGAGTATGAGTCAACCAGGTACGGAAATGAATATTACAGTGGCAGAAGACAGGAATCCAGAACTGATAGAACAGCTGACAGAAGTATGGGAGAGCTCGGTCAGGGCAACCCATCTGTTTTTATCACAGGCGGAAATAGAGGACATCAAACAGTACATTCCCCAGGCATTAAGGGAAGTTCCCGCCTGTATGTTTTAGAGGATGAAGGCGGGGCTCCCGCTGCATTCATGGGGACGGACGGGACGAAATTGGAAATGCTGTTCATCTCGTCCGGAAAGCGGGGAAAGGGCCTGGGGAAGCGGCTGGTCCTGTATGGCATGGAACATGATTCCGTGAGGGAGGTGGGAGTCAATGAGCAGAATCCCCAGGCAAGGGGATTTTACGAACACATGGGATTTTATGTGTATAAAAGAACGGAAACGGACGAACAGGGAAATCCATACCCCATTTTATACATGAAACTGGATTGACGGTCAT
This sequence comes from Clostridia bacterium, assembly GCA_021201905.1. Classification (GTDB taxonomy): domain Bacteria; phylum Bacillota; class Clostridia; order Lachnospirales; family Lachnospiraceae; genus Enterocloster. The sequence continues at coordinate 3,093 of JAJQEA010000042.1, forward strand.
GGAACTGAAAATTTACATATTTTGTATTGATTCCCGGGCTTTTCGATGGTATAGTAAGCAGTCGTGAGATTATGAATGTAAAAGCGGGGAATGAAGCATGGATAAGATAAAAAGGTTTGTCAAAAGGGAAACAGTTCTGAGCGTTGCTGTTATACTGGCATTTCTGTCTGCCCTGGTCATAAGGCCGGACAGGGCATATGTGTCCTACATTGATTATAAGACAATCGGTCTTCTGTTTTGCCTGATGACCGTGATGGCAGGGCTTCAAAGCCTGGGAG
>JAJQEA010000139.1 GCA_021201905.1 Clostridia bacterium
ACCATATATTCACAGCTTTTCTCCCGTCCATCCCCATACGCATAAGCCAGATTCAAATGCTGCAGGTCTTTCCCTAACTCATTTCCGCTTAAATCGGTTAGCATGATATCGGTCATGGTATCACGGGGTATCATCAATATCTTTATGGTATTCCTTGCCGTATCCTGAGCTATAAGAAAAAGCCCGTCTGCCTGTCCTCCAAAACCAGCGGTGGTCTTTTCCGTCATATTGCCAGACCGGTCAACTCCAATACACAAAATAGCTTTAACATAGCTGTTGCGTCTGTACTGTTTTCCATTGTATTCGACAACATCACCGCTAAAACTTTCTATGCCGTCTTTCTGTGCTTCTGTTTGGTTCCCGTGGTTTCTGGCAGCAATCTCTGTCTCCAGGAGCTTTCTATCCCGATACAGCCTGACACATGTCCATATAAAGCAGGTTAGTGAAATGGCTGCGGCTCCCACAGCCAGCCTGTACAAAAAATTCTTATGGTTTCGAAGCCAACTCATACCTCAGCCTTCTCATACCTGTCATATTTACCATAATGACCGTATTTGGAATATCTTCCGTATTTTCCATAGTACTTACTGTAATATCCATTTCTCTCCATATTTACCTTGTTGAGGACAACCCCCAAAATGCGGCATCCGCTTTTTTCCAGCTGGCCCTTAACCCGCTGTTCCAGCCGGTAGCTTATGGAGCCGCTTTCAATCACCATCACTGCTCCATCACATTGGCGGGCCACAATCGCTCCGTCTATCAAATTGCCCATGGGAGGCGTATCCACAATGATATAATCATACCTTTCCTTTAATTTGGAAATCATGTCTCCGAACAAACTCTCCTCCAAAAGCTCTGCCGGATTTGGTGAATACGGCCCAGCAAATATCATGCAGAGATTTTCTATATTTGTATCATATATGACATTCTCCAGTGACCTTTGTCCGCTTAAATATTGTGATAATCCGGTCACCTCCCGCTCCAGTTGGTAACGGGAAACAAGGACAGATTTACGAATATCAGCATCTATCATCACTACCCTTTTACCAATTTGGGCCAGTGACGATGCCATGGCAAATGTTATATCGCTTTTTCCCTCATCAGGAAGAGAACTGGTCAGCATGATTGTCTTGATAGCATTGCCACAGAATTGTATATTGGTTCTTAAAGTCTTAATGGCTTCATTATAATAATAGTCATCCTTCATTATCCTGTTTAGCGTAACAAATTGGCTCATGATGCACGGCCTCCCCTTTTCTTCTTTCTTGATTTTCCTACAGCTGGTTTGGTTCTTGATTTAGAGGAAATCATGGCTTCTTTATCTTCCGGCTTCTCTCCCTCACGTTCCGGCACAGATGCAAGAATGGATAATCCAAGATATTTTGTAACATCCTCCTCGGTACGAATTGTATCGTTCAGGGTTACGTGCACTGTAATAAAGCCGCATACCAGAACAGCCCCCAGAAAACCACCTATTAACGCATTCTTTATATTGCTCGGGCTTGATTTAAGGATTGGAACCTCACCCTCCTCGATTAATTTGGGTGGTACCATTTCCATGATGTCACCAATATAGTCTGAAGATGTGACTGCAATCTTGTCTGCAATCAATTTCGCCATGTTGGGATCCGGATCCTCCACTGAGATGGAGAGGATTCGCGTATCCTGTGGATTATCAATGGTAACCTTTTCAACTAACTCTTTGTATGTAAGATTTAGTTCCATATCCTCAATCACCTGATTGAGGACCCGTCTGCTTGTCACAATGATTTTATAGTCCTTGGTCAGCTGGCTTCCTATCTGCAAGTCAGCCAGTGATGTCAATGTCGTCTCCTTTGAAAGAATATAAACCATAGCAGTAGATTTATACTGGGGAGTGAGCACGAATGCACTGAATGCACCTGATACACCCCCAAACAATATAATGATTCCCAATATAATCCATATCTTACGTCGAAACTCCCCCAGCAGCTCCAAAAGATCGATTTCAATCTCGTCGTCATCATAAGTCTTTTCCATACGTCCTTGTGTTCTCCTGTTTTTCTTTTTTGTATTGTCTTTTTTGTATTACCTTTTTCGCATTTCCCCGCAACAGACCGTGCAGTTTAAGTCCATCCAAGTGCTTGACTAACCATTGAAAACTCTCCTCAATATCCGGTTTTCTATAATCCATTCGATGCATGTCGGTCCCCAGGCAAAAGATTCTGTCCTGCGTAACTTGTTTCCGGCACCATCGAACCTCTTTATCCAATATGCTGTTTCCCTTCAGGCTGCTGAAGTTCATCTGCAGTCTGCAGTCACACTGGGCTAATTCAGACATATTACTATCCTCTCTCAGGCATGCATATCGTTCCACATGCGCTATGATTGGAATATATCTGGCCATAGTCAGTTTTCTGACCGCCTGGTACATCTTCATGTAAGACACCTGAGGATCAAATTCCACCAGAACATATTGGCTCCCATCCAGCGTAAGTGCTTTCCCGTCCCTAAGATTCTCAATCAATCCCTCATGATAATATGTTTCCTGTCCTAATCCAGTCTGGAAATCAGGCGCAATTCTCCTTGCTTCTTCCTTCAGCTTTTCCGACAAATCATATATGTCAGAAGGCAGTCCTCGTCTTGAATAATGCGGTGTTGCTATAATATATCTGATTCCCTGCCGGTAGGACTCCTCCAGCAAGCTCCTGCTCTCATCCCAATCCCTGGAACCGTCGTCAATTCCCGGAAGAATATGGGCATGAATGTCAATAATTCCAGTCATATGAGTCCCCCGTTATATTTTCGATACAAGTTTCGAAGATAAGGAAGCATGTCGTCTGCCCACGCGTATTCAGGCATATAACTTCCTGAAAAAAGAGTAATGTAATCAGGATTTCCCTTGATAAATTCGTAAAAATCACAGATAAACTGCTCCGTGTCTACTGCATAACTCCCTCTCTTTTTAATCAGTATCTGTTCAATCCCATGTTCCATTAAATTCATACGGAGACGATAGTATACAACCCTTAAATTATTTTTTGCCGTACGTTCTTCTATATTTTCATACAGTAGATACGTCATTTGGGATAAGGAGACACTGCTTCCGCGTTTTTCAACCATGATAGTGAGCATTTCCTTTGCCTTGTTGCTGGGAAAATACAACATTTTACCGTTGACATAGACATCGAATCCGTCGAATGTCTTTATAAATATATTTACATTTTCCGTATCTGCCATTAGCGTTATTTCTCCCGTTATTTCAGGCCGCATGCCACCATTCTCTGTAAGGATATACCACTTAGTTGCTTTCAATATCGTTACAAAACCGTTTCAAATAACATACTATAGCAATTTTTGTAGTATTCTGGAAATATTTATTACTATTTGTTGATTCCAAATGGGTATAAACCGTAAAAAACAACCCATCAGGCATAAAATCAAATATATAAGTTTGTAACCAAAATTGTAGAAATAAACTTTTAACAAGCTATGGGCTAGAACAAAAACAGCAATGAATCTAATGTTACTGTTTACCTCTCAATTTTCCAATTTATATAAATTAATACTATTTTATTTTGTTTGGATTTATAGTTATAGAAGATTAAAAATCACATGAATATACTTAATGTAATTTATCCTTAGACAAGTCATAATTTTGATATTATTTTATTGTATATATTCCGATTTCTTTTCCGTAATAGCCTTGGACCTCTGCCAGCTGCAATAAACCTTTCAGTATTCGGCATCAATATTCTATCCATTTTTCTTTTTTCTCCCTTAAATTTTTGCAGTCAGTCTCATCCACCTGCGTTGACCTATCATACCATTCTTCTTATCTCTTGCCAATCTGGGGGGTTTTGGTATTTTTTTACAAAAAAAGGAACGCTCACATAAGAGCGCTCCACACGTTTAAAACTTACCTTTTAAAATCCGACCATTCTGTTCTCTAAACTCCATCGCATCTACACTATATTATCCCTACGACTCCCCCTCATCAAAATAATCCCTTATCAAATTCGACAACGTAACCTCCGCCCAGCTATACTCCGGCATATACTCCCCCACAAAAAAGTTGGAAGCCCCCTTGACCTGGCGGACCATATCGTAGCTGTCGCAGACAACCGCTTCTTTATTAATGGCATAGGTTCCCCTGCCTTTTATAACGATTTTCTCAATCCCATATTTCTTCAATGTCTGCTTCAGTCTGTGCCACGCCAAATGGACAGCCTGTTTGGCTGCGGTTTCGTCCCGTTCTCCTTCATATAAAATTTCAGCCAGGTGAGATAATGTTACTTCCTTTCCGCTCCAGTCCACAAGTATTGCGAGAAGTTCTTTGGCTTTGCTGCTGGAAAAGTATATCAGCTCACCTTGATAATACAAGTCAAAACCACCAAAGGTTTTGACATATACCTTATCTGATGTTATATCAAACATGATTCATGCTCACCTATCATCCCGTATTCAAAGAGAATCTGTTTCTCTTTGTGTCCTCCTCTTTGTGTCCTCCCTTTTGTATCCTCCTCAACCACCAGGTCCTATTTATATGTTAACATAAATGTCATTGTAAGACCAGTTGTATATCCATCAAAATACAAATAATCCCCCTCCATATTTTACCTAAAATATGTATTTTTTCAACTGGTTTATTTTATTTATTATTTTAATCTGCCTCCGCAATGTTTGTAACCGCCTGCGGTTAAAAACGAGTAGAAAACGAGTAGAAAAGGAGTAAAAAAGGGCAAAAAAGCGTGGTTTAAAAAAGAAAGGCGCCGCTTCCAATCCGCGGCGCCCTTCTTTTTCACTATGGTCCTTCGTTTCTTATCCTAAAATCCTATATATCCAGGTGTCAGCCGCAGCTTCCTCAGGGCTGCCGCCTTCACCACACCTGCATACCTATTTTATTTACATACCTCTTTTATTTGCATACCTCTTCTATTTGCATGCCTCTCCTATTTTCCCACTACCTTATAGGTTTCCTCCACGATACGCTCCATGGCGTTAAGGATGTTTTCATACCCGGTGCACCTGCACAGGTGGCCAGATATCAGTTTGCGCAGCTCCTCGCGGTTGTACCGCTTTCCCGTACCTACAATCTCCACCGCTGTCATGATCAGCCCCGGTGTACAGAAGCCGCACTGCACGGCCGCTTCCTCAATAAATGCTTTCTGGATGGGGCTCAGTTCGCCGTTTGGCCCCTTCAGCCCTTCCACTGTCATGATACTGCGGCCTTCTGCCCACATGGTCAGGTAGATGCAGCTGTCTATAGCCTCCCCATCCACCAGCACCGTGCAGGCGCCGCACTCCCCTACTTCACAGCCCTTTTTCACACTGGTAAGTCCCAGACGGTTCCTCAATGTCTCCAGAAGGGATTCTCTTGGGTCCACTGCCAACTCCACTTCTTTTCCATTAACAGTCATATGCACTATATTAAGCATCCCACTCACCTCCTGCATTGATTACGGCCTGCTTTACGGCACGCCTGCCCAGCTCCTCCACCAGCTGCAGCCTGAACTCCTTGGAAGCCCTCCAGCTGGAACGGGGGTTTACTTCCTCCAGAGCGCCTTTTCCCACAGCCTGGGCCAAGGCCTCCCCTGTTTCCATTCCCTTTACAGCCTCCTCTGTCTTATGACAGCGAATGGGCGTAGGCGCAGCCACGCCGTATCCCAGGCGAAGGTCCTGGATATGTCTCTTATCCTCTGTCAGCTTCACGCTAACAGCGCATCCCAGGGTGGCGATCTCCATGGCATTTCTCTTGCCGTATTTGATATAATGACCGCCGTACCCTTCGTAATTCTCTTTCCTTATCCGGATGGCCGTCAGCACCTCGTCGTGATTCCTCACAGTCCTTCCCGGCCCGGTGTACCACTGGCTGATGGGCACCTCCCGGACGCCGTCAGGCCCCTTAAGGACCAGGACCGCGTCCAGACAGCACAGGCTGCTGGCGCTGTCCGCGCTGGTCACGCCGTTGCACACATTGCCGCCTATGGTTCCGATGTTGCGCAGCTGGGGACCGCCCGCCATGTCCACCGCGTCCCCCAGCATGGGAATGTGCTTCTGGATGATGTCATTGTTGGTAATATGGGAAAATATGGTGGCCGGACCTATGACAATGGTCCCATCCTCCTCCATTTTTATTCCCTCCAGCTCCTTAATCCCGTGAATGCTTACCAGAGAGCAGCCGGCCAGCTTTCCCTCCCTGATTTTAATCAGCACGTCGCTTCCTCCTGAGATAACCACTGCCTCAGGGTCTTCCACCAGGGCGCGCACCGCATCTTCCACATCTGCTGCCTGATAAAATTTCCCGATATCATACATGCTGTCTCACCACCCTTTCTATATTAATCCTGCTTCTTTGAAATGCTTCACCATCTTCTGGGGATCCATGGGCAGACTGTCCACGGCAACACCTGTGGCGTTAAGTACCGCGTTGCGCACTGCCAGGGCAACCGGTATGGCCGGCGGCTCCCCAAGGGCCTTATTTCCAAAGGGACCTGTGGGGTCATCAAGCTCCACAAAGAGCGCGTTTAAGTCCGGGGTATCCATGGCTGTTGGAAGCTTGTAGTCCAGCAAATTGTCATTTAAGGGTCTCCCCTTTTCGTCAAAGAGCAGCTCCTCGCTGAGGCCGTAGCCCAGTCCCATACTCATGCCGCCGTGTACCTGGGCGGCAGCCAGCTTGGGGTTAATCAGTTTTCCGCTGTCATGTACATTGACGATATTCGTCACCTTCACCTTGCCCAAAGGCATATCCACCTCCACCTCCGCGAAACAGACGCCGGTGGCAAATGTATTTGTCTTGCAATGGCTGGTGGCCTCTGCCGTGATATGTACGGAGCGGTCCAGGCTGTAAAATGCCGTGGTGGCCAGATCCTCCATGGGGAGCAGCTGCCTTCCGGTCTCCTTTTCCACGATGTGGTTATCCCTTACATCCAGGGTATCCTGTGGCTTCTCCAGCATATAGGCAGCGTAATCCAGTATCTTTTCCTTAAATATAGCGCCGGTTTTCTTCACCGCCATACCGCTGACATAGGTCTGTCTGGAAGCGTATGCACCTGTGTCAAAGGGACTTACGTCCGTGTCCTGGGTGGACAGCACATTTACCTTGTCTTCCGTGATTCCGGTCACCTCTGCCGCCATCTGGGTGAACACGGTGTCGGCGCCCTGGCCGATTTCCGTTGCTCCCATCTGAAGCTGCATGGAGCCGTCCTGGTTCAGTATCATACGGCAGGACGCTGTTTCCAGGGATATGGGATATACGCCTGTCTTATAGCAGAAGACAGCCATTCCGATTCCCTTTCGTACGGGCCCTGTCTGGTTTTCATATTCCCTGCGTTTTTCGTCCCATCGGATGAATTCACGGCCCTTTTCCATACATTCCCCCAGGCCGTATGTATTGCATTTTACATGGGTGTGGGGGTCAACGTATCCCGGCCTCATGCAGTTCTTTTTCCTGAATTCCAATGGGTCCATGTGAAGGACCAGGGCCAGGTCGTCTGCCATGCATTCCGCCGCAAACGCGGCCTGGGGGATTCCGTACCCCCTCATGGCTCCGCCTGTGGCCAGGTTGGTGTACACGGTCCAGGCATCTGACTCCAGCGCCTTCTCATCGTGGTAAATCTGCTTGAACTCATTGGATGAGTTGGCTACGATGGCATGGGCATGGGACGCATACCCTCCCTGGTTGGAATAAGCCTCTAACTTCCTGGCAACCAGCGTTCCGTCCTTCCTTGCGGCTGCCTTTACCTTAAACTCAATGGCGTGGCGCACCCTGGTGCAGCCCAGAGTCTCTTCTCTGGATATCTCCATCCTCACGCCCCTTCCTCCCACCTGGGTGGTGAGGAAAGCATTTAAGGGCTCATAGAGCACATCCTGCTTGTTGCCGAAACCTCCGCCGATGTAAGGCTTGATGACGCGGATACGGCCCATGGGCAGTCCCAGCGCCTGGCTGATGACGCGGCGCACAATGTGGGGGATCTGCGTGGATGTGGTGACGATGATTCTTCCCTTTTCCATATAGGCAAAGGAGATGGGCGTCTCTATATGGCAGTGCTGCACGCTCTGGGTCCGGTAGTCCTTTTCTATCTCCACCAGTCCCTCCTCCTTCACTGCGTCCCCGTAGGTCCCTTCGCCCACCACAAAGGAGGAATGGGCGATGACATTTCCCGGTTTTTCATCGTGAAGCCGGGTGGCGCCCTCTGCCATGGCGTCCTCCACGGTCAGCAGGGGGGCATACTCCTCATACTCCACCTTCACAAGCCTGGCCGCCCTGGCTGCCGCTATATCATCCTCCGCTATCACGGCTGCTATATCATCTCCATAGACCCGTACCCTGGTATTGAGAAGCTTCCTGTCCGCAATATCCTGATGGGCCATTTCCACGGACCATGGATGGCCGGGTGTGGGGAACTGGATGTCGGGCACATCGAAGCACGTGACAATCTTCACTACCCCCGGCACCTTCCGTGCTTCTTCCAAATCAAAGCTTTTTACCACGCCGTTGGCGATGGTGCTGCGTATTACCTTTGCCACCAGAAGTCCCCGGGGCTCTAAATCGGCTGTATACTTGGCACTGCCTGTGACTTTATCAAATGCGTCAACGCGGGTCATGTTTTTACCAATTCCCATGGTGTGCTCTACCTCCTTATCTTGAATGCGCAAACGCCTGTATTCCAGGCGTCTGCATTATATGCTGCTTATTTTAAATTAATACATATTTAAGTACAAATAATACCGCCAATACATACATCAGAAGGCTGATTTTCTTTTCCTTTGCATGGCCGGTTGCCACGTTGATAACCACGTAGGAGATAACGCCCATTGCGATACCTTCGGAAATGCTGTACATAAAAGGCATGGCGATAATGGCGATGTAGCTTGGGATTGCCTCTGTAAAGTCGTTGAAATCAATCTTTAAAACAGAGCTTATCATCAGGAAGCCTACGATAATCAGAGCCGGTGCCGTTGCAAAGGACGGGATGGCTAAGAAAATCGGTGACAGGAACAGGGGCAGACCGAAGAAAACAGCTGCCACTACGGATGTAAGTCCGGTTCTTCCGCCTTCCGCAACACCGGAAGCGCTCTCTACGAATGTGGTCGTGGTGGAGGTACCGAATACAGCGCCCAGAGAGGTACCGATGGCATCAGACAGAAGGGCGCCTCTAATCTTTGGAAGCTTTCCGTCCTTATCCAGCATATCGGCCTTGGATGCCACGCCAATCAGTGTTCCCAGTGTATCGAACATATCCACAAACAGGAATGCGAACATGATGGTTACAAAGTTCAGGGACAGGATGCCGCTGAAGTCCATCTTAAAGAAGGTGGGAGCCATGCTCTGGATACCGAAGCCGCTGGAGAAATCCGGCAGTACGCTGAACATTCCCAGCTCTGCATTTGGCTGGTACAGTCCGGTCACTTCACAGATAATGCCTAAAATCCATGTGATGAGAATTCCCCAGAGAATATTTCCCTTTACGTTCCTGACAACCAGGATACCGGTGATAAGTACGCCGATAAGAGCCAGCAGTACGGTGATTCCCACGGAATGAAAGGTTCCTGCTTCCAGAGAGCCTTTGAATGAAAAACAGATACAAGTGTGGCGCTCTCCACCACGATTTTAGCGTTCTGCAAGCCAATGAAGGCGATAAAAAGTCCGATACCTGCGGATACTGCGTGTTTCAGATTCATGGGAATGGCATTGAAGATAGCCTCACGCACATTGGTAAGCGACAGTGCGATGAAGATAATACCTTCCACGAATACGGCTGCCAGAGCCATCTGCCAGGTATAACCCATCTGGAGTACTACGGTGTATGCAAAGTAAGCATTCAGTCCCATGCCGGGCGCCAGCACAAAAGGATAATTGGCAAATGCGGCCATCAGCAGGGTGGCGACCAGGGAGGCAAGGGCAGTGGCAGTAAAGGCAGCACCTCTGTCCATTCCCGTGGCGCTCAGGATGTTGGGATTCACTGCAAGGATGTAGGCCATTGTCATGAACGTGGTGATACCGGCAATTACCTCTGTCTTAACATCTGTGTGGTTTTCCGATAGGTGAAATACTTTTTCCAGGAATCCCTGATTTGATTTGTTCTCCATACTTCATACCTCCTTGAATTCATACCTATAGTTTTCCGCTGTTTCTATTTAAAGAACGGTACCCCTTTCCGTTCTTTTTGTACCTATTCAGTTTTCAGTTAAAATAATTTGCTGCCCGCCACATACTTGGCGTCAATATGGCGCTCATCCGAAATGTAGATGAACCGCTCCAGCCGCTCCTTTAAGCTCAAAGGCTGAGGATGCTTAAGGCTCTCGTCGTTTAACACCAGCGCGTCTAACTCATAGCCTTCCTCAAAGCTTCCGGCCTTTCCGAAGAATTCGCCGCCGCCCTTTGTTCCCAGGTAAAATGCCTCCTCCGCCGTAAGCGGCTTCAGTGTCTCATCCACCAGTCTCCAGCGCAGCTTTGACACCTGGATGGCATCCGCCATGGCCCTGAATACGGACTCTCCCGCACCTCCGGCCACATCCGTGCCAAGTCCTGTGTGGATTCCCTGCTCCAGATATGTCCTTACGGGCACAATACCGGAGGACAGGTTGGTGTTGGACTGGGGACAATGGGCCACGTATACGCCGTTGTCCTTCATTCTCTGTATTTCCTGTTCCGGCGGCCACACACAGTGGGCCATAATGGTTTTTACGCCGTTGCCGAACATGCCGAAATGGTCGTACGCGTCTCCGTAAAACTGGGACCACGGGCACAATTCCTTCACCCAGTCAATCTCTCCCTTGTTTTCCGACAGATGGGACTGGACCGGTAGCTCATACTCCATCTGAAGCTTTTTGAGCTCCTCCATCAGTGTGTCGGAGCAGGTGGGAATGAACCTTGGGGTGAGAATGGGAAACGTGTTCCTGTACCGTCCCTTTATGTCCGCCAGCCACTGTCTGGTCTCCCTCAGGGATTCCTCTGTCTCCTCCACCAGGATATCCGGACTGTTCCGGTCCATGTTGACCTTGCCTACCATGGTCTTAAGTCCGGTCTCCTCCATCAAGTCCATGAGAAGCTCCGTGGCCTCCCTGTGCATGGTCGCAAATATACACGCCCTTGTGGTCGCACTGTGTTTCATGTTTTCCGCAAATATGGTATACGCCTTTTTGGCATACTCCATATCGCTGTACTTGGCTTCCTCAGGAAACGTCCGCGTGTTCAGCCATTCCAATAGTTCGAGGTCCATACCCAGACCTCTGAATGAATACTGCGGGGCATGGAGATGAAGGTCCGTAAGACCCGGCACAATCAGCCTGTCTCCATAATCCGTCAGAGGAAAGCCTGCATACATCTGCGGAAGTTCTTTGTACACGCCGGCTGATATGCCATCTGTACATACCAGATATCCCTGTTCCACACATATCAGTGTGCGGGAATCCTGGCTGTAGCAGATATTGCCCTTTAATACAAAATTCTCTGCCATATGCTCCTCCTTTTCCGTGATACGCCGGTGACCGGCGCACCCTTGTATTCACCCGTACAGCGGCGGGCCCGGGCTTCCATCTGCATTTTTTTGCAAACAAAAAAACCACCGCTGTTCCTAAGGCTTCACATCGGCCTGTCCCCGGCGCCCCGGGCAGTACCTGATGTGAAAACTTATAGTCAACTATTACGGTAGTTGGTAGAAACGCTCAACCTATCTTGAGCATATATAAGTTTTGAATACTTATACTTCTATTCAATTGCGTCATCTTCTGACACCTTGAGTCTATCACAATAGACAACTCAATGTCAATATATCTTGTGTTTCTTGTGCATTTTCTACATTTTGTATAAAATAATTGGCAGATATATGAAATCCTTTCCTTTTCTTTGTGCGAAACCAATATTCTTTTAAAAATATAACGTTTTTCATCACCGCGCCAAATCGTCCGCCAGACGCTTGATCTTCTCCCTCTCCCCAATCACAATCACCGTATCCTCATCCTGGAACACATAGTCCGGGCTGACATCTGTGGTCAGCCATCCGCCTCTGGTGATGGCGATTATGTTGATGCCGTACCGGTTTCTCAGCTGGGCGTCCCTGACAGACTGGCCTGTCAGCTTTCTGGTGGTTTTTATCTCAGATATATCCACGTTCTGGTCCAGCTCAAAGAGATTGAATATGCGCTTTGAGATAAGCCTTCTGGCCAGGCGGACTGCCATATCCCTCTCAGGATACACCACCTGGGCCCCAATTTTTTCCAGAATCTCCCCCTGTTCCGGACTATTGGCCTTGGCCACCACCTGGGGCACGCCCAGATTGATTACATTGAGGGTGGTTAGAATGCTTACATCCACCTTGTCACCGATACAGACCACCACCACATCACAGTTCTGTATTCCCGTCTCCCGCAGCGTTTCCTTCTGCAAATCCTTTACCACATATGCATGTTCCGTATAGGTTCTGGCCTGCCTGATTTTTTCCTCGCTTCTGTCTAACACCATAAGCTCCTTATCCGCCTCAGCCAGGGTTGACGCCAGTGCGCTTCCAAACCTTCCCAGACCTATGATTCCATAAGACATTGCCTCTGCCTGTTTTCGTGCCATATAAAAACCTCCTCTATCCATTCAAAATGTGTTTACGTTTACAGTCCTATCAATACTCCCGCCCTATCCGATGGAAATGCTTCCCTCTGCATAGGATACGGATTTCGTGGGTTTGAATACCCAAATCGTCACGATGGTCAGCGGCCCCAGTCTGCCGATGTACATTACCAGCACCTCCAGAAGCTTGCTGAGTGAGCTGAGCCCCGGTGTAATGCCGGTGGACAGACCCACGGTTCCGAAAGCCGATGTGATCTCAAACAGAATATCCTCAAAGGGAACAGCCGGCTCCAGGATGCACATGAAAAATGTTCCCAGACACACCACCAGGGCCGACAGCGCCGTCACAATGGCTGCCTTGTAAAATGCCTCCTGGGGAATCCGGTAATGGAAGGCATGGGGCTCCTCGTTGCAGGCAGCTCCCTTGATGGTATGAAACAGGATAAACAGGGTACTGGTCTTGATGCCGCCGCCTGTGGACCCCGGCGAAGCGCCGATGAACATGAGCACAGAAACGGTCAGCAGTCCGGCAGAAGTGAATTCTCCCAGAGGAAATGTAGAAAATCCCGCTGTCCTGGCCGATACACTGGTAAAGAACGCTCCCAGCCAGGTAATATCCTCTGTCAGCCGTATCAGGACGGTTCCGGTAACCAGAAGAATCAGGGTCGTCACAATCACTGCCTTGGAGTGGAGACACAGTTTCTTAAAAGAACGGTTCTTTATCAGATCCATGATAACCAGGAAGCCCAGTCCCCCAAATATAATCAGCCCGGCCGTGGTCAGGTTCAGCAGCACATTGTCCTGATATCCTGTCAGGTTTTTAAGTCCTCCCAGTATATCAAATCCCGAATTGTTAAAGGCTGCCACAGAGTGGAACAGACTGATGCCAACCGCCTTTAAGGGCGGATAATCCCTGGAAAATACCAAAAAGCTCAAAACAGCTCCCACGCCCTCGAAACAAAGGGTGGTCATCAGTACATTTCTCACCAGACACACGATTCCCCTGCCTGAATCCAGATTAAGGGCCTCCTTTACCAAAAGGCGTTCCTTTAAATTCACCCGCTTTCCAAGGGCCAGAATCACGCCAACGCCCACCGAGGTCACGCCCAGTCCGCCAATCTGAATCAGAAGGGCCACCACGGTCTGGCCCAGGGCCGTATAGGTATCGGCCGTGTCCACGGCGATTAGGCCTGTAACACACACAGCGCTGGTGGATGTAAACAGCGCATCCACATAATGAAGCCTGACTCCCGGTTTTACACACACCGGCAGCATCAGCAGAAAAGAACCTGTAAGGATAACGGCCAGAAAACCAATGGCAATGATTCTGGCCGGAGACTGCCTTTCCAGATACTTCATACAATCACCTCCTAGTGCCTTCAAGCTTACCACGAAGGGCATAAAGCAGGTATAACGGAACCGTCTCCGATATAAAGATTATGTAAATATTCTATAAAGATACAGTCATTTAATCCAAAGATATGATATACTGTTCAGGTAGACAATGAAGGAGGTTTTTCATTCCATGGCCCGTTCCCGAATTCTTGACACCCTAAAGACCATGGCAGTTCTGGCCGCGGCCACTGCCGTTGGATTCCTGTTGGAAACCATTGGCCTGTCCCAGGCCAATATCATTACCGTATATATTCTGGGAGTCCTGGTGGTGGCGGCAGTCACAGCCAGCCGCTGGTACAGCATCAGCGCATCCCTGGCCAGCGTACTGCTGTTCAACTACATATTCACAGAGCCCATGTTCGTTCTGAAGGCAGAGGACGCAGGCACCCAGCTCACCCTGCTAATTACGTTCCTGGCAGCCGTATTCACCAGCTCCTACACCGTACAGATAAAAGAAAAGGCGCAGCTTTCCCAACAGGACGCCTACCGCTCCGGCGTCATCCTGGACACCAGCCAGATGCTCCAGAAGGCCGCTGCCCCAGCAGACATCCTTTCCTGCACCGCCAGACAGCTGAACAAGCTGCTCAAAAGGGACATCGCCTGCTTTGAACAGGATGGAAACGGCCTTAAGTCCCCCCTCTGTTTCCGTGAGTACTCTTCCCCAGCAACAGGACGGGGCCCTTCCCCGGACACCCTGGAGGAACTGACTGCCGCCCGGAAATGCTTCCGGGAGGGAAGGGAAACAGGGGCCGCCACGGAGGTGTTTCCCGCGGCGGCCTACCACTTCCTGCCCCTTCAAAGCTCAGGCGCTGTCTATGGCGTCATGGGAATCCTTGTGGGCAATACACCTCCCGGCGACTTTGAAAACAGCCTGGCAGTGGCAATCATAGCACAGTGTTCCATGGCGCTGGAAAAAGAATATATCTCCAGAAAGCGGGAGGAGGAGGCTGCCATGGCACGGGCCGAACAGCTCAGGAGCAATCTGCTGCGCTCCATCTCCCACGACCTGCGCACCCCGCTCACCAGCATATCCGGCAATGCAGGCGTCCTGATGAGCGATGGCGGAAGCCTGACAGCTGAGCACAGGATCCGGATATACAGGGACATTTACGATGATTCCATGTGGCTTATCAATCTGGTGGAAAACCTTCTGTCCATCACCCGTATGGAGGGGCAGGGCGTCCACCTGCACATGGAAACCGAACTGTTGGAGGAAGTCATAGATGAGGCCATGTGCCATATCAACCGGCGTCATGAGCACCACACCATCCAGGTGAGTCAGGTGGGTGACTATATCCTGGCTGACATGGATGCCAGGCTGATCATACAGGTCATAACCAACCTGGTGGACAACGCGGTGAAGTACACGCCGGAAGGCTCCACCATCATGGTAAACAGCCGCCAGGAGGGCTCCTCTGCTGTCATTGAAGTCAGCGACAACGGACCGGGAATCCCCGATGCGTCCAAGGAAAAGATATTTGAAATGTTCTATACCACCGGTCACAAATCCGCGGACGGAAAGCGGGGCATGGGACTGGGACTGCCCCTCTGCAGGGCAATACTGAGCGCCCACAGGGGCACCATCGAAGTTTTGGACAACAAACCTGCCGGAAGCATATTCCGGCTTACATTACCAGCCAAGGAGGTATCCTTACATGAATAAGCCATCCATCCTGATCATAGAGGATGACAAAGCAGTGAAAAACCTCATCGCCACTACCCTGGAGATGCATGATTACCATTATACATGGGCGGATAAGGGAGAACAGGGTATCCTGTCCGCTGCTTCCCAGCGGCCCGACATCATCTTGCTGGACCTGGGGCTTCTGGACATGGACGGAGTGGACGTGATTCTCAAAGTCCGTTCCTGGACCAATACCCCCATCATTGTCATCAGCGCCAGAAGCGAGGACAGCGATAAGATAGCTGCCCTGGACGCCGGGGCGGATGACTATCTGACCAAGCCGTTTTCCGTGGATGAGCTTCTGGCCAGACTCCGCTCCACCCAGAGGCGGCTGAGCTATATGCAGTCCCTGGAGGAAGTCCAGTCCTCCCTGTTTACCAACGGCGGACTCACCATTGACTATGCGGCTGGATGCGCCTGCCTGGACGGGGAAGAACTGCACCTGACCCCTTATGAATACAAGCTCCTCTGTCTCCTGGCCCACAACGTGGGAAAGGTCCTGACCCACTCCTATATAACCCGGGAGATTTGGGGGGTGGCCTGGGAAGGGGACGTGGCCTCCCTCCGTGTCTTTATGGCCTCCCTGCGCAAAAAGATCGAAAAAAATCCCTCACAGCCCCAGTACATCCAGACCCACGTGGGAGTGGGGTACCGGATGATGAAGCGGTAAGGGATGAACGCCCGGATGCAATCCAACGCTATTTTAAATCCCACCATATTTATGTCATAAAACCTTTCAGAGCCCAGTCATATGTATCCATGGCCTGCTGGAAGCCTGCGTCTGCCCTTTCTTTGGCAGCAGCGGCGTCCATGTAGGCCGCTTTTGCCTCCAGATATTCCTGGCGCGACAGCATTCCCAGGGCCAGCTTGTTGGATGCGGCCTGAAACGCGGCTTCCTGGGATTCCATGGACGTTACGGCGCTGGTCCAGAGTGTCTGGCTGGCCAGGACATCCTGATACAGGGTATCCAGCTGGCCGTATATTGCCTCCTCGCTCTGGCGGATATCACGCTGGCGGGCATGAAGTTCTTTATTGGAGCTGGCGCCCCCGCTTCTCTGTTCCCTCAGGGAATAATTGTTTCCCAGCGCCCGCCATTTGTCCACGCTGCCTCCCATATTAAGGACACGCTCCGGCTGAGGCGCGGGCATGGGACCGATTTCCGTCTGGGAGCCTTCCGGATATCCCGTTAGAATGAGTAATTCCTTCTTCACCCGTTCCATCTCGTCCCGGGCAGCCTTTGCCCTGGCGGCAGCCCCATCGGCTTCCTTGCCCGCCTGTTCTGCCTGGGCGGCAGAAGCGCTTCCTGTCTGGACCTGGCGCAGCAGCTTCTCATACTGGCTCTGTTTCCACTCCGCCTGAGCCAGGGCAGCCTCCTGGTCCGCTTTCAGGGTATTATAGGTGCCCATGAGATTCTGGGCGGTCCAGAGCACGGTATCCTCCATCCTGCGAAGGGACATGGTTGCCTGGCTGCCCTGGGCTGACCGTATCTGCTTATCCATATCCTTGGCAGCATCCTCCAGAGTCTTGGCCTGGGCCCGGTACTGGCTGGCACTGTCTTTGTCCCCGTCCTTTTCCAGGTCCTGGGCCTCCTCCCTGAGCAGCCGTCTGGTTTCCATGATTTCCTCCCTAGCGTTTTCATACCGCGCCAGGCGGCTGTCATACTGCGCCTGTTCCATCTGTATCTGAGGGCTGTATGCTTTCACCAGAGTCTCCAGCTCCTCATAGCGGATGACGTCGGGCATCGCGTCTGCATGGACCTCCAGGGGATGCAGACAGGCAAAGAGGATGCCGATGGAGAGCAGTAAACATTTTTTCACCATATCCTATGCCCCCTCTGTCCGCGCAAGGCCGTTGACCGCCCATCTGTAATCCTCCAGGGCCTGCCTGTACTTCAGGCCCGCCGTATCGCATGCGGACTGGCTGGAGGCCATGGTTCCCTGCTGCTGTGTATATTCATTTTTGGAAATCATACCAAGACTGTATTTGCGCTCGGCTGTCTGAGCCCCGGTGCGGGCCAGCTCAAACTCACCTGCTGCCTGTTCATAATCAGCCCTGGCCTGCTCCAAAAGCTTATACTTGGCTTCCACATCCGCCGCAATCTGCCTGCGTCCCGTCTCCACCTTCTGATTCATCACATCCCACTGGATCCCGTTGCCTGTAAAGGTCAGACGGCGCTCATTGGCTGTCTGGGTAAAATTCTGCTCCAGGGCCCTTTCCTTATCCAGCTCCAGGTCAATCTGATCCATCTCCCCGGCGTCCGGCACCGGCACTTCCCTGATATCCGGCTGGGCATTGTGATCCCATCCGGTCATGACGCAGAGCTCTCTGCGAAGTCCGTCCCTCTCCCTGTCGTTGGTCTCCAGTGCGGCCTGGGCCGCCTCCATCTTTTCCCGGGCCCCAAGCAGCTCAGCCTGAGTGGCCATGCCCTGGCCGGCTTTCACTGCCATGGCCTCATACTTTGACACGGCCTGGTTCACATCCTCTTCCAGGGCAGGACGGGCCTTGGCCTTCTGCCAGTAGGATATCATCTTTGTCTGGGCATCCTTTACAAGCACAGCCTCCTGTCTGTCGTACTCCAGCTTCTTTACCCGTCCGTCCTCATTCTGGGAGTCAGCCAGCTCCTGGTTCTGTTCTGCCTGCAGGCGGGCGCTTATGGCCCCCACCGCCGTCCCCGCGTATCCCGGCTGGTCCTCATTGACGGAATCCATCATCTTATCGCTGGAATCGTAAAGCCTGTCGGCAATGTCCTGGTAGGCATTCTTCATTTCATCGTGGTCCTTGCCTCTGTATTCATCGTATTCCAGGCGGTTATTGATGACCGTGGCGTTGTATTCATGGATCAGGTCAGCCAGCTCCCCGTATTCCAGCACATCATCCCTCAGCGCCGCCCATTTTTCCGCAGAATAGGCAAACTCCGGGCTGGCCCACGCAGTCACCGGCCGCAGCATGCCCGGGGCCGGGGCCAGCATCAGGGCCAATCCAATGGCTCCTGCTCTCTTCCATGTACCGTTTATCCGTCTCACTTGCTTTCCTCCTGTCTCGATTCCTGATTTTCCCGCCGTCTGAACTGTTACATTTTCCGGCGGTTCCTAGATTTCCTCCGGACGGATTCCCGTCTATTCGTAGCGCAGCGCGTCTATGGGGTCTGCCTGGGCTGCCTTGGAAGCCGGGTACAGTCCAAAGAAGATACCGACCACAGCTGAGAATGACACCGCGACTATGATGACCCCCGGTTTTATGACCACCGCAAATCCCAGCAGGAATCCTCCCAGGGATACGGTTCCCACTCCCAGTATGACTCCGATAATGCCGCCGCAGGCTGACAATATGGCTGACTCCGTTAAAAACTGAATCAGCACATCCCTGGTCCTTGCGCCCAGGGCTTTCCGGATGCCGATTTCCCTGGTGCGCTCCGTCACGGACACCAGCATGATATTCATGATGCCGATGCCGCCTACCAGCAGTGAAATGGCCGCGATACCGCCCACTGCCATGGACAGGTTTCCCATCATGCTGTCCACCAAGGTCATTTCCTGCATGGCGGTGTACATGTACATATCCTCCGGCTGCCTGCCGTGCATCTTGGCCGCATATGCCTTGAACTGGCTGAAGAACTGGTCCAGGTTCACATCTTCCTTTGCATACACATGGAGCTGGTAAAAATAGTCGTTTGGCCAGGTCAGCAGGGTGTAAGGTATGAATGCAGAACCCGTGTCATTGCTGCCGCCCATCATCAGGGCCTGGAGGGCGTTGATCTCCTTGCGGTACACTCCCACCACCGTAAAGTCATCGGTTGAGCCGTATAAGGTAGTCCTGAAGGACCGTCCAACCGCATTTTCAGTGCCGAACAGCATCTGGGCGCTCTTGGTATCCATGACCACGTTCTTCCTTCTTCCCAGGATGTCTCCCTCGTTGAGATAACGGCCGTACACCACATTCACCGGCTGGACGTCCTGGTAATTGTAGTCAATTCCCTGATAATCAAATTTAATCTTAGTCCGCTTATACTCCGCATCACTGCTGGTAAAGGCGCTGCTGTCTATGTAAGCCACCTGGTCCTTAAAGGCATCCCTGGCCCGCTCCATCTCATCCAGGGTAAAGTAATCGCTCTGCCGCACGTCATCCACCCAGTAGCCAATGGAAACATATGCCTGGGTGATGCCCACGTCCTTGTACAAATCCGAGAAAAGTCCCCGCATGGTATCTCCGATGGACACGATGGCTATGACGGATCCAATGCCGATTATAATTCCCAGCATGGTCAGGGCGGAGCGCATCTTATTGGACCGGATGGCTAAAAATGCCATCTTCATGTTTTCAATCAGCATCCTGCTCCCCTCCCTTCCCGTTATCTGAAACCACCCGGGCCACATTCAGCTTGTCGCTCTGTATCTGTCCGTCGCTGAACCGTATAATGCGGTGGGCAAAGGCCGCTATATCCTCCTCATGGGTAACAAGCACCACGGTGGCACCTTCCTGGTGAAGCTTTGTAAACAGCTCCATGATTTTCACCGAGGAGGCGGTATCCAGGTTTCCTGTGGGCTCATCCGCCAGAATCAGCGGCGGTTCATTGGCCAGGGCCCTGGCGATGGCAACCCTCTGCCTCTGGCCTCCGGAGAGCTCATTGGGCATGTGTTCCTTTCTGGCTCCCAGCCCCACCCGCTCCAAAAGCATCTGGGCCCTGACCGCCCGTTTGGCCTTGGGCACCCTGGCATAGGTCATGGGCAGCTCCACATTCTTGAGGGCCGATGTCCTGGATATCAGGTTAAAGGACTGGAATACAAAACCGATTTTCCGGTTTCTGATATCGGAGAGCTGGTCCGGCGTCATGTCCGCCACGTCAATGCCGTCCAGGTAATAGTGGCCCAGGGTGGGCCGGTCCAGACACCCAAGTATATTCATCAGGGTGGACTTTCCGGAACCGGAGTGTCCCATAATGGCCACAAACTCTCCCCTTTCGATGGTGAGGTTTATCTTTTTAAGTCCCAGCACCTTGATGGCTCCTGTATCATATATCTTGACCAGATTCTCCAGCTTAATCAGGGGGCCGTCACAGACATCTTCCTGCATCCTGCTGTCCCTGTGTAACAACTTCATCCACTTATTCATACAGCGCCTCCTGCTACTGGGTGATCAGCACGGCAGCACCGTCCGCCAGATGGGGGCCCGGATTGGTGATGACCTGCATTCCCTCCTCCAGCACAGTGCCGTCAGTGGGAATGACCTCCACCACCACGTCTCCGTCCACGCCCATGGTCACAGGTATGCGCTTTACCTTCATATCCTGCACAATGGCTATGTATGTCACTTCCCCGTCGTCAAAAAGCGCCGATGTGGGAACCACGAAAACATCCTTTGCCTCCCTGATTAAAAGTTCTGCTTTTGCCGTGATTCCAGCAATCAGCTTGGAGCTCCCGCCGTCCACCCGTATGGTAGTGGGGATGACCCTCTCCGTGGAACCGCCGCCCTTTTCCTCGCCTGTGGGCGATATCTTTATGACTTCGCCTTCCGCGGTCTCGCCGTCCAGGATATCCGCTGTGATGACAGCCATCTGTCCCACCTTTACCTTGCCGATGGAAAACTCGCTTACCTTGATTTCCAGCTCCAGCTGCTCCAGGTTCTCGATGCTGAGAATGGGCTTATCGTCCTCCACCTTGTCCGCAAACTGGCCCACCTTGGAATTGACGCGGACCACGGTGCCGTCAATGGTACTCTTTATCTGGGTATTATCCAGTTCTTCCTTTTTCTTTTCCAAATCAAAGGCCGCGTTCTGTATCTGAATGGCGTAGGATGAATCCGCAACACCTCTTCCATTCTCAACCGTGTAGCCTTCCATCTGCCTTCTGGCGTCATTCAGGGCATTGGCGCTGGTTTCCAGTTCCATCTGGGAAATGTCGCCGGTGGCAAAGAGCTGGCTGTTCCTGCTGTGATCCAGGCTGGCCTTCTGGAAGTCCTGGACCGCCTTTTCATACCCCAGGGCTGCTTCCTTATCCTTTTCCTGCTTATTAGCCACCGCCAGGTCGTAGGCGTTCTGGGCAATCTGCACTTCCCGCTCCAGGTCTGTGCTGTCCACCACGGCCAGCACCTGTCCCTTTGTCACGGTATCGCCTTCCTTCACATTCATGGCTGTGATTTCCGCATGAATATTGGAGACCACGTCCACGCTGTCTGTTCCTGATACAGGACCGCTTACCGTGAGCTTTTCCTGAACGTCCTGCTTTGCCAGAGGCATCACCGCGACAGGGATTCCCATTTCCTTTTTTCCCCTGACATGCGGGAGAACCCGAAGAAAACCACTGCCGCCAGTATCAGGACCGTGATTATCTTGCGTTTCCGGCTGAATCCCTTAAAGCGCCGGACAGGGTGGAATCCTCCCTCCGGCGTGCGGTGTCCGGCCTTATGCTTTTTCTTCTTTTTCTTTCCGTTTCCATCCTCTTCCGGAGCCATCAGCTCCTCCACGCGGCGGTCAATCTCCTCTGACTCTGAAATGCCTTCCAAAACCTGGATTTCCTCTGAATCACCAGCTTTTTTCTCTGTTCCCATGACTCCCTCCTTAATACCAGCGGATAGTGTATTATTTATATTAATACAGTTATATCACATATGGCATACTTATACAACAAAAATAAACACTCGCGCTATTGTTGTTCATTTAATAAGGCTATTATATAGGTTTGCCATAAATATTTCACCCATTATTTTCATAACATTTCATAAATGAAAACGAAAGAATTACTTAAGGAACCGGACAACGCATCTAAAAAGGCGGCAGGCCCCTGTATCACCAGGTTTTTCCTGCCGCCTTTGGCGTGCCATCTTCCTTTGCCCTGTGGCTTATTCCTGTCTTAAACTGATTCCTTACGCTGTCACCGCAGCCCTGAGGCGTTTCACCATTTCATCCACATCCGCCTTCTCAATCACCAGAGGAGGAACGAAACGTATAATATTGGTCCCGGCGCTGATTAACACCAGCTTCTGTTCCAGCAGCGCCTTTGACACAATCGGTCCTGCCGGTACAGAGAACTCCAGCCCCTGAATCAATCCCATTCCGCGGTGTCCCCTGACGCAGTCCAATTCCTTTGACAGCTCCTCCAGCTTTTCGTAGAGATAGGCACCAATCTCCTTTACATGCTCCGTGATACGGCGTTTCTTAAAAATATCAAGCACTGCGCCGGCTCCCGCCGTCACCAGCGGATTGCCGCCATAGGTGGTGCCGTGGTCCCCCGGAACCATGGCGCTGGCCGCCTTGCCCCATGCCAGGAAGGCACCTATGGGAAGCCCGTTTCCCAGCGCCTTGGCCACTGTCATCACGTCCGGCTTTACGCCGTAATGCTGCCAGGCAAACATTTCCCCGGAACGGCCCATCCCGCACTGGATTTCATCCAGTATAAGGAGCAGGTCATGTTCATCGCACAGGGCCCTGACCCCTTTTAAGAATTCCTCCGTGGCAGGATAGATACCTCCCTCTCCCTGGATGGTCTCCATGATTACCGCACATGTCTTGCTGTTAATCAGCTTCTTCACGCTGTCCAGGTCATTGAAATCAGCGAAGCGGATTCCCGGTACAAGGGGCTTAAAGGGCTCCTGGTAGTGGGCATTGCCTGTGACGGACAGGGCGCCCAGGCTCCTTCCGTGGAAGGAATGATTCGTGGCGATGATTTCCCCTGTCATGTCCGGCTCCCCGTCCTCGCAGCCGTCGCAGCCGTCTCCCATGGTCTCATGAAGTTTATTATAGTGAAAACGCTTTGCAATCTTAAGAGCGCCCTCAATGGCCTCGGTGCCGCTGTTGGTAAAGAATACCTTATCCATATGGGATGCCTTAAGCAGCTTCTCCCCCGCCTCAATGGAGGGCTGATTGTAGAACAGATTGGAGATATGGGTCAGCTTGTGAAGCTGTTCCTCCACGGCCTTTGTATATTCCGCATCCCCATAGCCCAGCGCCATGACCGCAATGCCCGCGCCAAAATCCAGATACTCGTTTCCCTCTGTATCGTAGAGCTTCACTCCCTCCCCATGGTCAAATACCACAGGGAACCGGTTATACACCTTATAAAGGGCCTGTTCCGCCCGTTCCATCAACTGTTTCTCAGCCATGATAATACCTCTCGTCTTCTTCGGAATTATAGATAGCGGTTCCAATACCCTTGTCAGTAAAGATTTCCAGCAGCAGGCAATGGGGAATGCGTCCGTCCAGGATATGCACCCTGGATACGCCGTTCTTTATGGCGTTAATGCAGTTTTGAAGCTTGGGAAGCATGCCGCCTCCCAGCATTCCGCTGTCCACAAAGTTCTGGGCCTCCTCCACTGTCATCTCGGATATGAGGGAGGACTTATCCTCGTAGTCCTTGTACACGCCCTCCACATCCGTAAGGAAGGCCAGCTTTTCCGCCTCCACCGCCGTGGCAATGGCGCAGGCCGCGTCATCCGCATTGACGTTATAGCTCAGGAAGTCCCCGTCAAAACCAATGGGGCAGATGATGGGCAGAAAATCCTTTTCCAGCAAATCATATATGATTTTGGGATTCACTTCCTCCACATCTCCCACAAACCCGATGTCCTCGCCGCCGGCATATTTCTTATGGCATTTAAGCATCATGCCGTCCTTGCCGCTGATTCCCACCGCGTTGATCCCCAGCTCATTGACCAGCTGTACCAGGCTCTTATTCACTTTATTAAGGACCATCTCGGCAATCTCCATGGTGGGTTCATCCGTAACCCTGAGTCCGTTCTTAAACTGGGCCTCCATCCCCACCTTGCCAACCCAGCGGCTGATCTCCTTCCCGCCTCCGTGCACAATGATGGGCTTAAAGCCTACCAGCTTTAGGAGCACCACATCCTGGATAACCTTTTTCTTTAACTCCTCATCCACCATGGCGCTTCCGCCGTATTTCACCACCACGATTTTCCTGTTAAAACGCTGGATATAGGGCAGTGCCTCAATGAGCACGGCCGCCTTCTGCATCGGTTCCAAATTCATCTTTCTACTCCTCTCGTTATGAGCACTTAGCGCCCCATATTATGAACGGTAATCCGCATTAATCTTCACATAGTCAAAGGTCAGGTCACAGCCCCACGCAGTGGCCCTGGCGTCCCCCATCTTGATGTCAGCCACAGCCGTCACCTCAGGCTCTGACAGAATGCGGGTGGCCTGCTCCTCGCTGTAGTCCACGGCCACGCCGTCCTTAATGATCTGCATCTTTCCTGCCGCGCTCTCAAAATACAGGTCCACCTTTTCCGGATCGAACTGTGCCCCGGAGTAGCCCATGGCACAGAGTATCCTTCCCCAGTTGGCGTCGTGGCCGAAGATGGCTGCCTTGGTAAGGCTGGAACAGATGACTGACTTGGCCAGAACCCTGGCCTGATCCTTTGTCTCTGCCCCCACTATCTTCACCTCAAACAGCGCGGTGCAGCCCTCGCCGTCGCCTGCCATTTTTTTTGCCAATGTTTCATTTACAATCTGTAATGCCCGGCAAAAGGTATGGTAATCCTCACCCTTCTCTGTGATTTCCTGATTGCCGGCCAGGCCGTTTGCCAGAAGGAGAACCGTGTCATTGGTGGATGTGTCCCCATCCACTGAAATCATGTTGTATGTATCCCGGATATCCTGGCTGAGAGCCTCCTGGAGCAGCTCCTTGCTTATAGCCGCATCCGTGGTCACAAAGCTCAGCATGGTGCACATATTGGGATGAATCATGCCGGAACCCTTGCACATGCCGCCCATGGTCACAGTGGTTCCTCCCAGCTCAAATTGGACGGCCACCTCCTTGTTCTTTGTATCCGTGGTCATGATAGCCCTGGATGCGCTGGTGCCGCTCTCCAGGCTTTCGTCCAACAGAGGAGCCATGGCCCTGACACCTGCCGCAATCCTGTCCATGGGCAGCTGCATGCCGATGACGCCTGTGGATGCCACCAGAACGCTTTCAGCGGGAATTCCCAGCGCCTGGGCCGCTGCCCCGGCTGTCTGGCCGCAGTATCCCATGCCTTCCTCTCCGGTACAGGCATTGGCAATTCCTGCGTTTATAACCACTGCCCGGGCAGGCTCTCCGCTTGTCACCTGGTTCTTATCCCATTTTACGGGGGCTGCCTTCACCACATTGGTGGTGAAGGTGCCGGCTGACCTGCAGGGCTCCTGGCTGTAAATCATGGCCATGTCCTGATGGTCCTTATACTTGATTCCGGCTGCCGTGGAAGCAGCTTTAAAGCCCCTGGCAGCCGTGACGCCGCCGCTTATGATTTTGATTTCCTTGCCTGACTCAACCATATCTCTCATTCCTCCATTTATTTCCATACCTTTTACCGTACAAACCGGGTGATGTTTTCCTCATTCAGTATGAATTCGTATGTATTTACATCCTCCCGTTCCTGCCATCCGATTCCCTGCCAGAAGGCATTTCCCACTTCATTTTCCTTAAACGCAATCAGACTGATTTTGCTGACGCCCTCTCTCTGCAGGGCCTCCATGGCAAAGCGCACCATGCGGTATCCGATGCCGTGTTTCCTGTATCCCGGCGCCACGCACACGTGGTAAAAGCAGTCGGTTCTGCCGTCATGGCCGCAGAGGATATTTCCTATTATATGGCCATTCTGGACAGCCACCACGCTGGTGGTGGGATTCCTCCTGAGGAAGCGCTCCACTCCCTCCCATGAATCGTCAATGCTCCTGATTCCAAAGCCTTTGATTTCTGTCCACAGGTCGTAAACCTGGTCGTAATCCGCTATAGTCATTTCGCGGATAAGGATATCCATCGTACCTGCCATGAGCTCATGTTTCCTTTCTTTTTCCCTCTTTTATCCCTTTAAACGGTATTTCTGAACCAATACCCTGAACCATCAGGGGAAAATGGGAATCTGCTTCAGCCCCGTATTCTCCGGCAGTCCGAACATCAGGTTCATGTTCTGGATGGCCTGGCCTGCCGCTCCCTTGACCATGTTGTCAATGGCTCCCATCATCACCACCCGGTTGGTTCTGGTGTCTATCTTGAAATTCACATCCGCAAAATTGCTGCCCTCCACCCACCGGGTCTGGGGCACCACATCCTTTTCCAGGACACGCACAAAATATTCATCCTCATAATACTTGTCGTATACAGCCTTTACCTCCTCGTAGGACACTTCCTTTGTAAGGGATGCATAGGCCGTCACCAGGATTCCCCGGTTCATCGGCACCAGATGGGGGGTGAAGCTGATGGTTACCGGCTTTCCTGCCGCGTAGGACAGCTGCTCCTCTATCTCCGGCGTATGTCTGTGGGAGGCCACTCCGTATGCCTTAATGTTCTCATCGACCTCGCAGTACAGACTGTCCACCTTGCTTCCCCTGCCTGCGCCGGATGTGCCGGACTTGGCATCAATGATGATTGTATTTGGGTCAATGAGCCCTTCCTTTACCAGGGGATAGGTGGACAGAAAGGAGCAGGTGGGGAAACATCCCGGATTGGCAATAAGTCTGGCCTTCTTCACCATTTCCCGGTTGATTTCAGGAAGCCCGTACACGGCTTCACCGATGAACCGGGGAGATGCATGGGTCAGCTTATACCATTTCTCATAAACAGACACATCCTTAATACGGAAGTCGGCGCTTAAATCAATGACCTTTACCTTGGACAATACGTCCTCGTCCACCAGGGACGCGCACAGGCCCTGGGGGGTTGCGGTGAACACCACGTCCACCTGGTCTGCCAGCTCCTTCATGTTATCATCCATACACGCGTCGTCCACCATTCGGAACATGTTCTGGTAGATGGATGCATATTTCTGGTCTATGTAGCTTCTGGAACCATACCATTTAATCTCTATGTCATCCCTCTGGAGCAGGAGCCTTGCCAGCTCTCCTCCCGCATATCCTGTGGAACCAATAATACCTGCCTTAATCATATCCGTATCTCCTTATATTTATAAATATTGGCTGCTGCCTTCATTATAGTCAGTTTTTCTTTAAATGAAAAGAAGCATTTCCACGGACCTTATTTCCCGGTCATCCTTTGGATTTCATAATTATACATTACAAATGCATAATATGCAATATATTTTAAAAATTTTTATTTAGCACTTGCATTTTATCACATAATGTTGTATATTTATGAAAGTTCAATCAGTACAGCAATCTCAGGAGGATATTAATATGAAAGAAAAAGTAGTTTTAGCTTATTCCGGCGGACTGGATACCACCGCAATCATTCCGTGGTTAAAGGAGCATTTTGGTTATGAAGTCATCTGCTGCTGCATCGACTGCGGCCAGGGCAGTGAATTAGATGGCCTGGACGAGAGAGCCAAATTATCCGGCGCTTCCAAATTATATATTGAAGATTTAGTGGATGATTTCTGCGACAATTACATCATGCCCTGTGTAAAGGCAAATGCGGTATATGAAAATAAATACCTCTTAGGCACCTCCATGGCCCGTCCTGCCATTGCCAAGAGACTGGTTGAGATTGCACGTAAAGAAGGCGCCTCAGCCATCTGCCACGGCGCCACCGGCAAGGGAAATGACCAGATTCGTTTTGAGTTAGGCATCAAGGCTCTGGCCCCGGACATCAAAATCATCGCTCCCTGGCGTATGACCGATGTATGGACCATGCAGTCCCGCGAGGATGAGATTGAATACTGCAAGCAGCACGGCATTGACCTTCCATTCTCCGCAGACAGCAGCTACAGCCGTGACAGGAACTTATGGCACATCAGTCATGAGGGACTGGAGTTGGAGGATCCGTCACAGGAGCCCAACTATGAGCACCTGCTTGTACTTGGCGTGACTCCTGAAAAGGCGCCAGACGAGGGCGAGTATGTGACCATGACCTTTGAAAAAGGCGTTCCCACCAGCGTAAACGGCCAGGAGATGAAGGTTTCGGACATTATCCGCAAGTTAAATGAGCTGGGCGGAAAACATGGCATCGGCATTGTGGACATCGTGGAAAACCGTGTGGTAGGCATGAAGTCCCGCGGCGTGTATGAGACACCAGGCGGAACCATTCTCATGGAAGCCCACCAGCAGTTAGAGGAACTGGTATTAGACCGCGCCACCATGGAGACAAAAAAGACCATGGCTGATAAGCTGGCCCAGATTGTATATGAGGGCAAATGGTTTACCCCTCTGCGCGAGGCTGTCCAGGCATTTGTTGAGTCCACCCAGGAATATGTGACAGGCGAGGTGAAATTCAAACTGTACAAGGGCAATATCATCAAGGCCGGAACCACATCCCCCTACTCCTTATACAGCGAGTCCCTGGCTTCCTTCACCACAGGCGACCTGTACGACCATCATGACGCCGACGGCTTCATCACACTGTTTGGACTGCCTCTCAAGGTAAGGGCCATGAAGATGGCTGAGGTGGAATCTGCCAGGAAGGGACAGTAAAGAGGCTGGAAAGCATAAGCAATGCCACACAAGCATAATGCGCTTTTTAAAAAATGCCCCGGAGATACGGTATTCCATCTCCAGGGCATTTTTCTTTGCCATATTTATTCACACCATTCTATTTATTCACACCGTTTTGCTGACCGCCGCTCCTGCCGCCAAGGATTCCCCTTCCCTGCATCACTCCAGGTTAATCCTGTTTTTCTCCACGTCCAGCCCCTCCGGCATGTTGACAATCCGAATCCTCCCATCAATGGTGACTGGTTTGAGCACTCCGTTTTCACTATGGCTCTCAATATAGGCAATCACCGCATCGATGATATTGGGCTGATTCCTGGCCCAGTCCGTTATCTGCGGATACTGCTCATCATAGGTGTCCGTGTCCAGGTCAAAAAGACTGCAGCCTTCCTCGCTTTCAGGGTCAAATGTCTGGTAGATGGCAATGCCCTCGGGCAGATGGCCCGGCTTGTCCGAAGGAAGT
>JAJQEA010000367.1 GCA_021201905.1 Clostridia bacterium
GTTTCTTACCTGAGTCCCGAGGGCATTTTGCTGTAAACAGGACAGGACCATCTGCGGCTGTCCCTTCCTCCACTTGTTAAATGCTTCACCCGTTAAATAAATAACTTTTCATCTGATTCCGCCGCTACCGCTGCACGGCGGCCCTGGTTCCCCTGACAGCCCGGAACACGCCGGACATCTCCAGCATCTTGGCCACATTGAAAAAGATGAAGGAATCAATGGGCCATTTCACTATGTTCTGTATAACACGGGGAGGCAGAAGTATCATGAAGGCCTGCCCGTACAGGATGCTGAGACACAGGGTGTTGAGAATCACGTTGCACACCAGGCAGACCAGGAAATGGGCCGCCAGCACCCTGGTGAACCTTAATGGCTTCTTATAAAAGAAAAAACTGTAAATCAGTCCGGCCAGCATGGTTACAAGCGTCAGGCCGGGAAAGAAGGCGCCAACCGGCTTTATGAGATACTTGATAATGTCCAACGCCCCCGCGAACAGACAGCTGACAGCGGGTCCGAACAGATAGGCCACCAACTGGTTGGGTATGCCGGAAAAACCGATTCTCTGGGTGTTGGTCAGCTCAATGCGGAAATTCACCAGGATGATTGCCGCTGCCGCCAGCATGGCACACACAGTGATGGTCCTGACGCTTTTAAGCTCCCGGGACGAGCTGCCAAACAGTTCTGCTAATTTCTTCATGATTCATTACCTCCTTTGCAGATTTCACGGACTACAAACGGAGATATACAATGGAAGGTGCAGGAACCTTTCTTCCTGGCATACAAAAAACGACCCCGAACCCCTGTCCGATACATGTCTATGCCCGGACATGGCTTCCCTGTGCGAGAGCGTGTCATATCATTGGTTTCCATACACGCTTTTGGCCGGCGTAAACCGGCTGCACATAAAACAGGCCGCTCCATCTATCTCTGTTGCAGCGGGATGCGGTATATGTACCGCAGACAGATTCCCCCGGGAATCCTCTTTCATCCAGCTGACAACTCCCTGTCCAGCCGGCACTTAACGCACATATACCTACTCTGCTTCTGTTTTTATTGTATCTTCTACTATACACCATATAGAAAGATATGCAAGCACTTTTTTATTTACCCTGCGGCGCTTCGCATCAGGGCGCCTCCCAGTAATAGGTCCCGCCCTCCAGGGTGTGGATGGCAAAATCCTCATCATACAGGTATTCCAGACAGGAAAAGGTCTTGCTTATGACCATCTTAAGCTTGATAAACTCAGACTGGTCCCTGGGCACATGGTCTATGCCGTAGGCCAGGCAGGCCACCTCCTTGGTGGTCATCCTGTGATGGCCGTGGTCCAGTATATGCTTGATTAAATCCGTCTTGTCCAGATAGGCAAAGACAATCCGGTCCACCACCCGCTTCACATCCCGGATAGGCTCCTTGTGAGCCGGAAAAAACAGGCAGTCCCCGTACTGGTGTTTCAGCTTTTTCAGGGAGTCAAAATACCCCTTGAGCAGGTGCTCGTCCGGATAGGTGGTACCCACAATGGGCACAATGCCGTCAATGACCTGGTCTGCGCAAAAGAGTATCTTGTGATTCCGGTCGTACAGGCCCATCTGCCCGTAGGTATGCCCCTTAAGCCCAACCGTCTCCAGGTCATAATCCCCATAGCTGAGAATCTGCCCCTCATTTACCGGTGTATATGGATATCCCGGAATCTCGAATTCCCATCCCTTGTTCTCCCGTATCCTCCGGTTCACCTCCATGAACATGTTCCATATCTCCGGTGTCCCCTCCTCTGTCACCCCGACGCTATGGAGCACCTGGGGCTGGTCCTCCGAGGAACCGTGGCTGTGGTTATAGTACAGACAGTCATAGCAGTGTCTGTCCTCCTGGGGATTCATGAACAGCCTTGCGCCCCTGGCCGCATACTCGCTGGCCAGGCCGCAGTGGTCATGATGCTTGTGGGTAAGGAATATATCCAGCCTGTCATAGGTGATTCCCAGATTTCCCAGCGCCTCCTCCATGACGTGCAGACACGTCCTGCTGCGAAAACCGGCGTCCACCATCAGGCTTCTCTCCCCATCCCTTCCCGGAATGAGGAATATCTTAATCTCATCAATGCTTTTCTGGTTGCTGTGAAGCTCCACTTCAAAAATTCCCGGAGCGCGTTCCAACATAACTTCCACCTGTCTTTCATTCTGTCATTCTATGGTCATTTTTATTTATCAGCCTGCCGCCATGTCACGGATCCTGCGGCACCCGGGCCCTGTTTTCCATCCGCCTCTTAACCGTCCTCACCACGGTCCACGCAATTGCAGTTCCCATGACGATTCCCGCCAGCACATCCGTGGGAAAATGGACAAAGAGATACAGCCTGGAAAAGGCGATGAGCACAGCCAGCATAAGGGCCGGAATCCCCCATTTCCGGTTAAAAAGAAAGATGCAGACCGCTCCCTCAAAGCTCACCAGGGAATGCCCTGAGGGGAAGGAGAAATCCCCGGGGACACGGACCAGCAGCTTTACGGAGGGGTCCAGCCAGCAGGGGCGCTGCCTGGCAGCTATATTCTTAAGCAGTACATTGCCCAAAAGAAATCCAGCTGCTATGGATATCAGCATACATCCGCCTAAAAGCCCGGTCCTGGGAAATGAAAAAAGCAGGACACCCATAAGGAGCCAGAACCATCCGTGGTCGCCCAGAGAGGTTATGAACACCATAAGCCCGTCTATCAAAGGCGTGTGAAGTTCCTGCAGTGTATATAAAATCTGGAATTCGATACTGTTCACCTCATTTCCAGGTTAATATTCCCTGTTCATACCATTATATCCCACACAGTATTATTTTGCAATCTGTTAATATTTTAACGAAATCTGCAATTTTTACAGAAAACCTTGCATTTTTATGAATATGTGATAAAATCCCTAACAAAATAAAGGCTTCGGAGCGTATAAATTCCGATACACCCCCCGGCCCGGAAAAGGGAGATTATGAGTATGGCAAAATCAAGTGTGAAAGAATTCCTGAAACGGAAAAATGTGAACATCACGGTGCAGACCTATCTGATCGACGCCCTGGGAGCCATGGCCTTCGGCCTGTTTGCATCCCTTCTCATCGGCACCATCTTCGGCACCCTGGGCCAGCAGTTCCAGATAGAAATTTTCAATGTCATTGCAGACTATGCCAAAAACGCTACCGGCGCGGCCCTGGGCATCGCCATTGCCCACGCCTTAAAGGCGCCCCAGCTGGTGCTGTTTTCCGCTGCCACGGTAGGTATCGCGGGCAATGCCCTGGGCGGTCCGGTGGGCGCCCTGGTCGCCACCATCGTGGCGGCGGAATTAGGTAAGATTGTATCCAAGGAAACACGTCTGGACATCATCGTG
>JAJQEA010000244.1 GCA_021201905.1 Clostridia bacterium
CCATGGTAACTTTTTTATGCGCCCAGCCGGTCCCCCCCCCCCTTCTCAGACGGTTTGTGATGAAGCGCTGGGCGAGCTGCACACATACAATCATGAATATTATGATTACGGCCATGGAAGAAGCCATTCCGAAGTTGTTGTATTTAAAGGCCGTGTCAATGGTGTAGATGGAAAATGTGTTGGAGGCCCCGTTTGGCCCGCCGGCGGTCATGATATAAGGAATGTCGAACATCTGCAGGCTGCCGTTGATAACGTCAAAGAGCATGAAGTCAATGACGGTCCGGATGGCCGGAAGTTGGATATATCTCAGGCGCTGCCATGGGTTGGCGCCGTCTACCACGGCAGCCTCCATCATATCCTTTGGCACAGAGGAAAGGCCGGCCATGAACAGCACAATGTGAAAGCCCATGTACCGCCAGATGGATACGGAAGCCAGCACATAGTTCACGATTTTCGGGTCGGACAGCCAGTTGTGAATCAGGCCTTCCATCCCCAGCTTGGTCAGGATATAATTGAAGCCGCCTTCCACAGGCGAGAAAAAGTAGGAAAAGGAGTAGGAGATACCCACGCCGTTGATGATAAAAGGGAGAAAGATGATGACCTTGACAAAACCAGAGCCTTTAAACCTGCTGGAGAGCATGACTGCCAGCACCAGCTCCACAGGCATCATGATTCCGTGTATGAGAAGGTACGTTAAATTGTTGCGGAAGGCCTGCCAGAATTCCGGGGATTTGAAAAAGAGCTGTGTGTAATTGTCAAACCCTGTAAGGGTCCGTATGGATGAAACTCCGTCCCATTCCAGGAAACTCATATGAATGAGCCCCCAGAATGGATAAACCACAAATACACACAACAGAATGACCGGAACTGCTAGGGACAGGCTTAAAAAGGTAAGTCTTTTTCGGTTGAGCCTGTTCATGCATGTCCTCCTATTTAAGGCCCAGTTTAGTTCTGGCTTCCGCCCAGGTCTGGTTAAGCTCTTCACAGCGCTTTGCGTAATCAAAGCCGTCTGTCAGCATCTCCAC
This sequence comes from Clostridia bacterium, assembly GCA_021201905.1. Classification (GTDB taxonomy): domain Bacteria; phylum Bacillota; class Clostridia; order Lachnospirales; family Lachnospiraceae; genus Enterocloster. The sequence goes on from JAJQEA010000244.1 coordinate 1,026, forward strand.
GCCCAGCTGCTTGCAGTCAAACTTGGTCTCAGATACCATGTTGATAAAGTCGCTGCCGCCGGCCCCATAGGTCATGAATTTCACTTCGGGCTGAAGCTTGGACGCGGTCTGAAGCACAGGATCCAGCTCCTTGGCATAGGGAGTCATGGTGCTGTCGCTGCTGATGGAGGCAATATAGTCAGGATACCAAGCCTCGCTGAAGTAGAACTCCAGGAATGCCTTTGCTACCTCAGGGTTTTCAGAATTGTTGGTGACCGTTAAGAAGCAGTCGCCCTGAGTCACAAGGTTGAATTCCTCCTGGCTGCTGTCGCGAAACGGCAGGTAGAAGGTGGACATACCGGCGGTGTCATAGCCGTCAGCCTTATAGGCGGTGAGGAACATGGGGCTGTTTAAGGTCATGGCGCCTTTTTTTCTTTGCGAAGAGCGCGCGGCTCTGATCGTATGTGATGCCCAGGGGGTCTTTTCCCAGTACGCCCTTCTGGAACAGATCATAAATCTTGCCGTAGACCGTATGGATGTCAGTGCCCTCTGCAAAAGGCGCATCCTCCTCTGTCATGGCGTCCCAGTAATATCCGTTTCCGCTCTGTGCGGCAGGACCATACTCCATCAGGGGATAGGTGGGCCATGCATCCTTGGCGCCCATGCAGATTGCGCCGAAATCCGGGTCCTGGGGACCGAAATGTTCCTGGAGTTTTACACTGGCCTCCACGAACTCGTCCCAGGTTTCAGGAACCTCTACGCCTGCCTCATCAAACATGTCTGTCCAATAATACACGTAATCATTTGCCTTGCGGTCCGGTATGCCCAGGACCTTGCCGTCTACCGCGTACTCAGAGGCAATCTGGTTATTTTTATTGGCTTCTGTATCCGTCAGGTCCGCCAGGTACTCGGAATACTGGTTCATGCTGTCGGATTTATGAAACATAAGGTCGGGAAGCTCAGATGCGGAGGAGCGGATTTTCATGGAATTAAAATACTCCGGTTCCGCGTTGAATTCTTCGATGTCAATTTCCACATTTGGATAGAGCTCCTGGAACCGTCCCTCCATGTCCAGTTCCTCAAAGGTTTTGGCAGCCGCCACATCCCAGGTGGCCAGGGTCAGGGTGCAGGAAATGTTTCTGTCTGCCCCGTTGTCCGCACTGCCGCTGTCTGCACTGCCACCATCCGTATTGCCGGAATCCTTGCTGCCGGAGTCCTGGCCTGCTTCTGCCTGGTTCCCGGCGCCCCCTGCTGCCTGTGAACCGGAAGGGGTGCCGCTGCCGCAGCCTGTGGCGGCCAGGGCAGCCGTAAGAGCCATTGCGCCTAACAAATATCGTTTCTTTCTCATAGCTTCCTCCTTTGTGATTGCTTTTTTCAGATTCAGTGTAACAATTCCAACGGATGAAAACAATGAAAAAAGGTTCGATTCACTGTACAATGGTACGGCTCTGCTTCCGGTAGGAGGAGGGACTCACCCCCTCCTGGGCGGAAAATACCCGGACAAAGTATTCCACGCTGTTGTAGCCCACTGCCTCGCTTATTTCCCTAAGCTTCATGCCGGTCTCTTTTAACATGGTCTTGGCATGGTGTATGCGCAGATGCTTCATGTAGCTGGAGAAGGACATACCCATTTTCCGGCTGAAAAGCGTACTGAAATACTTTTCGCTGAAGCCTGCTTCCGATGCCACTTCATAGAGCGTCAGGTCCGGCTTATAGTAGTGGCTGTCGATATAATCAATGGCCCGGGCTATCTCGTCCGGAAAGTCAAACTGATAGTGGAACTGCACATAGCGTCTCATGTCACTGAGAAAATTCACGGTCCATATGCACACCTCCTGGCTGGTCTTCAGACCGGATATTTCTTCCAAAAGACTGGTGCTGTATACATAGTCCGTATCCTCCAGCTGATGGACCAGGGAGGCGGCGATATGATAGGCCAGATAAAGGGCCAGAAGGCCGGCCTGCCGGACCGGGGCTTCCTGTATGCGCGCCAGAAGCAGGGAACGGGCGGACTCGAAGCCTACCGTGTTATTGGACTTTAAAGCCTGGATGACCTCCCGGAACTCGCCCTCCCGCGCCATTGCCTCCAGGGGAGAAAAACGGGAATAGTCAAGGGAAGAAAACAGGTTCTGGGATTTCATAATGTTTTTCAGGGTCTGGTTCATGGTGGGCTGGGCCAGCTTGTCCGCAAAGGCAAGGGGGACCTGGGCCTGGGTGCGCCCTGCCGCGGATGCCGCCCCGTGCCTGTAGTGCGTCGAG
>JAJQEA010000016.1 GCA_021201905.1 Clostridia bacterium
CCTCTATACGGCGGTTCACCTTCCCGGCCTCCTTCTGGTAAAAGAGGTACAGCATCTGAAGCCGTTCCTTAAGGGGCCGTTCCATCATGCTGGGAATGGGAATCTGAAGGGTGATACGCCGGCGGAAGGTTTCCAAAAGGACTTCCTCCGGATGTTCCGTGGTGGCAAAGATAAAACGTACTCTGGAGGTTTTCCAGGTATTGTCCCCCAGGGGGCGGTATTGGCCGGAGTCCATGAACAGGAATAATTTCTCCTGGTTTTCAAAGGACAGCCGGTGGACCTCATCCAGGAACAGGTATCCTCCGTCCCCTTCCTTTAAAAGCCCGTCCCTGTCCCGGTCAGCTCCCGTAAAGCTTCCCTTTTTATATCCCAGCAGGGTGGCGGAAAGGAGCTCCGGATTATTGGCGTAATCCGCGCAGTTGAGCACTACAAAGGGCGCGCCGGCCGCAATGCTCCCCTGCTCCAGGGCATATTCATATATCAGGCGGGCAATAAAGCTTTTTCCCACCCCGCTTTCTCCGGTGAGAAGCATGGGAAGGCCGTCCGGAGGATAATTCACCGCCGCCATGCACATCTCCACGGTCTGTTTCTGGCTCCCCGCGTATCCCACCATGGATGAGAATACAGAACCAACAGAGGCAGCCGGCTCCACTTTTTCACGGGGCAGCCCGGTTTTTGCGCCTTTCCACTGTTCTTCTCCAAAAAATTCCAAATCTTCCGAAGTCACGGGAAACCAGTACACTGGCCGTGTACTGGTTTTCACCGCGAGTCCGTCCTCCATGAGCCTAGTCAGATAATGGCTTACCACCTGGCGGCTCAGATTCAGCTTCTGCGCCAGCTCTGCCGCTGTTATCTTTCCATTGCTGCTGCACGATTCCTTCAGGGATTCATAGACCCGTTCTTTTGCCTGCATGGACAAGCCCCTCCATCATACTGATTCTGCTTTTATTTTCCCGTATCCTTCAATGGGGCATATCCCTTCCCCATCTGTATACCACCATCATACCATGCTGTTTCAGCAGGATGCAATTCTCAAACCACGCTATTTTCAAGACGCACAATCCTTAAACTAGGCTACTCCCAGCGCTGAGAGCACGATTCCCAGAACAATCACACCCACAATCAGCACATTGATGCTCATTTTCTTCTTTGTCAGGAGATAGAAACACAGCAGGGTAAGGCACAGCGGAACCAGTCCCACAAATAGCTGGTCCAGCATACTCTGGAGGGAGAAAATCTCCGTCCCTTCCATGGACAGTGACAGCTTGCTGTTAAATACCACCATACTGCTGGCCATGCCTCCCACCATCATGAGACCCATGATGCTGGCCGCCTTGGTCAATACGGTAATCAGGCCGCCGCTGTAGAGCTTCTCAATATATTCGGAACCCAGGCTGTATCCCAGGAATGTTCCGTAGTAACGCACCACGTTGCTGGGGATATTGAACAGCAGCAGGAACACCAGCGGCGCCAGCACATTTCCCGCCTGGGCCATGCTGATGGCTATGCCGGCGCAGATCACACGCCATACGCCCCAGAAGATGGAATCGCCTATACCGGCCAGAGGGCCCATAAGGCTGGTCTTGATGGGGTTGATGGAGCCTGCGTCAAAGTCCTCGTTTTCGCTGTTCTCCTTTTCCATGGCGCCGCAGAGCCCCATGATGAACGTGGACATGGGCACCGTTGTATTGAAGTAGGAGATATGCCTTGCCATTGCCTCCTTCTTGCCCTCCGGGTCATTTTTATAAAACCGGTTGATAAAAGGAATCATGGAGTAGCAAAAGCCGGACGCTCCCTGTTTTGCCGGGGTTACGGATGTGTATAAGGTAAAGGAACGCAGGAATACGGACCTGAGCATTTTCTTTTCTTCTCTGGAAACATCGGTTATCTTAGACATTGAAAAAATCCTCCTCTTCTTCATCTAACATTCCCTGTGCGGGAACAGCCGCGGGCGCGGCAGCGGCCTTTACCTTCAGAAGCTGGTTAAGCTCCAGATCCCTCTGCGCAACCAGCAGGGCGGCTATGACGCCCAGGGCAGCCAGCGCAATCAGCGGAAGCTTTAAGTAAGCCACCAGCACGAAGCCCAGGAAAAAGTAAACGCATATTTTATTGTTCCACAAAAGCTTCAGAAGCATGGCCATACCTACGGCCGGAAGCAGGTTTCCGCAGACCGTAAGGTCGTTCATGATAACCGCTGGAATGGCCTTAACCGCTGCTTCCACTGCCTTGGAGCCAAAGAGGATTGCAAAGAAGGGAATCAGGCAGTACAGTCCCCAGTTCAGGCACCACAGTCCATAGTGGAGTCTCGTAAGCTTTTTGTCCTCCCCGTTCTCAGCCAGTTTGTCAAATACAGGCGCGAACCAGCCGATAATGCCAATCCAGATAATGTTTTTCGCCTGCTGGCCCAGCATTCCGATGGGAAGGGCCAGAGGAAGCGCCACCTCAGGACCTCCGCCGCTCATGATGGCAAAGGCGCAGCCCACCACGCTGGCAATTCCGCATTCAGCAGCCGACGCGCCTCCTATGTTTACGATTCCCATGAACACGGCTTCCAGAGAGGCTCCGATAAGCAGTCCCTGCTGTATATCACCGAACAGCCAGCCTATGATGGGACAGATGAATACCGGACGGTCCAGCATGGTGAATCCCAGCAGGTCCCTGACTCCGGACGCGATAAGTACCATGACTGCGATTACAAACGCAGTAACAAGTATAGATGAATGTGCTAACATGAATTTATCCCCTTTCTGTCTACGATTTACAACACGTCTGAAACAAGCTTCTTTTCATCGGAAGGAACCATCTGAAGGGCCGTATCCGGGGCCAGCTCCACCAGCTCCCTTAATGCCTCCACCTCGTCAGGCGTAAGACTTACCGACCTGGAAATAATGGTACGCTCTGTTCCGTCGCCGCTGGTAAACCGTCCTGCGTTTCCGATATTCACATACTCGATTCCAGGCACTGCTTTATACACTTCCAGCGCGTTCTTCACCGTTTTAACCAGCACCAGAATCCGCATTCCCTCAGACCTTGGGTTATTTAACAGCGCGATGATTTCCGGAACTGTCTTGATGATACATTTAATTCCATCTGGCACCGCCATTTTCAGTGTCATCTTCTGCATCTCATTGGAAGCAGCCTCATCATCCGCAACCATAATTCCCTGGATTCCCAAATCCCTGGTCCACGCCATGGCCACCTGTCCGTGAATCAGTCTCTCGTCTACTCTCAAAGCCTTGACCATACCATATTCTCCTCTCATTCTGAGCTAATGCCCGTATTCCAGGCCTTAACGCCTGCATTCCGGGCGCCTTCGTGCTTTACATGCCGTTTGCGATACATGCCCACCGCTTACCCAAAAAAATCCTCATCCCGGCCATCATCCACTTCCAGCTCCACCAGTTCCATCTGGTTCTTTGAATCCTCAATGTACTGCCTGATCTCATCCCTGGTAATTCCTTCCGGCGCAATGGCCAGTGCCACCAGCAGAGGCAGGTTAAACCCTGCAACCAAAAACACATTTTCCCGCACCGCATAGGGTACGATTTTCTGGTTCACACTTCCGCCCTTGATATCCGTAAGCACAATTACCTGGTCCTCCGGCCGGACCTGGGCAAAATACTGTTCCAGTGTCTCCACCAGATTCTCATCCTGGTCCACATAAGCATTGATACAGGTAATATTCCCAACATCTCCCATAAGGAACTGAACCGTACTCTCCGCTCCGGAAGCAAAGGTTCCGTGGGTGGCTATCAATATCTTTTTCATGTTGGAACTCCTTCCCTTTTCTGTTTTATTTTCAATTCACTTATATATTGAGCAAATACGGTGCCAACTTTTTTTAGACACTGGGCATCCGCCGCAAAACCCTTGGTTTTAAAAGAAATATTTCATTCCGCAATCTTTCTACAAAAATTTTACCACACTCTCCCATAATGTGTCTAATATTGTGTCTAACATTGCGTCCAATATTTCGGCCTAAATTGCATCCATGATTGCGTCCAATCAAAAGAGGAGCACCGCCCTCAATTACGAATGAGAGCAGAACTCCTGCTTTTTAGATCTTTCTTTTTTAACTTATTTCACCGGCGGATGAAAGCTGTTCTTCAACAATAAACGCCTCAAAGGGCTGTATCGCGCCATCCTTCATGAGCTCCGGCTCATTCTGAAGGATAACCCTGTATCCCGGATACAGAATTCCCTCAAGCCGGCCGGCCGATACCGAAGCCTCTGTCAGGTTGGCTGCCACCATCCACCTTTTCCCATTATATTCCCGCTGGTACACAAATAGCGACTCATCCTCAGGCAGCAGAAGGCGGTAACTGCCCTCCGTGAGAATGTCCTCCTCATGGCGGAGGCGAATCAGCTTCTGATAGTAATAGAACACTGAATCACGGTCCTCAAGAGCCTCCTCCACATTGATCTCCTTATAACGGGGATTCACCTTAAACCATGGGGTGCCGGAGGTAAATCCCCCGTTCTCCCCGTCTGTCCACTGCATGGGTGTCCTGGCATTATCCCGGCTCTTGTTCCAGACTGCCCCCTTGAACTCCTCCCGGCTGATGGTCTTTTCGCGTTCCACCAGCTCCAGGAGGGCGTTTTTCACCTCCACATCCTCATACTCATCCAGTTCATAGGAGGCGTTCACCATGCCAATCTCCTCCCCCTGGTACACGTAGGGAGTCCCCTTCATGCCGTGCAAGACCGTGGCGTAGGCCTTAGCGCATTCCTTTCTGTAACAGGTGTCATTGCCCCAGCGGGAAATCACTCTGGGCTGGTCATGGTTTTCCAGATAAAGCGCATTCCAGCCATGGCCCTCCAGCTTTTCCTGCCAGTCTGACATGACCCGTTTCAAATCCCGGATATCAAATGGCTTCAATGCCCACTTGCGGTTCACATGGCCCGGAACACGGTCAATGTTCATGTGTTCAAAGGTAAATATCATATTCAGTTCCCGCCACTTTGGATCCACAAACAGTCTGGCATTCTCAGAGGTGGATCCGGGGGGCCTCCCCCACGGTCATGCAGTCATATCCCGCCAGGGCCTCCCGGTTCATTTCCTGGAGGAATTCATGAAGCCTTGGGCCGTTGGAATGCATGAAGCCCGTATAGTAACGCCTGCCCGGTTCCTCCGGATAGTCCGGAAAATCCGTGTACTTGGAAATGGATGCAATCACGTCCATGCGCCAGCCGTCCACCCCCTTGTCCATCCAGAATTTCATGAGGTCATAGACCTCCCTGCGCACAGTCTCATTTTCCCAGTTCAGGTCCGGCTGCTTCTTATCATAAAAATGCAGGTAATACTGCCCCCGTTCCCGGTCATAGGTCCAGGCGCTGCCGCAGAAGCTGGACCCCCAGTTATTGGGCTCGCTCCCGTCGGCTTTGGGGTCCTTCCAGATGTAATAACCGCTGTACGGATTGTCCGCGGACTTCCGGCTCTCCACAAACCACTGGTGCTCATCCGAAGTATGGTTTGCGACTAAATCCATGACTATCTTTATTCCACGGTCATGGACCTTTTCTATCAGCTCCTCCATGTCCTCCATGGTGCCAAACTTCTCGTACATCTGCCGGTAATCCCGGATATCGTACCCATTGTCCTGCTGGGGGGAATCGTAGACGGGGCTCAGCCAGATAACGTCGATTCCCAGGTGCTTCAGATAATCCAGCTTCTGTATAATTCCCTGCAAATCCCCGAACCCGTCCCCATTGGAATCCATAAAACTTCTGGGATAAATCTGATATACAACAGACTTCTTCCACCAATCGCTCATACACACATCTCCTCATGATTTAAAATTTGGAGAAAGCCGCGCAAACGGCTTTCATTCATGTCATGATGCGATTATATACAGATACCGCGTGCAGGGTCAACAGGTTACGGCCATAACCTCCTTATTGCACAAACACTGGACATGGCAGCCTTATCCACATTTACCCACGCAATCTCACACGTTATACACAAAATGAGGAACAGGCCGTCCGGAATAAAGAGCCTTTGCCTCCCCTGTAAACCTTGCCACCATGGCTGTTTTCTGCTCCGTATACCCATCCCGGTCATGTTCATATTCCTTCCAGAGCCTCAGCTTCAGAGCCTCGTATTCCCTGGCTGCTTCCGGATGCTCTATCAGATAATCTCTGAAATACAGCTCGTCGTTATCCCCTGCCTTCCTCAGATGCAGATGGAATACCTTCTCCGCAAATCCGGACGGCGTGTAACCCCTGTTGAACGAAATCCTCCCCGCCTTTTCCATCATGCAGATGTAGCCGCCCCGGATGATATGCTCCTTCACGGCCTGCATATCCGCGCCTTCCCTTATTTCCACCAGGATATCCACTATGGGCTTGGCCCAGATGGATGGGATAGACGTGCTTCCCACATGGCTGATGCGGCAGATATCTTCCATAGGCAGGATGCTTTCCAGACGCTGCCTCTCCTCCTGGTACCACTGCGCCCATTCCGGCCTGTGCTCTGTGAGGAAAATGGGGAACAGCTGCCACAGCTCCTCCAGGCTCATGCCGGAAAACGGGTCCTCTTTATCCTTCATCATCATATCTCTCCAATTTTTTCTCCCACTCCTCCTTGACTCCTTTCATCCTGCGGAAATAGGAACTCATCTCATCCGCTATGCCTGACAGACGGTTTAAAAGAGTGGAAAAATCCTTCAACATCTCATCGTCCTGGAAATAGGGGTATACGATATCATGGTCTATCTCACTCCAGCCCTCCTCAAACAGGGTCCTTCCCTGGATTTCCACATAGTAGCCCTTATATTTGATGATATAGTGGAGAGAGCGGTATATTCCGTTGGACTTAATCTCAATCAAATTCTCATCATAAATCCTGGTGTCCCCGTTCCTGCGGTAGACCTTTGGCCGTTCCGCGATGTAATAATGCCTGGGGTCCTCGTCAAAATCCTTTATCCGGTCCACCACATAGAGATCGGGATTATTCTCAAATACACTGGTTATATATTTGTGGAAATGAATCCAGTCCTCCCGGTAAAGAAAAAACACCCGGATACCGATCAGATCTGTGATATACTTATGATAATTGCTCCTGTTTATATCCTCAAACCGTTCAAAATGTTCGTTGCGCTTGCGTATGATTTTCTCTATCAGGTGGCCGGGATCCTTTGTGCGGTATCGGTAGGAATGAATGCCCGCCTTCTCGATATCATAGAGATAATCGTATACAAAATCCTTACCAATGCTGCGCAGCTTTCCCTCAACGGACAGGTAATCATCATATATGGCCGCCAGCTCCTCCCAGTCCAGACCGGCTGCCTTAAGTTCCTCAGGCTCAATGTTGTAGCTTGTCAAAAATTTTTCCTTGTCAATCATCCGGTATCATTCCTCCTGTGTGTCTAAAATGTCTGCGTATCTCACAGGCGCCCCGCGCCATCCATCAATGGGGTTTCATCACAAATGCCCTCTCATCCACTGCCCGCAGGGTTGCCAGTATTCCGTCCAGGTGATCGTACTCATGCTGAATCAGCTCCGACATATCCCCCTCCAGTTCCATGGAACAGTCCTTCCAGTCCAGGTCCTTATAATATATGATGCACCGTTTATGCCGCTTTACCCTGACCAGAAGGTCAGGAAATGACATACAATCGTCCAGCACATCTATCATATCCTGTCCAGGAAAGGAAAGCCGGGGATTGATAAACAGCACCGGCGTGTCCAGATGCCGGTAAATAACACGTTTCTTCACTCCAATCTGAGGCGCCGCAATGGCCCTTCCCACTCCATACCGGGCCCTGAATGCCAACAGGGTATCCCTCAAATCCTCCTGCACCTGCTTCATCTGCTGAAGCTCCTCTTTTTTCACTTCCCCGCTGACCTCATATAATTCAGGATCTCCCAATAAAAGAATCGTCCGCTCCACGTCAAAACCTCCCTCTGCGCTGTTTTCGTTCCCACACAGCGCGTTTTCCTAAGTATACCATGATTCCATCCCATTTCCAAATCCCAATTAAAGGGTATGGCAAAAAAAGCCGGACCGCCTTGTACATGGGGCAGTCCGGGCCTGTATTCCTTTTTGTATATTACGCCTGTGTAAACTCAATCAGATTCAGACCAATGGATTCGCTCATCCTTCTGCCTGCGGTTCCGTCAATCACTGTAATGAAAATCTCGGCAGTGGCGCTGATTACCGCCCTGTTCAAATGGCCTCCGTGGCACTCTCCCTCCAGGGGGTTGCCGATTACCATGTGAAGATGGAGATAGGGATTTTCTCCCTGCCGCGTTATGCTGCCTGTGAGGGAGGCAATCTCGTAGATGCCCTTGAAGGACTTCCCATAATACTTCTTTTCCGTTGTGTCAAATACCCCCAGTTCCACCTCACAAGCAGCCCCCAGCCCGGAAACCTCTCCCAAAGCCACCTTTTCCGTTATGCATACCTCCCGGATACACTCTGTCACCTCCTCGCCCGGATTCAGGCGGAGAAGGATTTTTTGTCCAAATCTCTTATATTCCATGGTAATGACTCCTTTCAAACACAGTTTATAATCCATTTAACCATTATATATTCATATATCTAAGATGTAAAATTATATTTTCTGCGGTCTGCTCTCATTTTTTGTTATGGTTGGAGGGTTATGATTGGAACCTCCCTTCCCATTGTCAAATTCCCTTCATAGGTATATAATTATACTAACAGCTTTATTAGACTATATAACCCAAAAGATACTCAGGAGGCGATACAATATGGACAACGGAATGAACATACCCGACTGTCCCGTGGAAATGACCCTGCAGCTCATCGGTGACAAGTGGAAGGTTCTCATCATCCGGGATTTGCTCACAGGGACAAAACGGTTTAACGAGCTCATGCGGTCCGTCAGCGGCATAACACAGAAGGTCCTGACCAGTCACCTCAGGGCCATGGAGCAGGCGGGGCTGGTTACCCGCAAAATATACCCGCAGGTCCCCCCGAAGGTGGAATATACCCTGACGGATACAGGATACAGCCTGAAACCCATACTGGACTCCATGGTAGCCTGGGGAACGGATTACAAAAAGAATATAGGGCAAATGTAAATGCAAAAGAGCCGTGAACCCGTTTTTCTCACTTCCAGGGGTCCATGGCTCTTATGTGATATTACCCGTGCGCATCCGGCTCCACACCTAAAAAACCGGCTATATCCCGAAGGGCCTTCATCCCGTCCAGGCGCCCAAGTTCGTACATCTGCTGTATCTTCTCCGGTCTGTTTTCCGTCCTGCTGATTTTAATAAGATGGCTGGGGCGTATGACGAAAATTTCCCCTGCGGCCTCCATGCGCCTGACCTCCTCCAGTTCCCGGTTATACATCAGGTGGCGGCTCTCCATGGTTTTTATAAACTCAGGATATCTGCGGTACACCCTGCGGATAGCGGGGAGCATATGGTTTGGCTTTTTGCGGTAACCATCCGGCCGGGTAAGTATGACCAGGCTTCTTTTAAAGCCCATTTTGCGGAATGCAGCCGCGGGAATGGAATCGGATACGCCTCCGTCCAACAGCTTCTGTCCGTCGATTTCCACAATCCTGGAAACCAGGGGCATGGATGCGGACGCCCGGATCCACTGTATGTTCTCTCCCCTCAGGCTGTCGCATCTGTGGTACACCGGTCTGCCGGTCTCCACATCCGTGCAGGTGGCATAAAACTCCATGGGCGAAGCCTCAAAGGCGTCATTGTCAAAAGGGTCCAGCCGCTCCGGCAGTTCGTGATAGCAGAACTCATTTCCCACCAGGTCGCCGGTGGTCACCAGAGAGCGGAAGCTCATATACCGTGGGTCGCGGCAGTACTTCAGATTATAGCGTATGGAGCGCCCGGCCTGTCCCGCCACAAAGCTGCACCCATGGATGGCTCCGGCCGAAACGCCCACCAGACCGTCCGCCTTAATCCCATGATCCAATAGTACATCCAATACGCCGGCGGCGTAAATGCCACGCATTCCGCCGCCTTCCACAACAATTCCAGTTTTCATTTCCATCTACCTCTTTACAGACGCATTTTAGGAATTAGCCCTTACCTCGTCCCACTGGCCATGGCCTGTCAGCCAGTTAAGAGCCTTGTGCCATTCCCTTACCACCCCGGTTTTCATGCCCACAGGCTCCGGCAGCTCATGGCGCCTGGCATTGATGCAGGACCATTCCAGACAGGAAATAAGGTCGCAGGCATCCAACAGCTCTCTGGGGCTCTTGGGCCTGGACTTTGCCATGATTTTACTGATACTGGTGCCATTTCTCAGGGACTTCACCAAATCAGCGGGATTGCACGGATGATCCGGGAATCCCAGCTCCTCCACCAGTCCCAGCGCCCACTCTACCACGTAAAGGGATTCATACTGTCTTAAGAAATACAGGACTTCCTTCCTGTCGGGAGCCGTATCGTGAAGATACTTCCACTCCTTGGGAGAAAAATAATCCTGGGTATTGTTATTATCAATATAATCCATCAGGAAATTCTGAGCCTTTTCCACTCCCTGCTTTTCATCCAGCAGGCATTCCGAATAAATGGCAACGCCCATGATGGCCAGAGCCCTCTTGGCTGTCTCCTCCAGGGATGGGCATGTTATCTGCGAAGCAGGCTCAACCGCAGGCAGCCATCCGGGCACATAGATGGCGTTCCCGATCAGCGTCTGCATGGTGCGCATTCTCCGGTCCACCTGTTCCTGGGTGATATCCTTTCCAGCCTTTAATTCCGGCTCCTGATAGGGAAGATAGCGGGTAAAGGCGCTTCCGCCCTTGTCGGACAGAATCAGAAGCTTTTCCCCATTTTCCCCGCAGCAGAACATTCTGTCCTCTTTCTCCTCCTGGTTCTGGATCAGGATGATGCCCTCCAGTTCGTTTAAGATGGACACGAACGTGTCCTCAATCATGGTCCTCTTGTCCTCAATGTCCTCCTGGTCTTCCACGTCAAAGGCATATTCCACCAGCACAAAACTTCTGGCCCGTCCAATCTGGTACAGCAGGTTGGTCTTGACATCCGCCACCTTTGTTTCCACCTGATAGAAATGGTCGCAGGTTCCCTCCACCTGCTTCTTTATGAACTCCTCCGCATGCTGGCCGGCGGACTCGCTGGCCACCGCCAGGCGGATTTCTATATCACCGTTGTGCAGCACCAGGGTATCTCCCATCCCCTCCGGGTCCAGGCCAAAGGTTGCACACAGAACTTGAATAATTTTTTCCTGTGACGGGATATCTGAGAAAATGAAGGCCTTGCCTTCATACCGCTTTGCTGGGTCTGATGTCATATTCTCTGCCATTACAGGCTCCGTATTCTGATTCTTATCATTTTCAAATGGTTCCATATAATTCTCCTTAATTCTTTCGTTGTCTGCAACATTTTGATTATACTATGTTTGGCGGAAAAACACAAATTAATCCTTCAATATATATAATTTAAGGGCGGACAGACAGAAACAATCCCTGTTCCTGTCTGTCCGCCTTTAAATGCCTGTTCTCTATTTCCCGCCGGAAGTCTCCGAAGCCGCCTCCTTTATATTCCTCATCCACTCTTTTATCATTCGTTTGTCAACCTTGCCATTGTGGGTTTTGGGAATATCCTCCACAAACACAATATACTCCGGTATCTTAAAACGGGCCACTCTGGTCTTAAGCATCTCCTTTATATCTTCGGCCCGGACACTTATACCCTTCTCCAGTTTGATTGCGGCAGCCGGCACTTCCATATATTTTGGATCAGGTACCCCTACCACCACTGCCTCCACCACCCTCGGAAGGGTATGAATGGTATTTTCAATGTCAAAGCTGCACACTTTTTCCCCGCCGCGATTAATCATATCCTTCTTTCTGTCCACGATATACAGATATCCCGCCTGGTTATAGTAACCCAAATCGCCTGTCTTGAGCCATCCGTCTTCTGTAATGGTTTCAACCTTCTGTTTGTAATATTCCTCCACTACAAAACTCCCCTTCAGACATATTTCCCCGATCTGATTTTCCACCAATTCCACATCGTCTTCATCTATAATCTTGATCCGCAGATCCGGCATGGGAATGCCGGAAGCGCCAATCCATGGACTGTCCGCCGCGCCTCCCGGAAATATTGTCCCCGCTCCGGACGTCTCTGTCATCCCATATACCGTATGGAACTCAGCCTGAGGCATCCAATCTTTCAGCTTCCGTATGTTCTCCGGGGCTATATTTCCGCTTCCGCAGGCAAATGAATTTATAGAAGGAATAATGGGATAGCTGCTCCTCTTTTCCAGTAGCATTGTAAACACAGTAGGGGATGCATGGTAGAATGTTATATTATGTTCGAGAAAACAAGTCAGTATCCGGTCCGCATCCACCTTTTTCATGAGATAAACCGTTCCCCCCACTGCCAGCATAACAGACAGAATACATATCATACCTGTTACATGGTACATTGGGGTAGCGATAACAGAACTGTCAAATTCGGTGAGCCTTAAGGTTTCCAAGTATGCTTCTACCGAGTTCATGACCTGGTAATTCTTCATGGCCACGCCTTTACTCCTGGATGTGGTGCCTGACGTAAACATGAGAATAGCGGAATCATCCCACGCTCCCACGCCGCTCTTTATTTCATCCTTATCCAAGTCATGCAGCATCCAGTCCAATCCAAAATCCGGCCCTTTTTTCGATACAATAACAGTTACATGCCCTGAATTTTCAAACCAGGACTCAAATTTTTCTTCGCAAATTACGGTTGTAACATCTGCTTTCTCCAACAAGGACAGGATTTCCGGCCTCTGGAACTTTCCCGGGAGAGGAACCGCTACCGCACCGATTTTATTGGCAGCCAGATATGACACACAAAATTCCGGACCGTTATACAGAAGAATTCCTATACGCTCCCCTTTTTGTATGCCTGCATTTTTCTGCAGCGACGCAGCCATCCTGTCTGTCATATCCAACAAACGGCCATATGTCAATGCCTGTCCTTTGTCATCCACCACTGCCGTTTTGTCTGGCCGTCTGGCAGCGGTGCGGCCGAATGCATGATATATGCTGTCTGCCATGCCTTCATACACATGGATTTTCCGGCCGCCTGCTTCGGCTTCTTTTATCCGTTCACGCAGCTGGTCCGGCCAATATTTTTCCCAAGATAACATTTCCGTTTCCCCTCATTTGGAAAGGCAGGGCAAACTATTCTGAATGTTCGATATCTAACAGGGCTTTTCTGGAACGTTCCAAATGGACCTGCATAATATGACAGGCAAACTCTCCATCGCCGTCCTCCACTGCGCCAAATAACTGACGGTGGTCCATCATGGACCTGGATACGATTTTCGGATCTCTGTTCAGGCGGTCCGTGTATCGCTGGGCAATGTCATTGAACATCTGGGATATGAGAACGAGAATCCGGTTCTTAGACGCCGAAACCAGCAGATCATGAAACTTCCTGTCGTATTTCGAATAGGAAGCAAACTCATTAAAGGCAATGGCCTCTTCCATATTGTCGAGGTATCGCTTCAGTACCTTTACCTCCTCCTCTGTTCTGTTTTTAGCCGCCAGCCTGCATGCCCCGCTCTCCACAAACAGCCTGGCATTATAGATTTCGTTGATATCATTTTCAGTCACCGTCAGCAGGTTAAACAGAGGCTTCATAAATTCAGAAGGATTTACTTCATTCACATATGTGCCATCTCCCTGCATGATTTTGACGATTCCGAGAACATTCAGTTTTTTCAGGCCTTCCCTGAGGCAGACCCGGCTCACACAAAATTCCGAAGCCAGCTCCGCTTCAGGAGGAAGTCTGTCCCCCACCTTCCATCTGCCCTTCCTTATTTCTTCTAAAATTTGATCTGCAACAATATCGTACTTATATTTCTTTTTTCCCTCTCCCATTGCCATCCTCCCCCCTGCCAGCTCGTCTTACCAAATTATAACATCAGCTGTTTTAAACCGCAAGTTTCCCCGCTGACAGCAGGAGCATCACGCCTGATTATGTAAGCAGCTGCGGAAGGAAAAGGCTTATGGCCGGAATATAAGTGGTCAACGCCAGCACCACCAGCATATATACCAGGAGCTGCAATGCGAATTTCAGGGTGCTCTCCAACTGTATTTTACTGATTTTACACCCTACAAACAGATTGATTCCTACCGGCGGTGTAATCATGCCAATAGACAGATTCATTACAATAATAACACCCAGCTGAATCGGATCCACACCCAGAGGCTGGACAATTTTTAACAGAATCGGGCTGAGAATAATGGTGGCCGGAGCCGCATCCATAATCATCCCCACCACAAGGAGCAGTACGTTAATCAATATCAGGATAAGATACTTATTTGTAGTCATGTCCAGGACGCCGTTCGCTATGGACGAGGTTACCCCCTCCAGGGTCAGCAGCTTTGCAAATGCCGTGGAGAAAGAAATAATGACAATAAAACTGCAGCTCTTGGCGGCCCTCATAAAGACCCCCGGAAGGTTCTTTATCTTCAAGTCCTTATAAATGAACATACCGGCAAAAAGCGCATACACACAGGCCACAACCGATGCCTCAGTAGGTGAAAAAACACCGGAATAAATACCGCCCAGAATAATGATTGGTACCAGCAAAGCCCAGATAGCTTCCTTAAAATTATGCCAGAATCCCATATCATACACTGTTTGCAGTTCTGCCTTCACTTCAGCACAGGGCACATATTTTTCCTTTACCGATATCTTCTTTGCAACTATAATCATTGCTATACCAAGAAGGATTCCCGGAAGAGCCCCTGCCAGAAACAGCTTTGCAACCGATGTGTTTGTCGCCACCCCATACAGCAAAAGCAGAATGCTGGGAGGAATAATAGGCCCCAACGCCCCTCCGGCCGCCGCGGCTGCCGTGGAAAACTCCTTGCTGTACCCGGCACGGATCATCTGCGGAATCATGATACCTCCGATACAGGCAACCGTGGCAGGGCCTGAGCCTGATATGGCCGCAAAGAACATGCTGGCAATGATTGTAACAATCGCAAGTCCCTCCGGCCTGTCTTTAACAAGGCTCATGCAGAAATTAATCAGCCTCTGGGAGATTCCTCCCTCAATCATTAGCTCTCCCGAAAGAATGAAAAACGGGATGGCCAGAAGGGTAAAGCTGTTGGTGCCATTGAGGAAAGATTCCACAATCAGCGACATATCTATGGTGCCAAACAGATTCGAATACAGGCAGCATACAAGCCCCAATGCAATGGCTATGGGAAATCCCATAAATACCAGCACAAACAAACCGCCAATTAAAATTGTACCAGCCATCTATTCTCCCTCCCTGCCACTGATAAATTCATAACGTATGATAAAGTAAATATTCATGAGGCACCGGATAGCGGAGGCCCCCATTCCCACAAAAAGCGATGCCGACATAATCCACAGCGGAAACTGGGTGATGGATACGGTCTTCATCTGAAACTGGTCAACCACCCTCAGAAAAACATAATATCCCACAACAGTGACAAAAAAGAAGTCAACTACATACAGGAACAAATGGGCAGCCTCTTTTATTTTCCCCGGAAGTTTGTCAATGACAGCCACTATCTGAATATGGTCATTTCTGAGGAAAGCCCCGCTGCATGCCAGAAATACAAAATACATAAACATATAGAGTGAATATTCTGAAATCCACGCAGCAGATGCTTTAAATATGTATCTCATGACTACCTGTACAAAAAGCATCACTACCATGACCGTCAGAAGAACAGCACCCACCCATTCTTCCAGGTGATTATAAAATTTATTCTCGTTATAATAAGCCTTCATATGCTCCTCCTGAATCAAAAGTCAGTTACTGAGCTTCATCGGTGCGGCCAAGGATCTCCAGAACCTTTTTCACATTTTCTTTGGATGTAAGAGAGACATTCTCATCCCACCACACTTTATCCACGGAAATCTGTCTCAGCATATCCTCATCCTCCTTGGATGCTTCTGTCACAATCACATTCTTTTCTCTCATTTTCCCGATTGCTTCTTCCAGATAGTCCACTTCCAATTCTCTTGTCCTGGCGATCAGCTTTTCCACATTTTCATCTATAACAGGCTTTAAGTCATCGGGCAGCGAATTGTAAAACTTATCATTTATAATATAAAAATGATAACTCTCACCGCAGTGTGTGGTCAGTATACTCTTTAACTGGTCATAAAAACCATTGGAATAAAATAACGGCACATTGGTCACCATACCATCCACAGTACCCTGGGCTAATGCTGTATACACCTCTGAAAATGCAATGAATTGAGGATTGATTCCGGCGCCTTCAGACAGGGCAATCATCTGGTTGGTCTGATTGATTCGGATTGCCATTCCCTTTAAGTCGGCAATCTGATAAATTTCCTTACCTGTGGCTGAAAAACCAAACCATCCCATGTTCACACCGCCGTCAAATACCTTTACGCCTGTTGCTTTTGTAAAGTCTTTGTTCAATCCCATAAACCACTCACTCTCGGCCACCGCATTCAGTTCATCGTCCGTGGACATCAGATACGGAATTCCATATACATAGTACTCAGACATTCCGGAAAGGTCGGCAAAGCAATTGGGTGTGGTATTGCCCATCTGAAGGGTATTGGAGCGTACCTTGTCCAGCACGTCGGCATCGGTCTCGCCAATGGAACCGCTGGTGAACAGTTCAACCTGTATACGGCCTTCGGAAGCCTTTTCCACCTCTTCCTCGAACTCCCTGTACGCAACATTAAATGGATCGATATCAGAAACCGTATTGCCAATCTTCAGCGTATATGTCTCTCCTGATGCCGGTTTTGCCGTCTGTTCAACACTGCCCGCGTCCTTTTTTCCACACCCCGCCAATAGTAATACTGCTGCCATTGCCAAGAAACCATATCTTCTCATCATAGTTTTTTCCTCCAATTCATTTCTTCAACTTCTGTACAAATTCCACCAGGATTCCTTCTCCAAATCTGGGACGGAGGAAGTTTACAATAATTCCTCCCGCACCCGGTACTGCTGATTCTTCCAGAAGTTTCATCCCCTCTGCCTCATACTTCTTTTTGACTTCTTCCACATCCTCCACTTCAAAGGCGATGTGATGCATCCCTCCTTTTCCATTATTATAGGTAGCCAGGACACCCTCCAAAGGTATCACCAGTTCAATGGGTGTCTCATCGTCCTTATGCTTTGTAAAAAGGCAATTGGATTTGTAGGACTCCACATATTCCATATAATCTGTTTCCAGACCGAATTTTTCCATAAACCGGTCTGCCCTTTCCTGGGAATTCATGACAATTCCCACATGATGAAGCTTCATATGTTCCATAACCATCACCTGTCATCCGTTTATGATTTTCTTTAAACCAAACGGCCCCTCTCTGTATATGTGTACCGGAGTTTCTTTTATATGTCCGGCCATCAGCGGACGAAACTCCATGTTGGCCAGTATATCCCGTTCCAGATCCACTCCCCTGGCAATCTCAATCAGCATGGGACCATCCTCGGTCAGCTGGAACACCGCCCGCTCTGTGACGTAAAACATATTCTGCCCTCTGGAAACCGCCATTTTTCCGTTATAAGATATCTGCTGGACCTTCTTTACCAGCTTCCTGAACCGGCCTTCCTGGAGGATTTTTATTCCATGCTCGTCAAAATCCACCTTGATTCCGCCTCCTGTAAAGGTGGAACAGAATACCACATTCTTTGCCGTGCTGGTGATGTCTATGAATCCACCGGCGCCGGCTGCAACAGCTCCCATTTTGGTTGCATTCACATTCCCCTGTGTGTCCATTTCCCCTGCACCCATGAATGTATAATCAATCCCGGCCCCTGTATAGTATTCAAACTGCCTGTCATGGGGAATCAGTGCCTGGGGGCTGCACGAAATACCAAAGTCAATCCCTCCGGCCGGTACACCTCCATATATGCCGGACTCAACCGTAAGCATCACATCATCCTGAACCTCTTCCTCCGCCAGTATGGGACCTATGACATCATTGGGGATACCGGTACCCACATTTATGATGACATCACTTTTAAGAAGCATGGCGGCGCGGCGGCCAATGACTTTCCTTATGTTGAGCGGAATAGAGGCTGTGGTTCTGAGGGGAGTATGGATTTGACCGCTGTAGGACGGGTCAAAATACCAGGAGGATGTCTGCTTATGCTCCTCCATGGGATTTTCACAAACAACCACTGCATCTACCATGACTCCCGGTACTGCCACCCGTTTTGGATCCAGGGTGCCGGTCCGGACAACCTGCTTCACCTGACAGATTACCTTTCCTCCAAACCTTTTGGCAGCCATGACAGCGGGAAGAACCTCCAGAACCATTGCTTCTTCTTCCGTACTGATATTCCCGGCTTCATCCGCATAGGTCCCCCGTATGACCAGTGTGTCAATGGGCACTTCACGATACTGCATATATTCTTCTCCATCCACAGTTACCACTGCCACTATATCTTCCTTGTCCATGGTCCTGGAGTTCATCTTTCCCCCTTCAATCCTGGGATCCACAAAGGTACCCAGTCCGATTTTGCTCAGTTTTCCAGGTTCGTGCAGCGCCATACTGTGGAACATGTTGGCCATCTGCCCCTGGGGAAGATTGTATGCCTCCAGGCGGTTTTCTGAAATCATTTCCATGAAAGGAGGACAAAGACCCCAATGCCCTCCTATGACTTTCGTTACCAGGCCTTCGTGGGCCAGATGGGCTATTCCGTCCTTTCTGTCAGACTGGCCGCAGGTATGGAATAATGTAAGGCCCCGCGGCGTACCTGTGTCCAGGAATTTCTGTTCAATTGCCTTCAGCACAGTTTCACTGGCAGATACCAATGTCATCCCAATGGTACATAATGTCGAATGATCCTGAATCATTCCAACCGCTTCCTGTGCCGAAACAAATATAGGTTTTCTCATAATGGTCTCCATTCTCTGTGCTATTTGCGTCAGCACACCCTTATCTGTTTATTTATCTGCCCTTAGGAGCAGAGTTCAAATAACACGGCAAGGCCCTGGCCTCCTCCAATGCATAACGTGGATACTCCGTATCTTACCTTCCGGCGAATCATCTCGTTAATCAGCTTAATGGTAATGATGCATCCTGTGGCTCCGATGGGATGTCCAAGGGAAATCCCGCTTCCGTTTACATTGACAATATTCTCATCCAGCTCCAGTTCCTTTATACAGGCCACTGCCTGTGCGGCAAATGCCTCGTTCAGTTCAATGAGTCCTATTTCTTCTTTGCCAATCCCTGTCTTCTTCAGCAATTTCCTGAATGCCGGCACGGGTCCGATTCCCATGATGGATGGATCCACTCCCGCCGCTGCCACATCCACAAGACGGACTAAGGGTTTTAATCCCAAAGCGTTTGCTTTGGATTCCTTCATGAGCACCACAGCTGCCGCCGCATCATTGATTCCCGCTGCATTCCCCGCTGTTACGCTTCCGTCCTCCTTAAAAGCCGGACGCAGTTTTGCCAGGCTTTCCGCTGTTGTTCCCGGACGTACATGCTCATCTTTATCGAAAATCTTGGTTTCCTTTTTGCTCACCTTTACTTCGATAGGTACGATTTCGCTGTCGAATTTCCCATCTTCCTGAGCCTTGCTTGCGCGCTGCTGGCTGAGCGCTGCCCAGCGGTCCTGCTCCTGTCTGGTTACATTATACTGATTAGCAACATTCTCAGCTGTAATACCCATGTGGCTGCGCGTAAACGGATCAGACAGGGCCGTAATCAGTCCATCCTCCAGCTCTCCATGGCCCATACGGTATCCATACCGGGCCTTTCTCAGATAAAAAGGAATATTCGTCATACTTTCACATCCGCCCGCCACAGCGATCTCACACATGCCACTTTCGATTTCCTGAGCAGCTGTAACGACAGCCTGGAGACCAGATGAACACAGACGGTTGACTGTCAATGCGGTTGCTTCATAAGGGATTCCCGCCTTCACCGACGCCAGCCTTGCAGCAAATGCATTCTCCGCTGCCTGCCCCACACACCCATATACCACCTCTTCAATATCTTCCGGTTTAAGGCCAGACCGCTTAACGGCTTCCTTAATTACGATACCACCAAGATCCGTTGCTTCCAGATCCTTTAACGCTCCTCCAAATTTACCCACCGCAGTTCTGCATCCGGATACAATCACAATATGTTCGTTCATTTTTTCCTCCCCCTACAGTACCATTCCGCCGCCTACTTCAAATACACCCTGTGTAATATACGCTGCCTCGTCTGACGCCAAAAACGCAATCATATTTCCGATATCTTCCGGCGTACCCGCACGTCCCATGGAAATCTTTCCAACCATGATATCCCAAGCCTTCTCCGGTACTCCTCTGGTCATCTCCGTATCGATAAATCCAGGCACAATGGCATTGCATGTAATATTTTTCTTTCCATTTTCTTTTGCGCAGGTCTTTGTAAGGGCCACCACTCCAGCCTTGGCTGCCGCATAGTTTGCCTGGCCGATGTTTCCGTTAAGGTAGGATGCCGAGGATATGTTGATGATGTGTCCATACTCCCTCTCCCTCATGTAATTAACGGCTGCCCTCATACAGTTAAATACTCCCGTCAGGTTCACTGCAATCACGGCATTCCAATCATCCACAGACATCTTGTGAAGCATTCTGTCTTTGTTGATTCCCGCATTATTCACCAGTATATCAAGGCTTCCCATCTCTTTGATTGTGGTATCAATCAGATTCCGTGCATCCTCATATTTAGAAACATCAGCCAATACATAGATTGCCTTTCCACCCATTGCTTCTATCTCAGCCACGCCATTCCTGGCATTTTCCTCATTTACATCTGATATCACTACCGAAGCCCCTTTTTCAGAAAGCTTCTTCGCAATCCCCAATCCAATGCCACGCCCGGATCCAGTTACAATTGCCACTCTTCCCTGTAAATCTCTGCTCATAATTTTATCCTTTCTCTAAGCAAACATCTTATTAATAATTCCAAAAAGGTATTATTTATTGTATCCGGATACATTACTGATTCTCAGAATTATTATAGTAAAATAATACTATTTTCGTCCTTATATGTCAATATTTTTCGTCATATTTTACTATTTTCAGCGTGGTTATCTAGTATTTTATAGTCATTTTTATGCATATCTTATATTTTTATGCATTAAACATAATATGTTTAAATACAATTATTTGGAAATAGTAATATGTTAATTAATAATTTAACGAACCACGCTCTATTACACGCACAAAACATACCTGTTATTACTACAAAAAAACAGCCAGGCACACCATCCGTACCTGACTGTCCAAACACAACATTCTATTTTTCCTATTTATTTCCCTTATTTATTTTCCCTTCAAAATTTCTTTCCCTTCGAAATAATCCGAAGCCACCATCCCATAGATACACTCATCGCATATCCCCTGATTATTCCACCCATACTGGCGCAGGAGCCCTTCCTTTTTAAGCCCGCAGGCCACCATGACCTTTCCGCTGTTCACATTGCGCGTGTCGTGCCGGGCCTCCACGCGGTTGGCGCCCTCCACCTCGAAGAAGAACCGAATCAGCTCCGCAAACGCCTCCTTCATGACTCCGTTCCCCCACCACTTCCTGCCCAGGCAGTAGCCGACCGTCACCCGTCCGGCTTTCAGGTCAATCTGCGGGGCAGAGATGCTTCCAATGACATTGCCCTCATCTTCCTTCCACGTTATGGCCCAGTTGTAAAAATCCTTGGATTCATAGGACGCTATCCATCCCTCCAGAATTTTCTTTGTCTCCTCCACATCCTTGTGAGGTTCCCAGGAGAGGAACTTCGTGACCTGGGGATCGTTTGCCCAGTTTCTGAACATGGCGCCGGCATCCTCTATCACATAAGGGTGCAGCACCAGCCGCTTTGTCTCCATTCTTACGGTTCTGGAATTCTTCATAAGGTTCCTCTCCTTTCATGCACATATAAGGGATGTGCGCAGCATGATTGACTGGCAGCAGAATATTATGCTCTAATATAGCACACAACCGCCTCTTAGTCCATACCGAAATACACCTTTAACGCTCTCCCCATAAACTCCGATGCGCCTTCCCCGTATTTTCTATCTGTTATTTCCCGGAACGCAGGGTTGGTCATATAATTGTTGACCATGAAGGACCAGTAATCACTGCCCATATCCACTCCGCTATTGCTTTCATTGATAAGTGATACCAGTTCACCGGCTGTCTCCTGTATCTCGGCCGATCCGGCATCCTTATTCAAATCCGCTGTAAGCTTCCTTGTCAGCGCATCTGTTTTATCCATGGCCTCCTCTGCCTCTTTCTGTGTAAACTCAGGCCCATCTTCCAGGAAATGCTGCAAATTTTCCTTCATGGCCTTTGTAAACTTCTCAATACTGCCGTATTGTTTTACTGCCATCTGCGCAATGTGATTTTCATTGGCCTTTAACTCAGAAATCATTTCGTCAAAGCTCTCCATACTGCCCAGCTGCTTTACGATTTCATCCATATGTGTCCTTTTATAATCTGCCAAAAGGCTGAAATATCCGCTCATATCAAATTCTTTGAAATCCATACTTCTCTCTCCTCTTATAAGTCTGTCCAACAGCTCCAGCAGCCCGTTTAACCTGTCCCGCTTCATCTGAATCAGCTCTCTCTGTTTTTCAAACGCGGCCTTTCTGTCATACAAAGGACTCTCCATAATGGCCTTTATTTCCTTTAATGAAAAATCCAGTTCCTTAAAAAACAGAATCTGCTGCAGCACCGCCAACGCATTTTCATCATACATCCTGTATCCTGCTTCGGTCACCTGAGTAGGCCTAAACAGGCCGATTTCATCATAAAACTGCAATGTCCTTGTGCTGATGCCTGTCAGTGAGGACACCTGTTTAACAGTCATCATATCAATCATCCTTCCTCCATTCTCAGAGCTTCCGCCAATGATTATCTGCCGGCAGCGGAGTATCCGTATCAGCTTTATCTCTTACCATTACTGTACACTATCACGTTACGTGAGAGTCAATACCCTTTTTACAGAAACCGGCGTTGCCTTTATACAGGTTCCTCTGTCCGTTCTTCCTCCAAATCCCGGTTCACCAGTTTCACGTCCCCTCAAATGCCTTGGGTTAAATCACACCGGACTTCTTTTCCCTTGCCAGCCGTTCTCTCGTCGCCTTCCTTCTTTTCTTCAACAATTCCGTCTGCTCCTGTTTCCTTTTTGCCTCATATAACTGATAGACCACAAGACGCTTTTTTGCTTCCTCTGCCTGCTTCTTCTTTAACTTCATAGCCGCAGCCTCTGCCCGCTCCTGAAGAATGGGATTGTCAAAACACAAAAAGTGCTCAAAGGCATCGGGATATGGAAATACCTTTCTCCCGGTTTCACCTTCAAATAAAACCACCATATGGTTCTGATCCAGTTCCTCCACCCTTCCAGCTCCATACTTCACATGTTTTACGAATTCATTTTTCATCTTCTCACCTTCCTGCAAAAGCATTGACTGTTCCCGACTCATCATACATGGTCCTTCCTCATCCGTGATTATTGCGGATTATCCCTGCCTCTATATTACCATTTTCCTAAAATGAATTTCAAACGAGAACTTTTTCCTTTAAAAACTTTGTGAGTTCTGTGCAGATGGAGTGTGCCCCCATTTGTATACTTTTCCTGTGTTCCATTGTCCTGTTTCCACAATTAAGCTTACCTCTTTAAGCTAAAAAAGCTCTCCGGCCGCATCATACGCCCGGAGAGCTTTTTCATAAATCTTTTTCAAGTCCCATTTTTTTCCATCCCTGCAACACTTTATTCCACTCCTGCTTTATTCCACTCCCGCTTTTTTGCAGATATCATTGAGACAGCACGACTCACAGTGTGGTTTTGTCCTGGCCGTGCAGATGTCCCGGCCATGGAATACCAGCCTGTGGCAGAAATCGCTGCCCTCCTCAGGCGGTACAAGCTTTCACAAAGCCATTTCCACCTTCTTGGGCTCCTTGATTCCGTCCACCAACCCCATGCGGTTCACCAGGCGGATACAGTGTGTGTCTGTGACAATGGCAGGTTTTCCAAACACATCCCCCACAATCAGGTTGGCACTCTTTCTTCCCACTCCGGGAAGCTTTAACAGGGCGTCAAAATCATCCGGCACCTTACCTCCATACTGTTCCTTCAGTATCTTCATGCAGGCGCTTATGTCCCTGGCCTTGCTGTGTCCCAGGCCGCAGGGCTTCACTATCCGCTCAATATCTTCCACATCCGCCTCTGCCAGGGCATCCACATCCGGATATTTGGCGTAAAGGTCCTCAACCACCACATTCACCCTTGCATCTGTACACTGTGCCGCCAGACGCACACTGACCAGCAGCTTCCACGCATGGTCATAGTCCAGAGTACAGCCTGCATCGGGATATTCTTTTTTCAGGCGGTCTATGATTTCCAATGCAAGTTTTTCCTTTGTCATATCGTATCTCCTTTGTATGCTGCAGCGCACTCTTTTAACTTCTTTTTACTTCTTTGTATCATCCTGCGCTTTTCTTTTCACATACATCATATTATACATGACACAGATTCATTTCTTAAGGAAAATACCCTGGAGCAGGCTTAAAGACAACGGCTCCAGGGTATTTTTTTCCATCTCATATCAAATATGTTCACACATGTTTATTTAACAATAAATGACTTCCTCTTACTCACCACATCAAAGATAACGGCTGCCAGGAGAACGCCGCCCTTGACCACCTTCTGCAGGTTCTGGTCCACGCCCATGATACTCATGCCCAGATTCAGCACGCCCATAAGGGTTGCGCCCACGATAACGCCAGGCACTGTGCCGGTGCCGCCGTATGCGGAAGCGCCGCCGATAAAGCAGGCGCCGATGGCGTCCATCTCATAGCTGTTTCCAGCCGTGGGGTTGGCGGAGTTCAGTCTGGCCACTGTAACCATGCCAGCGATGGCTGCCAGAAGTCCCATGTTCAGGTAGGCCAGGAAATATACACGGTTGGTATTGATACCGGAAAGCTTGGTTGCCTTTTCATTTCCGCCCACAGCGTAGAAATAACGGCCTGTGGTTGTCTTGGAGGCAATATAGCTGTAGATACCGATGATGACCGCAACCCAGATAAGAGCGTTGGGAATCCCCTTGTACTGGGCCAGACGGAACATGAAGGAGAGAAGGACGACGCAGATGACTGCCATTTTGATCACAACTCCCGTAAGAGGCTCCACATAATATCCCTTTGCCAGCTTCTGTCTCCTTCCGTTGAACACGATAAAGGCATAGACAACACAGGCAATAACGCCCACCAGGAAGCAGGTCAGGTTAAATCCCTCCACCGCGAAGAAATCCGGCACATAGGTGTTGAACAGCACCAGGAACTGGTCCGGTATGGGGGCCAGCGTCATTCCCTGGAGCACCACATTGGAAAGTCCCCTGAACATCAGCATGCCTGCCAGGGTAACGATAAAAGGAGGAATCCTGACATAGGCAATCCAGAATCCCTGCCATGCTCCCACCAGCATTCCCATGATGGCCATGGCGATAAGTGTGAGGTAGGGGCTGATGCCCATTTCCACCATCATCTTGCCTCCGATGGCGCCCACGAAGCACACCACGGAACCAACGGACAGGTCAATGTTGCCTCCGGTGAGGATACAGAACAGCATACCGGTAGCCAGGATAAATACATAGGCATTCTGGGCAATCAGGTTGTTTACGTTCTGGGGAAGAAGCATCTTGCCTCCCGTGTTCACGGTAAACAGTATGATGATGACCGCAAGAGCGATAATCATTGTATATTTTTTCAGAATCTCTGATATTTTCAGCTTTTGATCCATGGTCTACTCTCCTTTATCAGCTTTAAGAATACAGGACATAATATATTCCTGGGTAGCCTCCGAAGCGTCCACTTCCCCGGCCAGCCTGCCCTCATTCATGATATAAATGCGGTCGGACATGCCCAGCACCTCGGGAAGCTCCGACGATATCATGATGACGGACTTTCCCTCCTCCACCAGACGGTTTATGATGCAGTATATCTCGTATTTCGCGCCTACGTCGATTCCCCTTGTGGGCTCATCCAGAATCAGCACATCTGGCTCTGTGAACATCCATTTTGCCAGAAGCACCTTCTGCTGGTTGCCGCCGCTTAAATTACCTGCGTTCTGTTCCACTCCAGGACATTTTGTTTTCAGCTTATCCTTGTACTCCACAGCCACCATGTATTCTTTATCCTTGTCTATGACTCCATGGCTGCTGACCGCCCCCATGTTGGCAAGGGTGGTGTTTACACGGATGGGATTGGACAAGATAAGGCCGTTCCCCTTCCTGTCCTCGGTCACATATGCGATTTTATGGCCTATGGCATCCTGCACCGTATTCAGATGGACTTCTTTTCCCTCGATGTAAAGCTGTCCTGATATATTGGTTCCGTAGCTCTTTCCGAAAATGCTCATGGCCAGCTCTGTACGCCCCGCGCCCATAAGGCCGCAGATTCCCACCACTTCTCCCTTGTTTACATGAAGGGAAACATGGTCCACCACCTTTCTGTCCGAGTACAGGGGATGGTATACCACCCAGTCCCCGACCTCCAGGGCAGTGCCGCCGATACTTACGTTCTCCCTCCTGGGGAACCGGTCTGTCAGCTCACGTCCCACCATGCCCTTTATGATCCGGTCCTCTGAGATGTCGTCTGTCTGTTTGTCCAGCGTCTCTATGGTGGAGCCGTCGCGGATGACTGTTATCTTGTCCGCCACATACGCGATCTCATTGAGCTTGTGGGAAATAATGATGGATGTCATGCCCTCCTGCTTGAATTTGAGAAGCAGCTCCAGCAGGGCTTTGGAATCATCCTCGTTGAGGGAAGCAGTTGGCTCGTCCAGAATCAGCAGCCGGGCCTTTTTCGCAAGGGCCTTGGCTATCTCCACCAGCTGCTGCTTACCCACTCCGATATCCTTGATCAAAGTATGGGAGGACTCGTTAAGGCCCACTGTCTTTAAATAGCGGTCGGTCTCGTCGTATGTCTGGTCCCAGTTAATTGCCATCTTCTTTCCTTTTTCATTTCCAAGGTACATGTTCTCGCCAATGGACATATATGGAATCAACGCCAGCTCCTGGTGGATGATGACGATTCCCTTTTCCTCGCTGTCACTGATTTTATCAAACTTGCACACCTGACCGTCGTAAATGATGTCGCCCTCATATGTGCCGTAGGGATATATGCCGCTGAGCACGTTCATGAGAGTGGATTTACCGGCTCCGTTTTCCCCCACCAGCGCGTGGATTTCTCCCTTTTCCACCTTCAGGTTTACATTGTCAAGGGCTTTTACTCCGGGGAAGGTCTTGGTGATATTTCTCATTTCCAAAAGTATCTCTGTCATTCTATCCCTCCTACAACCATACAGGCGGGTATTTCTCCCCGCCTGTGTGGTTCTCATCTTTTCCGGCCTGTTTCACCGGTCCATCTGATTACTTTAACTGGTCTTCCGTATAGTAACCGGAATCAATCAGCATTTCTTTGTAATTATCGATTGTGACAACAACCGGCTCGCAGAGATATGTGGGGATTACGCCTGTGCCGTTGTCATAAGACTTGGTATCGTTTACTTCTGCCTCTCCGCCCTGCATAATGGCATCCACCATCTTAACCACCTGTGAAGCCAGGGTACGTGTATCCTTGAATACGGACATTGCCTGCTTTCCGGCAACCAGGTTCTTCACATTGGCGATATCGCAGTCCTGGCCGGTGATGATTGGATATTCGCCGGTATAGGAGGATGCAAGGGCATTCTCAACACCCAGTGCGGTGGAGTCGTTGGAGCAGAGCACTGCGTTCAAAACGGTTCCGTCAGAGTAATTTCCTGCGATGATGGTATCCATTCTGTTCTGTGCCTTCTCTGAATCCCAGTTAGCGGTTGCCACCTGCTCAAATGTGGTCTGTCCGGACTTTACAACCAGCTTTCCGCTGTCAATGTATGGCTGGAGCACGTCCATTGCTCCGCCGAAGAAGAAGTTGCAGTTATTGTCAGCCGGGTCGCCGGTAAACATCTCGATGTTGAACGGTCCGTCGTTCTCCTCTAATCCAAGGGCCTCTACCAGATATTCGCCCTGTTTCTGTCCTACCATGTAGTTGTCAAAGGTTGCGTAGTATGTAACGGCGTCAGAGTTCATCAGAAGTCTGTCATAGGAAATAACAGGTATGCCTGCTTCCTTTGCCTGTCCCAGTGGCTCGCCCAGAGAGCTTCCGTCGATGGATGCAATTACCAGCATCTCACAGCCGTTGGAAATCATATTCTCCACCTGGGATACCTGGGTCTGTACATCGTTGCTGGCATACTGAAGGTCTACCTCATATCCCGCTGCCTCCAGCTCTGCCTTCATGTTGCTTCCGTCCTGGTTCCATCTCTGCAGGTCCTTGGTTGGCATTGCCACGCCCACCAGGTGCTTTTCGCCGGATGCAGCCCCGTCCTTTGCTGCTTCTGTCTCAGCCTTGGTATCCTCTGCTTTGGCGTCCTCCGCCTTTGTGTCGGCCTGCGCCTCTGTCTTTGCCTCTGAAGCAGGAGCGGCTCCCTCCTTGCTTCCACATGCCATAAGGCTGCCTGCCATAGCTAATGTAAGCATGGTCACTAACAATTTCTTTTTCATATTGTAAATCCTCCTCCATATGTTTTTGATGGTTCCAATATACCACAACCTGCTCTGGACTTGCTTGGCACCCATCTGTACACTTTTAAGAGATTTAAAAAAATGCCCTGTGGTCTACAGGACATTTTTGCTCAGTTTATGTTTGCTTTAGTTAAAAATGTGCTAGAGTCTGTCTGCGCCCCCTAATTCACATTCAAATACACATCCGGCTTGGCGGGGCGAGCGCGCGGGGGTCTGGGGGGCGGGCGGTGGGGG
>JAJQEA010000232.1 GCA_021201905.1 Clostridia bacterium
CACCTGTGGTCTCCTTATATCATAGGTTCCTCCCATTGCCTGTCTGGCAACCTCAGTGCCTCCTTCCCCAATTCCCATAGCCCCCAGGCATCCATAACGGGTATGACTGTCACTGGCAAGTATCAGTTGACCACCCGCCGCCACTTGTTCTCTCATATACTGGTGAATCACCGCGCTATATGGCGGCAGATAAATACCGCCGTATTTCTTTACACAGTCAAATCCAAACACATGATCATCATTATTGATGGTACCTCCGGTACATGCCAAAGCATTGTGGCAATTAGAGAAATACCATGGAAGCTTGAACTTCCTGCACTCCATCGCCCGGACTTCCTGCAGAATACTGGTATAGTTATCATCCGGACTTGCCAGCAAATCAAACTTCAAATGCAGTTCATGGGGATTACCCGATATGTTATGAGCATCAAGAATCCGGGCAGATAATGTATTTCCCCGGGCAACCTCCAAATCCCCCTCATAAGATTTAGCTGGTATGTATGCTCCGCTCTCCAATCGCACCATTGGTTCATTTGTTAATTTCATCATCTCATGCCTCCTAATTATTAATATACTATTTTTAGAAGCAAATTTCATGCCAGAAGGTGATATTCCTTTGCAGAGAAAAATTAATACACTGGGCAAGGAGGCACCTGTTTTGTAATTGATGAAATATCCCTGCTTTTAATAACCCTTTCTGTTCCTTTTTAAGACAAAAATCCTTCTGCTATCATCCTGATGATATTAGTAAAACAATAGTACTATTGAATTTTCGGAGAAAATCGCAAGCGCATATGCACTGGCCCTGCTTGTCACTATTGAAAATAACTATGGCGTAGGATACCTTAATTCAGTAAGATGTACTACGCCAAATGCTTATGTGATGAATCAGTATTTTTTGCTTAACCATTTGTATATGATCTGCATTATCACAAAGGAAGTTAGCCAATAACCAGCTATTCCCATGACAATATATCTTGAAATCTCATTATCAATTATCCCAAATTGACCTAATAGTGCTATTGTAACTATAAAAATTGATAGTAAGCACCAATTCACTAAGGTGGATACTCTTAATGCTTTGCCCCTAATCATTTCTTTTCTCTCATCGTACAATTCTATGGTATCATTTTTAATTTTTTCTTCATATTCCTCTGGTCTTTTTCTCCAATATAGATATTTATAAAGCATCAATATTGCAGGTCCAAAACAACCACCAACAAAGCCCACAAATATGCTGATATTCGGAAAAATAAATGCTAATATCAAAAAAGCTATCCCTAAACAGAAAAATAGGATACTAGATTTTAATTGATTTTTCATTACTATACCTTCCTTTCATAAGTAAAAATTTCTTCAATGCTCATTCCAAAATAATCTGCAATCGCAAAAGCAAGCTCCAGGGATGGATTGTATTTTCCATTTTCAATTGAGCTTATTGTTTGTCTTGAAACTCTCATTGCTTTTGCAAATGATTCTTGACTAATTCCATTTTGCTTTCTCAATAATTCAACTTTATTTTCCAATAGCAAAGCCTCCTCGAGTTGTCAAGTTTCCTTTACAACTTAAAGGTATCATATTGTATTGGTTTTGTCAAGTTTCCTTTACAAGATATTTCAAAATAAAAGCAGACCATATTTCAAGTCTGTTAAAGGATATATACCAGGGGGTGTCATCTACATTTATGCGTATTTTGTCCCAAAAAACTACAAGCATCATCTATATCACAACTTCTACCTCATCCATCGCCTTCTACCATGCCTCTTTTTGAAAATTGTTGGATATCAGCGTAATAAGCAACAATTTTATTTTTACATGCTGATTGCAGAATCATTTTTCATATTTGCCTCCTCCGTATTCTGGGACAGTTGATCTGATTGGACTATTGTTGACTGAGCAGACTGTAGCATATTACGCGGAAGCTTGTCATTCGAGAACATATCTTCCAAAAACTTTCTGCCGCCTAATTGGCACGCGAATTGGAATGCCGCATTAAAACTACCGCAGCTTTTCTCAGCTTTTACTGTGAAGAAGGCTTCTCCAATATGGGGAATGGCCTCCTCGTAAGTTCCCATTTTCAGCATTCCCTCTGGTGACATTCTGATAAAAGCTCCTGATTCACCACCCATATAATAGAGCGCGCCTCGCCCGTTTAGACGAGTAATTGTATCCTCCTGCCACCGGTAGGAGGAGCTCGCAGTTATCTCCCTCCAGTAATCAAATTCTTCTCGGTTCATAATTCCTCCCTTTTTAATCTCCAGAACATGAATGAGGTTTCTCAACATAAACAGACTTCTATGTCCCACACCTTTGCTGCATCCAGCCAGCACGACACACGTGATTACAATCATCACAATGAAATGTCATGAATGTTATCCCGAAAGGCCCATATTATAATTTCATGAAAAGCAGAATCTTTTGCCTGCTGCTCTGCTAAAGATAGAAGGCTGCTACTGATTCCTTTTCCCTGCGCCTCTTTAGAAACATATATACGCCACACCTCAAAGGCTCCCGCCTTATCAATATCTGCGGTTTTACCGACAGATAGTAGTGCAGGGATGTTCCCATCTTCTTCCCAAACATATTCCGACAGTCTGCTGGATATAAAATCGGAATTCAGAACGATAAATAAGGGCTGCCCACACGAACGTGACACCCCTTATCATTACAGTCTATATTTATACATCATTATTTATGCTTCCGTTGCTCCTCCACAACTGGAGCCCTGACCAGCCGTACAGCCATAACAATGATTACCAAAACATATTTTCCTAGCCCTATAAGGCTTTCCAACCAAATCAAAGATTGTCTCACCCGTCGAAACAGGCAGCTCGGATGCCTGGTTGAAATCACAATCGTAAAGTTTACCGTCATACCCCACCGACACCTGGTAACGGCACATAAGACCTTCCACTGTTGACCGGTTAAAAGAACTGCACAGCTTTTGCATGTAGCTGTTCAAATTACTGCTGTTCTGGAGAAAGTGAAAAAATCGCCCTGTGGGATTATTCGTTATTGTAAACAGATGATTAAATACAATTCCATAATCTCCCAGAAGCTTTACTTTGTATTCTTTCTCCATCGCCCCCTGCGCCGGAGGAAAAAATGCTCCTGCTGGATTATAGACCATGTTCAAAACGAGGTCTTCTTCCCGGCCATATCTCAACGCATTTAATTCCTGGATAACCTTAACCGCCCTGTCAAAACT
>JAJQEA010000149.1 GCA_021201905.1 Clostridia bacterium
CATCAGGGATAAAAACCTGTATCTGAACCTCTATTTTGTGACTCAGGCAGACTACCGGCTTAATAAAAGGGAACGGGAATTCATACGGTTTCTGCGGGATTTTGCAGCGCTGGACGGACAGAAGCCCTGATAAGATGGTACCGAAAAAGATGACAGACATCTGCTTCTGATGTTGTTTCTGAAGTTGTCCCTGATGCTGTTTCTGAAGTTATTCCTGATGCTGTTTCTTCTATAAATATATATTATATGTATGTTTTTGATGGCAGGTCCATACATATGGCAGGCAAGGGCCGCAGAAGTGTGTTTGGAAATTTATTTCCGACACGCTTCTGCGGCCCTCACCCGTAATATTCTTCTGCCTTGTACTCACATATTCCCGTCTATTTCTCATGCTTTCCGGCACTCTTCTCACATTTCCCGCCGCCTCAGCTCTCTATCAGCTTCATCACATCCGCCGGCCTCGCCGGAATCCGCTTCACCTGTTTTCCCACTGCATTTGACACAGCGTTTGCCACAGCTGCCGCCACAGGCACCACGGAACACTCGCCTATGCTCTTGGCCCCAAAAGGACCTGACTGCTCAATCTGTTCCACCAGCCCCACTTTAATGGGGGGCATCTCCTGGGCATTCAGCATATGGTACTGTTTCAGGGTGGTATTCTTCACCTTTCCCTTGTCATCCAGTATAAAGCCCTCTGTCAGGGCATAGCCGATTCCCATCTGGACCGCGCCCTCGATCTGGCCTTCCACGCCCATGGGGTTGAGCGCCTTGCCGATGTCGTGGACTGCCGTGTAATCCAGCACATTCACACTGCCGTTTTCCATATCCACCTGTACCTTGGCAAAATGGGCTCCGTAGGATATGGCCATTGCGCAGGAGGCAAATGTGTCCGCGCAGCAGATATCCCTGCCGTGGGCCTGCTTTGCGTACTTGATCACCTCTGCCAGGGTGGCAGACGTATCCGGTTCAAACATGCGGTAAACCTTCTGGTCCTTTAAATCCAACTCACCGGCATCCACCCCCAGCAGACCGGAAGCCTCCTTCAAAAGCTCTGCTTTCACCTGTCCGGCAACCTTTAACGCGGCGCTGCAGCTCACGAAGGTGCCCCGGCTGGAATAATTTCCCATATCCCAGAGAGTGGCGTCTGTGTCGGACTGGACACATTCGATATGTGACATGGGAATGCCCAGTATCTCGCTGACCACCTGGGTCTGGGTGGTCACGGAGCCATTTCCCATATCGCTGACGCCGGTGAACATGACAGCCGTCCCATCCTCATTCATCTTGATGATGACTCCCGTGGTATCGGGTCTTACCCCGAATACACCGTTGCCGTGGGCAGCCACGGCCATGCCCACACCGATGCGGTACCTGCTGTCCCGGGACGCCTCCTGTTCCCTGACAGCCTCCTCATATCCCGACAGCTCCTTTCCCTTAAGGACACAGTCAATGGGCCTGGGATTTCCGTGGGGCAGGCCGTCCCTCTGGTCAAAGCCATCCGGCTCCACCAGGTTCTTAAGCTGCAGCTGGATTATGTCCATCCCCAGCTCCCCTGCAATCCGGTTCAGCTGGCACTGCTGGGCAAAGAACTCCTGGGGGGAGCCAAAGCCCCTCATGGCCCCCGCCACAGGGGTGTTTGTGTACACTGGAACAGCGTGAAACCGCAGGTTCGGCGTCTTATGGTTCTTGAAGTATTTACCGCTCATGGCCCAGACAATACTCATGGTTCCGCCTGCGTACGCGCCCGCATTCACAAGCACATCCATTTCCTGGGCCACGATGGTGCCGTCCTTTTTCATGCCTGTTTTCAGATGGAGCTTCATGCTGTGGCGGTTTCTGGATGAGGGAATATCCTCCCTCCTGGTGTATACAAGGCGCACGGGACGCCCTGTTTTCATGGCCAAAAGGGCTGTGACAGGCTCTGTCACCATATCAATCTTCCCGCCGAATCCGCCTCCGATTCCCGGGTTCACCACCCTCACCCTGCTCATGGGAAGGCCGAAGATACGCGACAGATTGGTCCGATGCCCGAACACATCCTGGCTGGGCGTGTAGACGGTGAGCTTGCCGTTACTCTCATAGACAGCCAGGGATGTGTGCGTCTCAATGGCCCCATGGTGGATGGCGGGTGTTTCAAAGTCGTCCTCATAGATGTAATCCGCTTCCCCCATTCCCTTCTCTACATCCCCCGCCTCCTGGACCACCTCCTCGATCACATTGGAATCCTTGTGGATGGGGTATGCCCCCTCCTTAAGCGCTTCCTCCGGCTCCAGATAATAGGGCAGCTCCTCATATTCCACGCGGATCAGCTTCAGGGCCTGTTCCGCTATCTTTGCTGTCTCGGCTGCCACAGTAGCCACCTTGTCTCCCACATAGCGCACCGTGCTGTCAAATACCCGCTCGGTTTTCTCCCCGTCAATCTCCTCGCCGCAGCTGTTGAACAGGGCGTCCGGGGCATCCTTCCAGCACACGACTGCACAGACCCCTTCCAGCTGCTCCGCCTGGCTGGTGTCTATAGACTTGATTCTGGCATGGGCCACTGGGCTGAACAGCACCTTGGCATGAAGCATATGGGGAAGAGTCATGTCTCCAACGTACTTTAACTGTCCGGTCACCTTCAGGGCAGCATCCCTCACCGGCACATCCGTTCCAATCACTCCGTTTCCGGGCGTATGTAATTCCATCCTCTACTTCCCCTCCTTTTGCATCCGTCTGGCCGCCAGCTGAATGGCCCTGACGATTTTTACATATCCGGTGCACCTGCACAGATTGTTGGAAATACCGGCCCTTATTTCCGCCTCTGTGGGGTCGGGATTTTTATCCAGCAGCGCCTTGGCCGACATGACCATTCCGGGCGTGCAGTAACCGCACTGGACCGCCTCCACGTCAATAAACGCCTGCTGGATAGGATGAAGATGGACGCCGTCCGATAAGCCTTCCACGGTCTCAATGGTCTTTCCCACTGCATTCCTGGCAAGAACAAGACATGAATTCACAGCCTCCCCGTCCATAATCACCTTGCAGGCGCCGCAGTCCCCTGTATTGCAGCCGCATTTCGCGGCTGTCAGCCCCAGTTCCTCTCGAAGTACATAGAGCAGCGTCCAGTTTTTTTCAATTGCCACATTGTAGTTTTTTTTGTTAATATTTAAACATATCTGTTCCATCTAACAATCTCCTGTCTG
>JAJQEA010000004.1 GCA_021201905.1 Clostridia bacterium
CCCCCGGAGCGCCGGACAGCACAAAGGAACTCAGGATAGCGACCGCCATGGCCATGGCATAGGTACCGGCTCCTGTAAAGGGCTGGCCGAATATGCCGAGCAGAAAGCTTATCTTCACAATGGAGGAGAGCACGGAACCATCCATATGCATGGTCGCCCCCATGGGCAGGACGATATCCCTGATATCCCTGGGCACCCCAATCTTATCACATGCCTCGCAGTTTACAGGCAGGGCTGCAATGGAGCTCTGGGTGGCAAATGCGGTGACCGCGGGATTCAGTATATGTTTGAACATACGCCTCACACCCTCTTTTCCTCCCGCAAAGTAGGAGTATGCCGGAAATGCCGCCATGAAATAAATGATGCACATGGGATAATATACCAGCATGGCATGTCCGTAGTCTCCGATCAGGCCGGGGCCGAACTCTCCCACCAGGGATGCAAAATACGCTCCCAGGCCAATCGGCGCGTACAGCATGATAATACTCACAATTTTCATGATAACTGAATTCAGGTTATTGAGCAGCCTTCCCACCGGACTGTCCTCACCGCCGCAGGCGCTGACGCAGAAACCGGACAGAATGGCAAATACAATGATGGGCAGCATGTTCTTCCTGCTCATAAGCCCTGAGAAATCGTCAACCGTCAGCGCTCCCACCACCATTTCTCCGATTCCGCTCATTTCCTCCATCTCAGCGCTGGCAAAATGGATGCTGGTGCCTGCCGCGGGCGGGAATACATTCACTACCACCAGCACCAGGACACCCGCGATGGCGCCTGTGGTCGCAAATACCATCACCAGGCTGCCCAGTATCTTCCCCAGCCGCTTCATGTTCACCATGTTTCCCACCGCGCTGGATATGGAAACAAAAACCATTGGTACCACAATGGTAAACATCAGGTTCAGAAAAATATCTCCCAGGGGAGCCAGAACCTTTGCCTTTTCGCCGAATATCACCCCGATGACGGCGCCAATCATGATGCCTGACAATAAAATGATTGGAAAACGGTAATTCTTCCATACTTCTGATTTGTTCATCCCTTACTTCCTCCTTCTCCTTTGGCGCAGCCCGGTCTACAGGCTGTCCACCGCGTCCTTTAACTGTCCCAGCGCCTTCTCCAGCACGCTCCTTGGGCAGGCGGCATTCAGTCTCATGTAACCGGACAGGCTCCGCCCGAAGGTATACCCCTCATTCAGTCCCAACCCTGCCTTCTCAATCATAAAGGTACGCAGGGTCTCATTATCCATATTCAGTTCACGGCAGTCCAGCCACACAAGATATGTGGCGTCCGGAACCGTAGGCTTGATTTTGGGTATGTTGGCGCCGCAGTATTCCTTTATGAATGTAAAATTCCCATCCAGATACGCAAGCAGCTGTTCCAGCCACTCTTCCCCCTCATTAAACGCCACCTCCATTGCCACGGAGCTGAATGCGTTATTTCTGTGGACATCCATGGCCATCCAGAAATCATCAAATTTCTTCTTCATCTCCAGATTGGGGAAGATTGTGGTGGATGCCTGGAGTCCCGCCAGGTTAAAGGTCTTGGTGCCGGAAATACAGCTGATTACCCTTCCGGCTGTCTCCTCTGACAAGGTGGCTGTTGGAATATGCTTTTTTCCATGGAATACCAGGTCAGAATGTATCTCGTCGGAAACCAGAAGAACGTCGTTGGCCTTACAGATATCCGCCATTCTGGTCAGCTCCTCCCTGCTCCACACGATTCCCAGGGGATTGTGGGGGCTGCACAGAAGAAATATTTTGGCCTCCTTCGCCTTGGCCTCAAAATCCTCAAAGTCGATTCCCCATGTACCGTCCTGTTCCACCAGACGGTTTTCCAGCACCTTCCGCCCCCCAGGCCTCCGTTACATCGTAGAATTCTGAGTACACAGGCGTCTGAATCATGATGCTGTCCCCCGGCTCTGAAAACAGCTTTACGATGGATGACAGGGCTGGCACCACTCCCAGGCTCCAGCTCATCATCTCCTTTTTTTATGTCCCATCCGTTGCGCCGCTTCTGCCAGCCCCGGATCGCCTCAAAGTAGGAATCCGGCCTGGAGGTATATCCCCATATCCCCTCTTCGGCCCGTTCTTTAAGGGCATTTATTATGGGCTCAGCTGTCCTGAAATCCATATCTGCCACCCATAAGGGAATCACATCCTCCCTGCCGAACTTCTTCATCCTCTCGTCATACTTGGCTGCCCTGTTGTGACTCCTGTCAATGACTTCGTCAAAATCATACTTCATGTCATATACCGCCTTTCTTTGTTGTTCATGCTGGTCTGCTGTTGTTTCGCGCTTTCTGAAGCAGGGTGTGCTCTCCGCGGCTGCCTATTCTTTCTGCATCTGCCTGTTCTTTCTGCATCTGCCTGTGCTCTCCGCATCCGCCTGTGCTTTTCGTATCTGATTGCGCCTTCCGCGTCCGCCTGCGCTTTCCGCATCTGCCTATTTAATAAGCAAGCATCGTGCCAACTTTCACAAGCATATTGAAATCCGCACAAAAAAAAGACTTGATTCCTTATTAAATCAAATCCTTTTCATATGCATCCAAATTATCCCGCAA
Source organism: Clostridia bacterium (assembly GCA_021201905.1). Classification (GTDB taxonomy): domain Bacteria; phylum Bacillota; class Clostridia; order Lachnospirales; family Lachnospiraceae; genus Enterocloster. Next base: position 2,564 of record JAJQEA010000004.1, read on the forward strand.
ACCCTCACAACTGGTTATATTGGTTATTAATTGGTTATATTGTTTCGATTTTGGTTATTTATCTGGTTTATTTGGTTGTATTCATGCCCTTCCCAGATCTTCCTGCCCAGGGATGTGATACGGCTCCCGCCCCTTCCCCGTCCCACCTTGGCCAGGCCATATTCCCTGAATATTCCCAGTATGGACCTTACAGCCGGCTGGGAGAGAAGGAGCTTTTCTCTCCTGGCAGCGTCCAGGATTCGCTCCCGTCCCACTGTCTCTCCATTTTCAGAGGAACAGAACAACATTTTAAGTACAAACCAGTATTCCTCCGGTTCCAGCCCCCGTTCCCACATTGCCTGTTTCCACGGCGCAGTGTCAGGCTGTAAAACCGGCTCCGGGCACTCCGTCTTTGGGGGCGCGGAGTACGATAACCCTGCCCCAATCCCGTCATACTGGAATGTGGGGGGCAAATCCTTTACCGTGATAACCTGGCTGCCTGTAAAGCAAAAGTACTCGGCAAGATTGCGCAGCTCCCTGATATTCCCCGGCCAGCTGTAGGTACGGAACATCTTCTTTTCCTTCTCCGACTGCACAAACTCCCCTTTCTGCTCCCGGCAGTACCGGTCCATGAGAAGG
>JAJQEA010000247.1 GCA_021201905.1 Clostridia bacterium
GCCTGTGTCTGTCCGGTCACTCCCAGCAGATTGAGCGCCATGGTGTTAAACACCCCCATATGGCCGGACTGGTGTTTCAGTATCAGCGGGTTCTGAGGCGCTGCCTGGTCCAGAACCTTCCTGCGGGGATGGCTGTGCTCCCTCAGGCGGTTATGGTCATATCCGGATGCCGTGATCCATTTTCCCTCCGGAATCTTTTTATCCGCAATGTATTGCCGGATGCATGCCAGAAGGTCCTCAAAGTCCCGCGCCCCGCTCAGGTCCACTTCCATTGTATGGCTGGCACAGGCCGTAAAATGGCTATGGGAATCTATGAAGCCCGGCAGCATCACCCTTCCCTGCAAATCCAGCCTTCTGGTCCTATCCCCTGCCCTTTCCTTTACCTTTTCCCATGTCCCTGTCTCCAGGATTCTTCCGTCTTCCGTCAGCACGGCCTCCACTCGGGGGCATCTGTCCTCCATGGTAAGAATGGTACCGTTATAGTAAAGCGTCTGCGCCATGTCCCGTCCTCCTGTTCTATGAATTGACTTTCCCTGTTTTTCTTAGTATAGTACCTATATCATAATACGCTGTACTGGAAGTATGCACATAAAGGGAGTTTCTTATGATACACAGGTGTATAACATGGATTAAAAAGCACCCTGTCCTCTCAGTCTTTTTCCTGATACTCATGTATCTGGTAATTGGGGCCGTGGCGCCTTTCTGCCACTATAAGCCGATCTCCCCGGAAACAAAAGAAAGGGTATCGGCTGAGAGCTTCTATCAGGAGGGGGACAGTTGGGACCGCGCCATGATACTGGAAACCAACCAGAGCGCCTGGGATGAATGGATGCGTCTAATGAACCTGGCCAGGGAACGGATTATACTGTCCACCTTTGATTTCAGGGATGGCGAGAGTCCCAGGGACCTGATGGCAGTCATGCTTCACAAGGCCGATCAGGGAGTCAGCATAAAGATACTGGTGGACGGGTTCTCCGGCCTGGTGCGCATGGAACCCTGCAAGCTTTTCTATGCCCTGTCCAGCCATCCAAACATTGAAATCAGGATTTACAACAAAATGAATCCCCTGCTTCCGTGGAAAACCCAGGGAAGGATGCATGACAAGTACGTGATCGTGGATGACTACGGATATATACTTGGAGGCAGGAATACCTTTGATTATTTCATCGGTTCCTATCCCACGGATTCCAGAAGCCATGACTGGGAGGTCCTGGTCTACAATACGGCCCACGGCACGGACAAGGGGCGGGACAGCTCCCTGTATCAGGTGGAAGATTATTTTGAGCAGGTATGGAATCTGGATGTGTCCACCCTGTTCCATGACAGCCAAACGGCTGCAGACAGGACCTCTGTCCGGAATGCTGCTGCCATGCTGAGGGAGCGCTATAAGGTTCTGGCCATGAAATATCCGGAGCTGCTGGACAGCGAGGAGGATTCCGCCAGCTGCAGCACCCTTCCCGGCCAGCCCGGCTGTCCGGCCCTGCCCGTGGATTCCAGTATCAACGATGACGATTACTTGGGCGCCCCAGATTACCCGGACACCCCAGATTACCCGGACGCCCCGGACAGCGCTCTCCCCCTGTTTCCGGCCTTCCCTCTGACCCCCAACCAGTCAGAGGCCCTGGAGTATTACGAAGCCAGCACCGTTCCCACGGGAAAAATCACCCTGGTGTCCAATCCCACCGGTATCTATGGAAAGGAGCCCGTGGTCTTTCACACCATGTCCGTTCTTATGAAGAACGCTAAAAGGAGTGTGCTGGTTCACACTCCCTATGCGGTGTTCAATGACTATATGTACGATACCATGAGGGAAATCACGTCCCGGGTGCCGGTGACCATGATGATTAATTCCGTTGAAAACGGCGACAATTTCTTTGCCTCCAGCGATTATCCCATGCACAGGGACGCATTTTTGGATACCGGCATGGAGATTCTGGAATATGACGGCGGTCTCTCCTATCATGGCAAATCCCTTGTCATAGACGGTGAGCTGTGCGCCGTGGGGTCCTACAACTTCGATTTGCGCAGCACCTACCTGGACACCGAGCTTATGCTGGTTATCCAGAGCCGTGAGCTGTCAGCCCAGCTGGAAGAATACATGGTCTCCTATCAGAAGGACTGCCGCCGTCTGCTGCCGGACGGAACATATGAAATACCGGAACATCTGACCATTGCAGATGTCCCGGCGTATAAAAGGGCGGCCTGGAAGGTAGTGGGCTTTGTGATGCAGCCCTTCCGTTTCCTTATATAACCTTTTTGTCCTTCCATTTTCCTGTGAGGTAGCGGCTGAAGGATATGACATAATTGGCAATCCAGCCCATGGGCACCGCGTACCACACGGCTGCCACGCCCCATATGGGGGCGAAATGAAAGGCCGCATACACACGTATGGTCAGATTCACCAGATTGGCAATGGTAAATACCAGCACATCCCCGGAGCCCCGCAGAACCCCGTCCGTACACGCCTTCATGCCGATGAATACAAAGAAGTAGGCGATAAAGGACAGGTATCCCGTGCCCGCCCCATAGGCTTCCATACTCATGCCGTCTCCCAGGAAGGAGGTTATAATGGGGCCGTTAAACAGCGCCACTATCACGGCTATGATGACGGAGAAGCCGGCCACAATGCCGTAGCTGGCCCTGTATCCCTCCTTTACCCGTTCCATCTTTCCGGCGCCTATGTTCTGGGCCGTGAAGGTGGCCACGGCGTTGCCTGTGGCAATCATGGGCACCACGCAGATGGACTCAATCCTGCTTCCTGCCGAGTAACCTGCCAGGGCAGCGGAACCAAAGCCATTGACCACGGACTGGACCAGCAGCATTCCGATGGATACAATGGACTGCTGGAGAATGGACGGAACCGCGATTCTGGTCCCCGCCTTCAACATGCTGCTGTCGTAGAGCCGGAAACCAACCCCCTCCTCCTGCTCGTATCCCTTACATTTCTTTATCAGGATACCAAAGGATATCAGGGCGGATATTCCCTGGGCCATGACAGTGGCTATGGCCACACCGTCCACTCCCATCCCCAGCCATGTGACAGATATAATGTCCAGAACCACGTTCAGGATGGAAGAAAAAATGAGAAGGTACAGAGGCGTCCTTGAATCCCCCATGGCGTTGAATATGGCGGCAAGGACATTGTACATGAACAGGAACGGCATTCCCAGAAAGTAGATCCCCAGGTAAAGCTTTGCCTGGCCCATGATATTGGCCGGTGTCTTGAGAGACTCCAGTATAAGGCCGTTCAGGTAAAAACCCGCGCTTCCCAGCAGAATGCTCACAAAGAGAAAGGTAATCAGGGCCGTGGAAATGGATGTTTTCATCTTTCCGTGCTGCCTGGCTCCCAGATACTGGGAGGTCAAAACCGACGCGCCGTTCCCTCCCCCGATGGCTATCATGATAAACACATTGGTCAGGGCATAGGAAGCGCCCACAGCCGCCAATGCATCCTCGCCCACAAAATTCCCCACAATCATGGAGTCCGCCATATTGTAAAACTGCTGGAACAGGTTTCCCAGTATCATGGGAAGGGCAAACAGGAGAAGGCGCTGCCCCGGTCTCCCTTCTGTCAAGTCAACCTGCTTTTTTATCTGATTTTCCTGTTCACGGCTTTTAGCTGCACTCTGATTCATCTTCTTCCCTCAATCATTCATTTGTATGGATACATGTCTTAATTTGTATGGATACATGTCTTAAACTCTTCAAGCAGCTCCCCGAAGAAACCAAGGGCTTCGTCCACAGGCCGGGTGGTGGACATATCCACGCCGCAGAGCTTCAGGAGGTCGATGGGCTTCATGGAGCAGCCTCCGCTTAAGAACTTCTTATATCCTTCCAGCGCGCCTGGCTCCCCGCTCATAATGCGGCTGCTGATGGCCACGGCCGCCGAAAATCCCGTGGCATACTGATACACATAAAAAGGGGTATAAAAATGGGGGATTCTCTCCCACTCATAATCAATCTGGCGGTCCACTGTCATGGCCGGTCCAAAATAGTACGCATTCAGCTGGCAGTACGCATTGCACAGACTCTCAGCCGTCAGGCTCTCCCCACTGGCCGCCCTTTTATGGGCCATGTCTTCAAACTCAGCAAACATGGTCTGACGGAACAGGGTTCCCCGGAAGCTTTCCAGGAAATGATTGAGCAAATATGCCTTTTCCTCCCTGCTGCCGGCCTTCCCGAGAAGATGGCGTATCAGAAGCGCCTCATTGCAGGTGGAGGCCACCTCTGCCACGAATATCTTATACCCGGCATAGGTAAACGGCTGGTTTTTGTCGGAATACCAGGTATGGATGGAGTGCCCCATCTCATGGGCCAGGGTGAACACATCGTTGAGGGTCCCGTGGAAATTGAGCAGCACATAGGGATGGCTGCCATAGGTTCCCCAGGAATAAGCGCCGCTGCGCTTGCCTTCATTTTCATAGACATCAATCCACCGGTTGTCAAATCCCTGCCTTAAAAGTGACAGATACTCCTCCCCCAGCGGAGCCAGACCCTCCAGCACAATGGCCTTGGCCTCCTCGTAGGTGTAATGGCGGTCTGCCGCTGCCACCATGGGTACATAGAGGTCATACATGTGAAGCTCATCCACCCCCAGCACATCCCTGCGCACCCGGGTGTACTCATGAAGCTTTGTGATATTCTCCCGCACCGCCTTTACCAGATTGTCATAGACCAGCTCCGGCTCCTCGTTGTCAGCCAGATAGTATTCCCGGCTGGAGGCATACTTCTTTGCCTTTGCGTAGAACACGGCCTGCTTCACATTGGAGGAAAATGCGGCTGCCAGCGTATTGGAAAACTGCTCATATACACTGTATAACCCCTCAAACGCATCCTTGCGTATCCTGCGGTCCTGGTTCTCCATCAGGGAAATGTAATTGCCGTGGGTAATCTGGATGCCCTCCCCATTTTCCCCCGTGATAACAGGAAATTTCACATCCGCATTGTTGAACATGGTAAATATCTGGCTGGCGCCCTGAGTGGCGTCATAGGATTGGGCCAGAAGTTCTTCCATCTCAGCGGACAGGGTATGATCCCGCCTGGCCAGAATGATTTCCAGCGCCCGCTTAAAATGGCTGATCCCGTTATCTGTTTCCATGTACTGTTCCAGAAGCTCCCGGTCCATGGACAGAATTTCCGGCACTAGGAAGGAGCTGTTCTCAGCCGCCCTGTAGGACAGCGTCTGGGCCCTGGAAAACATATCCTGGTATCTCTGCACCGTGGTATCCTCGTCGGAATGCATCCTGGCATAGACATACAGACGCTCTATCTTCTGGGAAAGCCTGTCGTCAAAAGAAAGGCAGGCATAGAGGGTATCCGCGCTGTCAGCCAGCCGGCCCTTGTAGGAAGCATATTCGTTTATTTCTTCAGATGCCTCTTTAAACAGCTGTTCCCACAGGCTGTCCTCCGCCACCATATCCTCCAGTTTCCAGGTATCCTTTACATCTGCTTCGCTTCGTTTTTTCATGCAGAACACACTCCTTCCAATACTATATTAAATTCGCTGCCAGAGGCACCACAATAACCGTCATCAGTCCTGCCACCGCAATGGAGAGGCTGCTCATGGCGCCCTCGATTTCCCCCATCTCCAGCGCCTTGGCCGTTCCCACCGCATGGGCGCTGGTTCCCATGGCAAGGCCCTTTGCAACGGGATGACGGACCTTTAAAAGCTTTAACACGGTCTCCCCTGCCATATTGCCTAGCACCCCCGTAAGTATGATGCTCATGACCGTGAGTGTGACGATTCCTCCCGCCTCCTGGCTGATCCCCATTCCGATGGCCGTTGTAATGGACTTGGGAAGCAGTGTCACGTAGTGGACATGAGCCACGCCCAGCACTTTACACATGAGAAAAATACTCACCGCGCTGGTGATTACCCCTGACGTAATCCCCACCGCCACGGCATCAGCATGCTTCTTCAGCAGATGCAGCTGCTTATACAATGGGATTGCCAGACAGACCGTGGCCGGCGTAAGAAGCCAGCTGAGATAGGACGCACCTTTATTATATGTTTCATAATCCATTCCTACTCCCAGAATGCAGGCAATAATCAGGGCCGCCGACACCAGAAGCGGATTCAGGATAGCCAGCTTTGTCTTATTCTTAAGCCAGCAGGCAAACAGGTAGGCGCCTATGCTGAGCACAAGACCGAAATATTGTGTCTGTTCCAGTATCAATCGTATTCCTTCCCTCATGTCACTGCTCCTCCCCGTTGTGTTTTCTGCCCATGACCCACTGGGCCATGCATCCGGTCACGGCCATGACCAGAAGTGTAGATATTCCTATGATGATCAGAAAGGGCACCAGAACCGCCTTTACCTCCCCGATGCACTCCACAATCCCAACCGTTGCCGGTATGAACATCATGGTCATGGTATCCATGAGAAAATTGCCCGTTCCCTCCACGCTCTCCAGCTTCACGGCCCCGCACATAAGGGCTGCCAGCATGATAAACAGGCCGTATACACCGGCCGGCACAGGCAGGGGCACCACATGATTCAATACCTCTCCCGCCAGTGTAATGCCCATGATAATTCCTATCTGCTTTACATATCTCATATCTTTTGTTTCCTCCTGCTGCGATAGAGTGTGTTTTCATCCATGCTCTGATCCTGTTTGAAATTCGCACGGCCTTTATTCTACCACCGCATTTTTCCATAATCAACCCGAATACAGATAAATACACAAGAAATACAATCTTACCGTTGCAATGGAAGCCTTCCTGCCCTACAATATAGGAAAATCCAAAGGCAGGAGTCCAGGAGGCCGCACCCACATGAACATGACGCACACGAACATCACACATACAAACATTCCTCATACGAATATCACTCATACAACAATATTATCCCGGAAAGAACAGGAAGATATACACAGGATTACCGCCCTGTGCCGCCTCGCGGACGGCCTGAGCCTTTCCTGCCCCGAGGGCGGGGATGAATACTGGATTCTGGAGGAGGATACCACCGCGGCTGCCTTCCTGGCCGTGTATAAAACAGAGGAAACCATGTGGGAATGCTATGCCTTCACACACCCGGATTTTAGAAGAAAGGGTTATTTTTCCATGCTCCTGGAACAGGTCTGCCGGTACAGCGAGGCCCAGGGAGAGCCGGAGCTCTGCTTTGTAACCGACAACAAATGCCCGGCAGCCACGGCCGTTCTCCGTGAACTGGAGGCAGAGCTTTGGAATGAAGAATATATGATGGAATATGATGTGACGGCAGCCGGAACCGCTTTTGAAGGCGGGACATCCGCCTCCCAGGACGCCCTGCCGGACATGGGGCTGGACTTGGACATCCATACAACTCCGGAAGGATTGCTTATCTGCGCCCGAACCCCCGGAGACAGCTCCTCCGCGGATGGAAATGGCGTTACTGCCGCGTACAGGAACGACGATACCCCCATGGATGGAAACGGCACTTCCACCCCGGATACAAATCCCGGCACAGACAATATACCGGGCGCCTGCGTCACCTGCCATCTCTCCCTAAACGGCACCAGCGCCTATCTGTACAGCCTGGAGACTGTCCCGGCCCTGCGCCGCCGGGGTCTGGCCGGACGCTTTCTTGTGCAGCTTATCCGGCATCTGGAGCGCAAGGGTATACAGCGGATCTACCTCCAGGTTTCCGGCTCCAATAAACCTGCCCTGGGGCTCTATCGAAAAACAGGGTTCCGCATCACGGAAACCCTGTCCTACTACCTCTACTAAAGCCTGTATGAAACGGCTGATTTGCAGATTTACAGCCCTTGTCAGTCCCTGTGCACCGTGACGCCCTGGGCTTCGATTTTCTTGCGTATCTCCAGCATCTTCATGTCCGTGCCGGCGATGACCTCCGCACATTGCTTCAGTTCCTCGCTGATTTCTCCGTTATCGTCAATAAAGGACTTCTTATACTTCAGCTGATGGTCCAGGCTGGCCCAGAAGTCCATGGCAATAGTACGTATCTGTACCTCCACGCGGATGGGCTTCTTGCTGTCAGAGAAGAACACCGGTATCTCGATAATCATGTGGTAGCTCCGGTATCCGTTGGGCTTTGGATTCTGTATATAATCCTTCACCGCAATCACCTTTACATCATCCTGCCGTATCAGCATATCCGCCACTTCATAGATATCATCCAAAAAGGAACAGATAATCCTGATTCCGGCCACATCATCCAGATTTTTCTCCATGGACTCCAATGAGATCTCAAATCCCCTGCGCTGCAGCTTTTCAACAATGCTCTTGGGCTTCTTCACACGGGACTTTATCATCTCGATGGGATTGCGCTGGTTCTTGACGGACAGCTCGTCGTTCAGTACTTCCAGCTTTGTCTTAACCTCCCTGATTGCACAGGTATACCTCATCATAGCCTGCTGGAACTGGTGAGCCTGGTCAACCCACATCTCCGGCACCTGGACCATATCCGGTACATTGACGATGGACTGATGAAGCTCACTGTTGGGATTGATGTTAATGTTCATCGGTTCACCTCATTATCTATGGTTTACTGCTGCCGCAGTTTTTTACAATGCCTCCACGGCCTTTACGGCCTCATCGAACCACGGCATTTCAAGATACTCCACACGTCCTGCATCCACCATCTGGGCAATGGCAGGGTCAATTGGTATCTGAGCCAGGACCTTGATGCCGTGCTCTGCCGCAATTTCCTCTACATGGCCTTCTCCGAATACGCTGATGCGCTTGCCGCAGTCGGGACATTCCAGATAGCTCATGTTTTCCACCACACCCACAATGGGGATATCCATCTTCTTGGCCATATTCACTGCCTTGGCCACAATCATTCCCACCAGCTCCTGGGGCGAGGTGACGATGATGATGCCGTCCACGGGCAGGGACTGGAATACGGTCAGGGGCACATCGCCTGTGCCTGGCGGCATATCCACGAACATATAATCCACATCCTGCCACAAGGTCTCAGACCAGAACTGTTTCACGGCTCCCGCAATCACAGGGCCTCTCCAGATAACAGGGTCCGTATCCCTATCCAGCAGCAGGTTGGCGGACATGATTTCCACGCCTTCCATGGACCTGGCCGGAAGTATCAGGTTGCCGTCCGGGGAAGTTGCCACGCCCTCATGGCCGATTCCAAAGGCCATGGGAATGGACGGACCTGTGATGTCAGCGTCCAGCACAGCTGTCTTCTTGCCCTTACGGTTCATGCTCACTGCCAGCATGGAGGTGACCAGGGACTTTCCCACCCCTCCCTTGCCGCTGATAACACCAATTACTTTCTTTACGGAGCTGGCCGGATTCAGTGCCTCCAGGAACTCACTTTTATCTACCTTGCGGCTGTCGCAGTTTGCACTGCATGAGCCGCAATCATGGTTACATTCGCTCATTTTTTTGTTCTCCTTCCAATATTTTAAAACATTATTTTAATTATAAAGCCATTTTCCCATATTGTCCATTGTTTTCTGGCGGTTCACCGTCCTGTCCTCTGAGGTCACTGTTCACCGCGGCCAGCAGGCGCCTGAGTGCGAATCCGGGACGTTTGACCATGGCCTTCTCCAGTACGGCCTTGTTGGAATCCGAGTGTTCCACCTCCCTGGAAAACCAGTGAGCTGCATCCACAAAATCCATGAAGGAAAGCCGGCCTCCCTGGTCTGTCCACAGGGCCTGGGCCAGCTCCTCAATCAACAGGGTGGAGACGGCCGCCATCTTCATTTTTCCATAGGGATTTTCGTTGTAAACAGCCCCGCAGAAATAGGTGAACATGAAATACACCATAAGCTGTTCCTTAAGCACAGGCAGGCGTTTTCCAATCTCACCTTCCAGGAAATCCCGGCGCTGCTTCTCATATACATTCCTGCCCTGCCCGTAAAGAGCCGCCCTCATTTCCGAGGCAAACGCCGGCCAGTCCTTCCCCAGAACCTCCATTTCGGAAAACAGGGAAAACGCCTCCTCCATAACCTCATACCTGGAACATGACGCTGACGCCCGGCCTTCGTCCGGGAACATCTGACGGTTGCCCGCCGCCCCGCGGTACCGCTCAATCAGCCGGTCCGCCTCATAGAGCCGCCGGTTTCTGATTCGGGCCTGGAGGTCGTGGGCCAGTCCCAGGCACAGGGAAGTCCTGTCCTCCCATGACAAGGCACGGTTTCTGAGGATATCCAAGGCCAGCTCCCTGGCATCCATCAGCTTGGTGTAGAGAAAGAAGTCAAAGTCCTCATATGTCTCCTCCCGCTCATCCTCCCTGGTAATGAAACGCACCGTTTCCTCACAGCCCAGTATGATTCGCGCTGCCTCGATACAGGAAAGACAGAGCGTTATCTCCCTACATCCCTCAAACTCCTCTATGTGCCTGGGATAGGTGCGGCAGGTACGGCACAGGTACTCCGGCCCTGCCTCGCTGTAGATATCGCATAGATTTTCCTCGTTTAAAAACGCGCACCGTCCATAGTACTGTTTAAAGGAGCCTTCCCTCCAGTGAATGGAATTATGGAGGCGGCTGCCGAAGGGTCCCTCCATGTCCCTGTACTTCTTAAGGGAAGCTCTGTCAATCATGATGCCCCATCCCGCGCAGCAGGTGTCCGGACATTCCGACGCAATGCATTTAAAACGGTTGTAATAGTGGGGAACTGTATATATCATATATGCCTCCTTATAAATGCCGGAGCTTTCCCCCGCAGGGCAGCGCTTCATAGATGGTGCATCCCATCTGTTCCTCAAAATAATCCTTTATCTCCAGCACCTTTTTCCAACGGGGAATGGTGCAGGGATGAACCCCGTACCGGATGGTTACGTCCACGAACCTGGTTTCCAGGGGGCAGAATCCCGTGGGAAGGGCCAGGCTGTCACAGAGCTGCACCAGGCGGTCGTAATCGTCATAGACTGCCCGGGAAATGAATTCCTTCATGAATGCATAATCCTGGGGCGTCACGTCAAACTCGCCGATGGATGTGTTAATGTCCTGTATCATAAATGCATGGCTTATGCAGATTCTGGCAGCCTCCTCCCATCCGTGTTCCATACATCTGCGGTACCCGTCTAGCAGATGACGTTCCGATGTCCGGCCCGCATATCTGCCTGTATCGTGAAGAAGGCCAAGCACATAGGCATGGTCCCGGTCCAGGCGGCTGCACCTGGAAGCTATGCTCTCACAGGCAGCCGCCACGTACCTGGAATGCTCCTTCCAGGGACCTGGATTTAAGTCCGCCGCCCACTCCAGCTCCTGATTTGCTCTCTCTCTGTCCGGTATCATTGTATCCCTCCTTCTGTCTCAACTGAACTCCGTTTATTGTACTACCAAATCATGCAGATATCTACCTTGTATTTAAGATTTCACATGGGAATCCCTTACAGCGGGCCGGGACATGGCCAGGACAGCAATGTCCCGCCGCAGCAAATGCTCTGGCTGCGGCGGGACACGATATCAATCTGTTACACGAATCTGGTTCCGGCTCTTAAAAGCCGCCCGAACACCTCTATTTTGCCAGCGCCTCCAGCACGTCCTCCGGGCGGATGGGGAGCTTGTAAAACTGTCTGCCCACCGCATTGGACACTGCGTTGGCTATGGCCGGCGCCACAGGGACAACGGCGCACTCTCCGATGGATTTGGTCCCGTAAGGACCGGTCTCCTCCTCGGAGTCCAGGAAATCCACGGAAATCTTCGGCATCTCCTTCACATTAAGGATGTGGTATTTCTTAAAACTGCTGGTCTGGTTCCTGCCTGTGCTGTCCAGCTTCATTTCCTCGCAGAGGGCATAGCCCAGACCCATGGAGATACCGCCCTCCAGCTGTCCGGTGATGCCCATGGGATTCACCACCCGTCCCACGTCATGGACGGCCGCGTATTCCAGGACCTTAATCTCGCCGGTGACCGTATCCACCTGCACCTTTGCAAAATGGGCACCGCTGCTCATGGGGCCTGCCTCTGAGTGGAGCATATAGGAGCAGCTTAAATCCTCCTGATGCTTTTCCCTGGCATGAACCGCAATCTCCTTCATGCTGACAAACTTCCTGTGAATGTCCACGCACCACACTGCGTCGTCGTGGAAATCCAGGTTATCCGTGGTAGTATCTAAAAGCTCCGCTGCCAGCACAGCTATCTTGTCGCGCATGATTTGGGCTGTTTTCACCGCCGCGTGGCCGCTGGTGTAGGTGCCTCTGGAGGCGTATGCTCCCAGGTCCGACATGGCCGCATCCGTGTCCGTCTTGATGTAGGCGATATGGTCTAACGGGATGCCCAGCACCTCGGAAATCAGCATGCACTGGGTGGTCACGGATCCATTTCCCATATCCGAGGTTCCGGTGGTAAACACAATGGTTCCGTCCTCGTTCATCTTGATGGTGATGCCCGTGATATCCGGCATGAAGGGGAACATGGACGTTCCGTGGGAGCCGCAGGCCATGCCCACTCCTATGCGGTAGCGGCCCTGCTCCTTCCTGGATGCCTCTATCTGCTTTTTGGCCTCGTACCAGTCGATGAGCTCCCGTCCGCGGACCACGCAGTCCTTCAGGCGGAAGTTGCCAAAGGATTCCCCGTCATTGCAGGCCGCCTCAAAGGGATCCGCCAGGTTCTTAAGGAACACGTCGGACGGGTCCAGGCGCAGGCTCTGGGCAATCTCGTTCATCATGGACGATACAGGGAAAAACTGCTGCGGGGAACCAAATCCCCTCATGGCGGAGGCCACCGGCGTATTTGTGTATACCGGTATACCGCGGCATCTCATGTTGCGGGTCTTTAGAAGCTTATAGAACTTGCCTCCCGCCGCCCAGCACACGGACATGGTGGCGCTGGTGTGGGCGCCTGCGTTTAAGATCATGGTCTCATCCGCAGCCGTGATGGTTCCGTCCTTTTTCACTCCCATGGCCAAATCCACCTTGGCGGCGTGGCGGGTGCGGGTACAGCAGAATTCCTCGGTCCTGTTGTAGACCATTTTCACGGGGCGTCCTGTCTTTATGGCTAAAAGGGCTGTCACCGGCTCTGTGACTAGGTCAATCTTGCCTCCGAAGCCGCCTCCCATCACAGGGCTGATCACGCGTATCTTACTCATGGGAAGCTCGAAAATGCGCTGCAGATTGATTCTCTGGCCAAAGGCATCCTGGGTGGGGGTCCACACAGTCAGCTTGCCGTCCGCATCATACTCCGCGATGGATACATGTGTCTCTATGGAACAGTGGTTCACCGCCGGCATCTCGTATCTGTGCCTGAAAATATGGTCCGCATCCCGCAGGGCTCCGTCCACGTCCCCGCCAGAGTTATTTGATTCCATTATGATATTGCCCCCCCCCCCTGGTGGATGGGATAGGCGTCCTCCTTCATGGCCTCCTCCGGATCCAGGTAGAAGGGAAGCTCCTCGTATTCCACGTTGATAAGGGAAATGGCTTTTCTCGCAATCTCCTCTGTCTCGGCCGCCACAGCCGCCACCTTATCTCCCACAAAGCGGACGGTCTGGTCAAACACCAGCTCCGACGGGTTGATGTCCTTATCCTCCCCGTTTCCGTTGTAGCGGTTCTTGGGAGAATCCTTGTAGCAGACAACTGCATGGACTCCCTCCAGGGCCTGGGCCCCGGACGTGTCAATGGACTTAATCCTGGCATGGGGAACCGGTGAAAATAAAATCTTGGCATACAGCATTCCGGGCAGCTTCATATCAGCCACGTACCGCATCCGCCCTGTCACCTTCATGGCCGCGTCCCTGACCGGCACGCTTTTTCCTATCATTCCATTCTTGGGTATCTCACATGACATGGTTATCTTCCCTCCTTTCTCATGATCTGGGCCGCGCGTTTGACCGCCTCCAGTATCTTCACGTAACCGGTACACCGACACAGGTTGCCCTTCATGGCTTCCTTTATATCCTCCTCCGTCGGGTCCGGGTTCTTATCTAATAGCGCCTTGGCGGCCATGACCATGCCTGGAGTGCAGAAACCGCACTGCACGGCGCCGCAGTCAATAAATGCCTGCTGGATGGGATGAAGGCTCAGAGGGCCGGGTGACACTCCTTCAATGGTTTCAATTGCCTTTCCCCCATATCCATGGCTCTCACGGAACAGGAGTTGACAGCCTCGCCGTCAATGATTACCTTGCAGGAACCGCAGTCGCCTGTACTGCATCCGCATTTGGTGCCTGTCAGGTCCAGGACCTCCCGCAGGGTGTAAAGCAGGGTCCAGTTCTTCTCCACTGCTATGTGATACGTTCTTCCGTTAACGTTTAATGCTACTAATTCCATCTTGACCTCCCTATCAGATATGTTCTGCCTCTATGCCTCTTCCTTTTTTTCGCCGGGAAGGATAATATTCAGTACCAGGGCAGTGATGGCCGTACCGGAAATACCGGTAAACAGCGTGACTACCGTGGAGGGAAGGAACGCAAGGGTTCCCGCGGCCTGGGCAAAGTTGCCGCCGATTCCCACTGCCGCCGCCAGGGCGATGATGGTAAAGTTTCTCTTGTTGTTCTCGTCAAAGCCAATAACCTTGATACCGCTGGCAATGATATTTCCAAAGGTAACAAGCAGGATACCGCCCAAAACCGGGTTGGGAATCAGGGCCAATATCTGGGAGAACTTCGGGAATATAGCCATAAGACCGAAGATGATGCCCGCGATGGCTGTGACAAACCTGGAAGCCACGCCGGACATAACCTCCACGCCGGAGTTCTGGGCCGCCACACACATGGGCAGGGCGTTAAACAGGGTGGAGAACACGCCGCCCAGGGCGTCGCCGCGCACAGAGGCCTTTAAGGTTTCCTTGGTGGGAAGTCCCTTGTCCGTTGCGGTGACAACACCGGTGGTGTTGCCGGAGTTCTCCATGATGGTCGCAATATGGATGATAAATACGGTGATTACGGCGCCCAGATTTACGGTCATTCCAAAGTTAAGGGGTCTGGGAACAGCTACCCAGGCCGCGCTTCCCACCTGGGAGAAATCCACCATTCCTGTTACGGAACAGAACACATAACCTGCCACCATGGCGATGAGCACTGCCAATGACTGCACAATTCCCTTTGCAAAATGGTCGATAATGACGCAGATTGCCGCGATGGCAATGCCGATTAGAAACATCTTCATGGCGTCTGGTCCGGTGGGGTTGTAATCCACCATGTCGTTCCACGCATTGAGAATCAGACACATTCCCACTGCCAGAACCACGGATCCGGTTACTGCGGGCGTAAAATATTTGTACAGTTTGTCAATGACAATGGGTCCCAGCAGGAACAGAAGCAGCGTGCCGAGACAGGCAGCGCCAAAGGCTCCCGGAATTCCGATGTTGGGATCATTGGCAAAGAGCACCATGGGCGTGATGAGGGTCCAGCTTCCCGCGGATACCAGAGGCAGCCTGGCGCCAATCTGAAACTTGCCGATGCGGATTCCCAGAGACTGAATCAGCGTGGTGATGCAGCAGGCAAACAAACCGCACTGAATCAGAAACGCAGTGTCCGCCGAGTTCATTCCGGCTCCGCTTGCCAGCATGATGGAACCTGTCATGGAACCTGTAAAGATTGTAAACACGTATTGAAGGGCCCAAGGTACAGCCTTGCCGGTGGGAACCTTGTCGTCAAATCCATATTGCATTTTCATAAAAATATCCCCTTTATAAGTTTTTATAGTTCAGTTGTCAAGTTACGAAATACTAGAATTTTGCCTCTTTCATAATCCTGGCCATTTTAGCCATTTTCCTCCCCAGGATTTCACAGTTTCTGAAGCCGTCCGGGTCCTCTATCTCCGTGGATCCGTCTCCGGGATTCCACAGCATGGGGCCGGAATACATGCCTGAACCGCCTGTACAGACGGTCATTCCCTGTGTCAGGAAAAAGTTGGTGATGGAATTCATGGTGGCCTCCTGGCCCCCGTTCCTGGTGCCTCCCACTGTGATTCCCGCGCCTACCTTGTGGGCGAAGAAATCAGGATCCTCCACTCCCTTAAGCCATGCGGAACGGAACCGGTCAAAGAAGGTACACAGCTGGGCCGTAATGTTCATCTCATAGACAGGTGACGCGATAATCACGCCGTCAGCCCCGTAAAATTTGTCGTACAGCTCCGTCATATCGTCCTTGAACACGGTACAGCGGTCGGATTTATCCCGCAGGCACTTGTTGCAGTGGATGCAGAAATTCATTTTTTTGGCGCGAAGCTCCACCAGCTCCACCTCCACGCCTTCCTCTGCATTCTTAGCCGCTTCAAGGGCTGTCTCCAGCGCCTTGTAGCAGGACTTGTGGCGCGGGCTGCCGCAGATTCCCAGTATCTTTACCATATTCTCTTCCCCTTTCCCGGCGCATCGCTCTGCGCCGTATAAAATACTATTTATCTCCCAGGGCTGCCAGGACCCGGTCGGGCCTTGCCGGAAGTTCATTGATATCCCCGTGGATTGCATTGCAGATGGCATTCACCACTGCCGGAGCCGCCGGAACCACAGGGCACTCGCCCAGGGCCTTTGCCCCGTAAGGGCCGTCCGGTTCCCCTTCCGCCGATTCCACGAAATCCATATAAAGCTTTGGCATCTGTGACGCCCGGAGCACCTTGTATTTTTTCAGTGTCTGCACCAGGGGCTTTCCGTCTCCGTCATAGGCCATATCCTCGCACAGGCCGTACCCCAGTCCCATCTGGATGGCGCCTGCCAGCTGTCCCTTAAGCATCATGGGATTGATGGCATGGCCCACATCGTGGACCGCCGCGTATTCCAGCGGCCTTACCTCCCCGGTCAGGGTGTTTACTTCCACCTTGGCGATATGTACCCCGTAGGAGGTGACTCCCCGTTTTGCCTCGTATGTCTCGGCCACCATCAGCTCCCTCATGCTCATGGACTGGCAGTAGACCATCACGTCGTGAAGGGACGCGTTTTTCTCCTCATGCTTCCTGCTCCAGGCCCTGTCATGGTGAAGCTCAATGTCATCCGGCTCTGTCTCCAGAAGCTTGGCTGCCTCAGCCTGTAATTCCCGTTTCATGGCCTCTGCCGTCTTTTTGGCCGCGCTTCCCGCCACGAACACGCCGCGGCTGGAATAATCCCCGATGTGCCAGTGCACCACATCCGTGTCCGCTGCCAGGCAGTCAATCCGGTCCATGCTGATGCCCAGCACCTCGGATACGATCTGCATCTGCATTCCCAGTGTGTCGGTGCCCATATCATGGGATCCGGTGTAGTAGATGCAGGATCCGTCCTCATTCATCTTTATCATAGGGGTGGACACATCCCGGTGGGCGCTTACGCAGTTATTGCCGTGGACTCCCAGAGCCAGGCCCACTCCGATCCGGATATCCTGGTTTTTAGTGGCCTCCTGCTCTCTCAGGCAGGCTTCATAGTCGATGAGCTCCAGCGCCCTCTTCAAGCAGTCCTTTGGCCTGGGATTGCCGTGGGGCTTGTGGAAAATAGGATCGCAGCTGTCCGGGTCCACCATGTTCTTCATCTGCAGATCCGCCATATCCATGTGAAGGAAATCGGCAATCTTCTGCATCTGTCTCTGCCATCCGAAATAGACCTGGGGCGAGCCGTATCCTCTCATGGCTCCTGCTATCTCGGTGTTGGTATACACGGGCTGGCACTGGAAACGCATGTGGTCAATTTTATATGCCTTAAAGACCTTGTGGGACATGGCGCCGCTTACGTTCAGGGCGCTGGAAGCATAGGCTCCCGTGTTGGTGTAGACTTTAAAATCCACTGCCTTTAAGGTCCCGTCCTTCATGAACCCTGTTTTCACATAGTTTACAGAAGCGTGGCGCACACGGGTGGACAGGATGCTTTCCTTTCTGTTGTACTCCACCTTCACAGGCTTTCCCGTCATCTGGGAGAGCACTGCCGACACAGGCTCCACTGTCACCTCCAGCTTGCCTCCGAAGGCACCGCCGATGGCCGGCGCCACCATCCGTATCTTGTTATAGGACAGGCCGAAGATACGCGACATGATAACGCGGAAGGCAAAGGTGTTCTGGCATGGGCTGTATACGGTCAGCTTTCCGCCGGGATTATAGTCAGCTATGGCAATGTGGGGCTCGATGGCCGCGTGGTGGATGGCCTGGGTGGTGTAGCGGTCCTCAAATACATAATCGCATTCCTTAAAAGCCTCATCCACATTGCCTGCCTCTGCCCTGGAAGTTCCCACGATGTTGCCGCCCTGGTGAATGGGCCAGGCATCCGGCTTTACGGCTTCCTCCACATCGGTAATCACCGGCAGGGCTTCGTACTCCACCTGAATCAGGTTTACGGCCTTTTTCGCTATTTCCGGGGATTCCGCTGCCACGGCAGCCACCCTGTCTCCCACAAAGCGCACGGTATCGTCAAAAATGCGTTCCGTGTCCGGAAGCTTGTGCTCGATGAAATGGACTGCGCTGTTGTACCGCACCTGGGGCGTGTTCTTATAGGTGGCTACCGCCTTTACCCCGGGCAGGGCCTCTGCCGCAGAGGTATCGATGCTCTTTATCCTGGCGTGGGGAACGGTGCTTAAAAGCACCTTTCCGTAAAGCATTCCCGGCAGTTCCATATCACCCACATATATCTTCTGTCCCGTCACCTTTAAGGCGGCGTCGCCTATGGGCCTGGGTTTTCCGATTACAGTGTATTCATTCTCCATTCCGGTTTCCTCCCATCCGACTGGCAGCCAGTAATATGGCTTTTACTATATTGTCATACCCGGTACAGCGGCACAGATTTGGATCGATGGCCTTTCTGACCTCCTCCTCGCTTGGGTCCGGATTCCGGTCCAGAAGGGCTTTGGCTGACATAATCATACCGGGAATGCAGAAGCCGCACTGTACGGCTCCGGCATCCACAAAGGCCTGCTGGATTGGATGGAGATGGCTTCCATCTGAAAGGCCCTCGATGGTCTCAATGGCCTTACCTTCCAGATTGACAGCCTTTACCAGGCAGGAGCGGGTGGCGATGCCGTCTATGATGACCATGCAGGCTCCGCAGTCCCCTGTCTCACAGCCGCATTTTGTTCCCGTGAGCCTGAGTCTGTCCCTCAGCGTCTTTAACAGCGTCCAATTCTTCCCCACTGCCAGTTCCCGGCAGACCCCGTTGATATTCAGGCTAATTGTTTCCATATTGTATTTCCTTTCAGAACATCATTTGACTTGTTGTTTGAAGAACCGGTATGCATTGTCAAAGAAAATCTTCTGCACGGCCGTTTCCCCGATGCCGTGTTCCAACAGATAATCCCCAAACCGTCCCACCCCGTAAGGCGTGTTCAGGTCGGGGTCGCAGGTGATCTCGCCGTCCAGATCCCCGCCCCAGGCTATCACATCCTCTCCGCCCAACTCCAGCATGTGGTAGATGTGGCGCAGCAGATGGTCCTTGCTTCCATTGTCATCGTCGTCTATGAACCGGGAGAACAGGTTCAGGCCGCAAAGTCCGCCCCTGCGCACAATCTCCTTAAACTGGGCGTCCGTAAGGTTCCTGGGATGGCTGCAGCAGGCCCTGACATTGGAATGGGAGGTCACAAAGGGGCGCTCTGCTATGTTTAGCAAATCCTCAAACCCTGCATCGTTTAAATGGGAGCAGTCCACAATCATGCCCACCTGCTCCATGCGCTTTACCGCTTCCTTTCCAAAGGCAGTGAGCCCGGTATCGTTGTTCGGCCCGGACCCCAGCTCATTGGCCCCGTTCCACACCAGTCCCAGCATCTTGAAATTCAAATCCGCAAAACGGTTTATGTTGTCTAAGTCTCCGTTTAAGGCGGCTCCGCTTTCAATGGATCGGATAAAGGCCCATTTTCCCTCATCCAGTATCCGGTCCAGGTCCGTGATTTTCTCCACCAGTTCAGCCTGGCTCCCGGTCCTTCTCACCTGGTCGTCCATGTACTGGTGGTAATCCAGAACGAACTGCACCGCCTCTGGCCCGCGGATATCATCAGGCACGAAAACAGCCATCACCTGGACAGCCTTCTGGAATTTGTCCCTGTCTCTCAGGGAGAACTGGGTGGTGCAGTTAAGATAATCTTCTCCCCGTTTTTTTAATTCTTCTATGGTGTCACAGTGTAAATCAAACAGCCTCATAATATATTCCTTTCTCACTGGCTTTCCCGCTGTCAGCTCCAGAATGCCAGCGCCTTCTCAAACTGGTCCTGGGGTGTGGTCACATAGCCCACAGGAACCTTGCATCCGGTGGCCTCATACATTTTCTTTGCCAGCTCCTCCCCGAACGCCTCGCAGACCTCAATGGCCCCAAAGCCTTCCTCCCCCAGTCGTTTTGCCAGCGCCACGGCCTCGTCGGGATTCCTCACCGTGAGGATGTGTGTCTCAACCTGCTCCAGGTCCAGACGCGCCATGTCCTTTTCCGGGTCATAGCCCGCGTTCATGATTACCATAGCCCACTTCTTTGTTGCCATAATCAGATTCCTCCTCCTATGCTCTCTGCGTAACCAGATATACCCCGGCAAACAGGGCAAAGCGTGCGGGTGTGAACCGTACACGCTTAAGCCCTGTCTGCCAGGGGACTATCCTTTTCCAGCTGTTATTTTAACAGTGCCTTCATGACTCCGTAATAGGATTCCATGACCTTGTTTAACTGGTCTACCTCAATGTATTCGTTGATGGTGTGGGCCAGTGTCTCTAAGGACGGGCCTACGCCTATGCTGCGGATTCCCGCCTCGCCTGCATAGTGGCTGGCATTGGTGCAGAAATCATAGTTGGTGATGGTTGGGTTCAGGCCGATTTCCTTCATTTCCTTATAAATGTTCTGCACCCAGTCCTCATTCTTGTCAAAGAGCCATCCGGGGAAGAAACGCTCTGCCTCGATGGTCTCGCCGGTCCAGCACTTCTTCTGTCCCACTGCGTAGGAAACCTTTGCCTTTAACTGCGGGTCTTCCTTCATCATGCGGTCCAAAAGCTCCTGCAAGGGAGCCAGAACGCTCTCCTTTGTCTCGCCGGTGAGCGGACGTCTGTCATAGGTTGCGCGGCAGTGATCCGGCACAACGGATGCGCCCGGATATGGAGAGGATTTCACATCCATCAGCTCCAGGATGCCGTCGCCCAGCACATCGTGGTGGGGAGGTGTCAGCTTGTTGATTTCCTCGATTACCTTGCACATCTTGTAGACTGCGTTTACACCCTTATGAGGGCTGGCGGAATGGGCGGGAACGCCGAAGGTTTCAACCACGATCTCCGCACGGCCTCTCTGGCCAATCTTCATGTTCAGCTGGGACGCCTCGCCGATGATAACATAATCCGGCTTCACATAAGCGCTGATTTCCCTTGCGGCCACGCCCTCGAAGCACTCCTCATGGACAACGCCCGCCACGTAGATATCGCCCGGGAAGTCGTAATTCGCATCCTCTGCATAGTACAGGGCTGCAGCCAGCATAGCGGAAAGGGCGCCCTTCATATCGGAGGTTCCCCGTCCGTACATCCTGCCGTCCACTATCTCAGCGCCAAATGGGTCATGCTCCCATTTTGTCTTATCCGGCACAGGCACCGTATCCATATGGCCGTCAAAGAGAATCTTTGGCCCTGGTTTGGATCCCTTTATGTGGCAGATGCAGTTGCCGTATCTGTCCACGTGGATATCTGTAAATTTGTGCTCGTCACAGAATTTCTTCATGACGTCCACCACCAGGTTCTCCTGTCCGCTGTAGCTGGGAGCCTGAATCATCTTGGTTGTGAGGGCCAGGAGTTCCTCCGCCCTTTTCTCGTTTAACATTGACATTTCTTTTCTTCCTTTCTATTTAACTAATTCATAAAAGTCCTTTGACTTCTGAGCAAGAGCAAGATCCTTTTCTGTCTGGGGAGCCAGCTCTGCCGTGAGGGCGCTTGTGGGACATACGTCCAGACAGAGTCTGCAGCACCTGCATTTATCCATATCCACTGTCATTTCCGGGAAGGTGAGCTTTCTGGCGTCATAGCAGCAGACCGTTTCGCACTTTTTTGCAGCTCACGCATTTCTTTGTGGCGCCGTCTTCCTTAAATGGTGTGAAATGGAACTTCAGGCCGGAAATATGCTCTTCGCTGGGGAAGTTTGGATGAGCTGCCCTGTTTACCTCCCGGATGGAGCTGTATCCCAACTCTGCCAGACGCTTTGAAAGGTCATAGCACATCTTCTCCACGTACTCCACGCCCTTAAGGATACCGGCCGTGCAGACGCCCACGCCCATGGCTCCCGCCATCATGTACTCGATGGCGTCATCCGCCTTCATGACTCCGCCGGATGCATACAGGTTCATAAGCTGGGGATTTTCCTTGGCTATCTGGTAATTGTAGCGCATGGCAATGGGTCTCATGGCAGCGCCTGTCATCCAGCCGAAGCCGTCCCCGCTCATCATCTCAGGAGCGGCCTTCTCAATGTCAATCTTCAGCGTGGGGCCGATGGAATCAATGGCGCAGATTCCGTTGGCGCCGTGCTCCAGACATTTCCTGGCTGTTCCCACTGTGTCGGGCCAGTTGCCGGACAGCTTGCAGATAACGGGAATGTCCACATGCTCCTTGGTGTAGTCCAGCATGGGAATCAGGGTGTCCTCTGTATAGGATACCAGCTCAATCATATGGGCTCCGGCACGTTCCACATCCTTTACAATGGCCTGGGCCTCCTTTAAGGTATGGCCCACGGAACCAATGACAACGGCGCCGGCCGCGACGGTTTTCGGTATCTCGTTCTCATACCAGTTCAGGCGGTCGGAATCAGCCCACTTCTCGCAGTTGATCAGGGAATCCTGGTTCACGGTGCCCATGTGGTGTACCGGGTTGATGGCTGCTCCCAGGCGGATGGTCTTTGTCACCACCGCGCCGGCGCCGGCCTCATGGCCCTTAATCATTCCCTCAGCCCCGTAGCATAAGGGGCCTGATGAGAGAATATAGGGGCTCTGCAGATGGCATCCGCAGAATTCAACGGAGATATCTGCTCCGGTTAATTTTGATTTATCTAACATATTTTACCTCCAGCATTTGTTTACTTCAGTCCGCCTTCCCATACAATGGTCTTATAGCGGTCCGGATCCATGTCTCCCTCGGTGGAGAACATAAGTACCTTGGAATCCTGGTTCAGTCCAAGCTCCAGGCGCAGCTCGCGGTAGGATTCATCCTTCATGATGGTGGCCAGGGCGCCGAATGTGGCTGCGCCGGACTCGCCGGAAACCACCTGGGGATCTCCCTTAAAGGGAGCTGCCAGCATACGCATGCCTCTTCTTGCCACATCGTCGTTCACCGCCAGGAACGCGGTTACATGGTTCTTTAAGATATCCCAGGAAGTGATATTGGGTTCGCCGCAGCACAGGCCTGCCATGATTGTAGGCATCTCGCCGTCCACAATGCGGATCTCCCCGTCTACTGCCTCGGCTCCCTTGTAAAGGCAGGCGGCCGGCTCTGCTTCCACCACTACCATCACCGGAGGATTCTTCTTATACTTGTTGGCAAAGTATCCCACCACGCCTCCTGCCAGGCTTCCCACGCCTGCCTGGACAAACACATGGGTGGGGCGCTCCTCAAACTGCTCCACTGCCTCGTCTGCCATGGTAGAGTAGCCCTGCATAATCCAGGACGGAATCTCCTCATAGCCTTCCCACGCGGTATCCTGGATGACCGCGCCGCGCTCCACGTGTTTGGCCTCCTCGGCTACCATCCTGACACAGTCGTCGTAGTTCACCTTCTCAATGGTACACTCCGTGCCCTCGTCCTCGATATGGCGGCGCCTGTTCTCAGTGGAGCCCACAGGCATACGGATAACGCATTTCTGGCCCAGACGGTTGGCAGCCCAGGCAACGCCCCTGCCGTGGTTGCCGTCTGTTGCGGAGAAAAAGGTGGCCTGGCCGAACTCGTCGCGAAGCTCCTTGGATGTGAGCATGCTGTAAGGCATCTGGCTGATGTCACGTTTCGTCTCTTTTGCTATGTATCTGGCAATGGCATAGGAACCGCCTAATACTTTGAATGCATTTAATCCAAACCGGTAGCTCTCATCCTTTACACAGGCCTTTGCCAGGCCCAGGTATTCCGCCATATTCTTAAGGTCTGCCAGAGGTGTTACCTGGTACTGGGGAATGCTTTCGTGGAAAGCCCTAGCCTTCTTTACCTCCACCACAGACATGATGGGAAGATTTTTGTCTTCTGTCTTAGGCATCTTGTTTAAAGCCCATTTGATTTCACAGCTCATGTTCCAATATCTCCTTGATTTAATATTACAGGCAAATGTCAGACGCGTCCTACCCCTTATTGCCGGTTACAGCTTCTCCATGTGGAGCTTCTTAAGCTCCCCTGCCGCCTGGTAGATGGCGTCGGTCAGCTGCTCATACCCGGTACAGCGGCACAGGTTTCCGGATATGGCACGGCGGATTTCCTCCCGTGTGGCATCCGGATTCTCGTCTAACAGAGCCTTTGCGCTCATGATGAATCCCGGTGTGCAGAATCCGCACTGGAGCGCGTGGTTCTCAAGAACCGCCTCCTGGACCGGATCCAGCTTCCCGTCGCAGCCCACACCCTCAATGGTGACCACGTTCCGGCCGTCCACAGAGGGAGCCGGTACCAGACAGGATGTGACTGCCTTGCCGTCCAAAATCACGGTACAGGCGCCGCACTCACCGATTCCGCAGCCTTCCTTGGTACCGGTCAGGCGCAGCTCATCCCTCAGCATATCCAAAAGCCTCTGGTGGGGTTTTACCTCCACCTGGCATGGCTTTCCGTTTAATGTAAAACTTATCTTCATCTTCTCCACTGCTATACCTCCATTCCCGCTGCCTGGCACAGGGCCCGAAGTACGATTTCCTGGACCGCAGGCTCCTTATACTGGGTGGACCAGCGGACGCCGGTGCGCTCTATCATGACCTCTGAAACGGCCTTTCCCGCTTTGGCAAACAGCTCCTCAGACGGCTTCTGCCCTATCAGGACCTGCTCAGCCTTCTCTACCCGGTCGGGCAGTATAAAGATACATCCCGGAGCGATTCTGGCTTCTGTGATGGTTCCCTCAGAGTCCATGGTAAGGGCTGCGGCGCAGTTCAATCTGGAAATGGCCAGAGCCTTTCTTCTGCCCAGCTTGGAAAATCCCATTCTGGTTCCCTCCGGCAGCTTCTTTACCACGAATTCCCGGATGAATTCTCCCGGTTCAAGCTTGAGGCTTCCCTTTCCCTCATAAAAATCCTTGAGCAGGCATACCCGCTCGCCGTCCTGGCCGTACACCTTGATGAGGGCGTCCGCCGCAATCAGGGCAGGCAGGGGGTCGGAGGCAGGAAACGCATTGCCGATGCTTCCGCCTAAGGTCCCGCGGTTTCGTATCTGCAGGGAACCCACGGTGGCGCTGGCCCATCCCAGGAAGGGAATGTGCTTTGCAATGATTTCCGACTGCTCCAAATCCGTGTGGGTGGACAGAGGCCCGATGTATACATACTCCTCGTCCTCGCTGATGTAGCGCAGCTCCTTGTCTAAATAGGTGATGTCAAGGAGACACCGGAGGTCCTTCCATCGTTTATCCTTTTCGTGAATCTGGACTAAGATATCCGTCCCCCCGGCGACGATACGGGCCTTGCCGCCGTATTCCTTAAGCACGTTCACTACGTCGTCCAGGGAAGCGGCCCTGTGATACTTATACTGAATCATTTGCCGAATCTCCCTTCTACTGTAATTTATGTCCCAGCAATACTGTCTCTAAGTCTGCAGGATTCTCATAGACCCGTCGGCCGGTGGCGTTAAAGATGGCATTGGCAATGGCTGCCCCCACACCCTCGGTGGCTGGTTCTCCAATGGATTTGGCTCCATAGGTTCCTGCCGGATCCTGGTTTTCATATATATTGATGTTTATTTTCGGAGCGTCCATGGAGGTGGGAAGGATATAGCTGTCAAAATTCTTTGTCTTCTGTCCACGCTTTCCGGTTACCATGTCCTCTGTCACCGCAAAGCCCTGGCCCATAACAATGCCTCCGTAAATCTGTCCCTTTACAAGAGCCGGATTGATGGCGGTTCCCACGTCGTGGCTGGCCGTTACCTCCAGCACATCCACGTAGCCGGTCTTCATATCCACTTCCACTTCGGCCACGATGCAGCCGTAAGCAAAGGTGGGGAATGCTTTTCCCTGTCCTGT
Source organism: Clostridia bacterium (assembly GCA_021201905.1). Lineage (GTDB taxonomy): Bacteria > Bacillota > Clostridia > Lachnospirales > Lachnospiraceae > Enterocloster. The sequence continues at coordinate 25,931 of JAJQEA010000247.1, forward strand.
TTCGTGGTCCTGAATCAGATCCTGGGGCTTAAACCGCTCAAAGGCTGCCATCTGCTTGCCGGTCCATAGGCAGGCGTTGCAGACACCGGAGAAGGGAACCTTTACATCCGGGTATTTCTTCAAATAGAACTGGCTGTCTAAAAGCTCCACCTGGTCCGCTGTCAGCTTGCTGTAATCCAGGGTTCCCTTCTTCAGGCCGTATGCCTTCTCGATTTCCTCCAGGGGAAGGCTGTGAAGCTCCAGGGCATTCTGGATCATGACCCCTTTTAACTTCTCTCCCGTTTTCCTGACGGACTATGCTCCCATGACTGTTCCTCTGGAGGCAACTGTCATGCCGCAGTCCGGTATGGAATGGGTGTCGGTGCCGAAGAAGCGGACCGCCTCATAGCTCACACCCAGGGCCTCCGCCGCAATCTGGGCATAGGCTGTCTTTAATCCCTGGCCGTTCTCTGCCAGACCGGAATTAATCATCACGGAACCGTCCTCGTTGCAGATCATCATACATCCTGAAGCGTCCGGAGATTCGGCTCCCAGCCCGGAACCCCTGTGGCAGACAGCCAGGCCGATACCCCTGCGCTTGCGGCTGCCCTCAGGCTGGTTTAAGTAGGCTGCGTGTTTCTCCTTGTAGCCGGTCTGTTCTGCGGTGGCGTCCATGATTTCCTGGATTACGCAGTGTTCCACGGGAACGCCGGTGGCTGTCAGCGCCCCGTCGTGAAGCAGGTTCTTGCGCCAGAATTCCAGTTCATCCATGCCGCAGGCCAAGGCCAGCTCCTCGATGAACTGCTCCTGGGCCCAAATCAGCTGCGGTGATGAGTAGCCTCTCATGGCGCCGGAGTGCACATTGTTTGTGAACACGCCGTATGTATCCGTCTTTATATTATCAATCTCGTAAGGGCCTGCTGAGTGGACATTGGCCCTCCAGTTCATGAACTGGGTCTGGTTGTTGTAGGCCCCGCAGTTATCCACCTGCTCGCCCTGCCAGGCCACGATCCGTCCGTCCTTTGTGAGTCCGGCCTTGTAGCGGAGGCGGAAGGGATGGTGCTTGGCGGATTCCAGGAAGGAGTCCTCCCTGTTAAACACAAACTTAACCGGCTTTTTCGTCAGGCTGCACAGGTATGCGCATCTTCCTGCCGCCAGTCCCGCGCCTTCCTCCTTGCCTCCGAAGGTGCCGCCCAGGGTCTCCTGCACCATGCGGACCTGGTTCATGGGCACTCCCAGCACATCCGCCACATACCTTCTTGTAAAGAAGGGATTCTGGGAAGCGGAATGTACGGTCATTGCGCCGTCGTTGGGGTTCAGGTAGCAGATACATGCCTCCGGCTCAATATAGGAGTGCTCAATGTACTGGGTCCTGTATTCCCTCTCCAGAACAATATCAGCCTTTTCAAATGCTGCGTCCGGATCTCCCTTGCGGATATGGAACACGGAATCCTTGAAAATATTGTCGGGATATTTTTCATGGACCGCGCATGCGCCCTCGCTCAGGGCCTCCTCAATGGTATACACGCTGGGAAGCTCCTCATACTCAACATGAATGGCCTCCAGCGCCTCATCCACCAGCTCCCTTGACTGGGCCGCAACCATGGCCACACAGTCGCCGGAGTAACGAATGGTATCCGTCAGATACATGTATCCTGCCCAGCTTCTGGTGCGGGGCATGTCAAAACAGGTAACAACAGCCTCCACGCCCGGAATCGCTTTTGCCTTCGCGGCATCAATGGACACTACCCTGGCACTGGAATAGGGGCTTCTTAAAACGCCAGCGTAAAGCATTCCTTCCATATATATGTCCGCTGCGTAGCGCGCCCTTCCCGTTACCTTATCCACCCCGTCAATACGGGGTACGCAGTGGTTAACCACAGAAAAATGTTTTTCGCCTACTTTTGTTAACGACATTCTGAATCTCCTTTCCAGAACCTCTCTGTCTTTTCTTCCATCTCCCTGCGCACAGCCTCTTTGTCAAGGGTCACCAGCTTTCCGTCCCTCTTAAGCCATACGCCTCCCACCATCACGTTTATCACGTTCTGGGGGTTGGTAAAAAGTACTATTTGGTCATATACGTTATATTCATTGATGGGAGTGGGCCTTGCCACATCCACGGTAATCAGGTCGGCCAGCATGCCTTCCTTTATGACTCCCGCCTCTATGCCCACAGCCTTTGCGCCCAGCTCCGTTGCCATGCGGTACACCTTCTTTGCCGGCATGGCCTGGGGATCCTTATGGTAGCCCTTGTGAATCAGGAAAGCTCCTCACATCACTTCAAAGAAGTTGTTTACATAGCCGTCCGTGCCCAGGCCCTCGGTGTTTCGGGGGTCCTGCATTTTCTCTATGGGAGCGTTTCGGCCTACCAC
>JAJQEA010000253.1 GCA_021201905.1 Clostridia bacterium
GACCAGCACCTGCTGGCCCACCTGACTGAATCCTTAACAGTCCGCCCCCAAATCGTGGAGATTCCCCATATTCTCACCGCCGGCCTGAGAGACCGCACCACCCTGAGGAACAACCAGATTCCCCAGCTCTGGACCCGTTTTCTTGACCTGATGCCGCAGATTCCCGGCCAGCTTCCCCACGGCCGGGGCTTTGGCATATGTGAATCCTGCGGTGAGGGAAACACCCTGTACACCATGAACGACGATCTGCTGTTCTCCGAGGTGGTGTCCGTGGAAGTCAGCTCAATGTCTGTCCTCCCTCCTCCCCTGGTGTATAAGACCATTCCCGGCGGAAAGTATGCCGTGTTCACCCACACGGGCTCTCTTAAGAGCCTGCCGCTGACCTATCAGTATATCTGGGGCACCTGGTCCCTCACCACCCAGGAAAAGCTGGACGGCAGAGAGGATTTTGAGCTGTACGATGAACGGTTCCTGGGATTTCATCATCCTGACAGCCAGATTGACATTTATATACCTGTGCAGTAGCCATACAGGCCATCGCCTGTATGGCTACTCCTACTGCTCCTACTCTTCTTCCCCTCTGATGATTCGTTTCATGCGGGCCAGCTCCTCCCTGGTCAGAAGTCCGTTCTCCATGTATTCCTCATATACCACCTGTGTGGCCTCCACAAAGGCCTGACGCTCCTCACTGGAAAGGGTGTATATTTCAGCGTTGGCCCGGATATGTTCCATTGCCTGCACTTCATTCTCATCAATAAGACGGTTATTCTCCTTCATCATCTCTTCCGTACATTCCGCCAAAATCTCCTGATACTCACGGGGCAGGGACTCATACCACCTTGTATTTACGTAGAAGGGTTCCGGGTGAAACTGATAATTTACCTCTGTAAAATACTTCTGGACCTCATAAAAACGCATCCCGGAGGAATTGACCCAGGGATTTTCCTGACCGTCAATGGTACCTGCCTTCAAAGCCATATACAGGTCGTTGTAAGGAACAGTCATGACCTCGGCTCCCAGGGCTTCCAATGTTTTATTGATGGTGTCCATGCCGTTGGAGCGCATCTTAAGCCCTCTTAAATCCTCCGGCCTGCGGATCATCCGCACGCTGTTGGAAAACTGCCTGAATCCCCCTGCATCACCGATTCCCAATATGGTTGCGCCGCTTTTCAGGGAATCCATGCTTATTTCCCTGGCAAATTCAGAGTTTACCAGCCGCTCTGCCTGGGTTCTGTCTTCGCAGAGAAAGGGAAGGGAAAACACAAGCATCTTGGGAACTATCTCCAGCTGCCCCCCGCGAAAACCCTGTATGGTTCCGTCGCAGACCTGTTCCAGCATGGATGCCTCGCTGCCCAGCTGACCTGCGGGGTAGATGTCCACCTGGATTCCGCCATCTGTTTTCTCCTCCAGCAGCTTCTTAAACAGCAGGAATGACTGGTGGCGCGGGTTGTCCACAGGCTGGGAATGGCCAATCTGCATGGAATATATCTTTTCATGTTTTTTTGCAGGTATGTCCTTCTCCTGTCCCGTGGCGGACACCGGCCCATCTTCCGGTTTCTCAAAACCCACGCAACCTCCCAGTACCAGCGCCATCAGAGCCGCCGTCAGAATCCATGCCCTGTATCCTGTTCTCATTCCCCGTCCTTCTCCTCTCTGATACCTTCCGTCTGCTCATAGCGGAACTTTAACGGAGACATTCCTTCCATCTTCTTAAATGTCCATGTAAAGTAATTTGGCTCTGAATATCCCACCATGCCGCTTATCTGTTTGATGCTGTAGGTCTCGTTTCGCAGCAGTTCCTTTGCCTTCTTCATCCGGATCCGAATCAGGTAATCCACCACCGTAGTCCCCATATACTGCTTGAAAAGACGGTTTACATAGTATTTGCTGAACCCGGCTTCCGACGCGATGGTATCCAGCGTCAGGCGTTTTTGATAATTATCCTGGATGAAGGAACAGATGCCCTCCACCTCCCTTGGCATGTCTCTGTCCTGTTCCGCGGCTTCTTCCCCGCACTGGGTCCGGGCCACCATGTCTCCCACACGCTCCCGGGCTTTCTCATAGCTCTCCTCTATCTGGCTTACATCCGCAAAGGGGGTCCCGCTTCCCATCATAAAGGCAATCTGCTGCTGTCTTAATATCGAGGCCAGGAATTCTTCCATCTTCCGGAAAATTCCCGGCAGCACATCCGGCTCACGGCAGAAAACAACAGCCGTAACCATGTGGTTTGTCTCGCTGAACATAACAGCCAGGTCCAGATAATCAAACTCCTTCCTGACAGCCTGAAACAGACTCTGTCTGGCACATTTCTCCAGAGAGCTCTGAATGCGGATGCAGAAACAGTTTCCGCTGCACTCCGTTGAAATGTGTTTCAAATCCAGATAGTAGAGCACCTCCTCCGGCATATTGCCCAGAACCAGGTCATTCACCATCTTGCTCTCCATCATGTCCAGAGTCTTTAACAGCTTTGTTTCACGGTACTCCTTCTCCGCCTCCGCATCCAGCTCGTCAATGGCCCGCATGATTACATTGATAAACGCCTCTTTTTTCACAGGCTTTACCATAAAATCCACTGCCCCAAGGCGCAGGGCCTCCACCGCATATTCAAAATAGTCATAGGCAGTGGAAAAAACGGCCCGGAACCTGTAATCCTGACTCTTTATTTTTTCCAGGGCCTGGAGGCCGTTCAGGCCGGGCATGTTGATATCCAGCACGATTATATCCGGCCTGTCGAGCATCACCCGCTTGATAACCTCTGTTCCCGAAGCACATTCTATGACCTGGTCTATATCCAGGGAGGATTCATTGATAAAGAAGCGCAGTGCCTCCCGCTCCAGTTCCTCGTCATCTGCAATCAATATTTTATACATCTTCTTCTCCCCTGTGCAGGTAAATACTGACAATGGTGCCTGCACCTTTTTTGCTCATGATTTTAAGGCTGTCATCCCTGCCCGTATATAAGGAAAGCCTCTGCCATATATTCCAGACTCCAATCCGTTCCGGCTGTTTCTCCGAAAGACGCCTCCTGATCTTCTCCAGGCACTCTCTTTCCATGCCCATTCCATTGTCACAAATCCGTATCCGTATAGAATCTCCCGCCCTTCTGACATCCAGAATAAGGGTTC
>JAJQEA010000082.1:0-18746 GCA_021201905.1 Clostridia bacterium
CCTACGACATTACGCCGAGTCAGGACCATTGCGCGGAACCCGCCACACTCGACGGGTCGCTATATGAAGGGGCAGAGGATTAGGTTCCTCCTCTGCCATTTATGTCCTGTCTCCAGCCTGCGGCAGCCGCACTGCCGCAGGTACTTTGTTGCGTCACATGAAAAAGGACCGAATCTAACAAATTGTTCTTGTCAGATTCAGTCCTTTTCCTCTTGTTAAATCACACCGCAACAGACTCTTGGCATGGATTTTTTATTTATAAGTTTTACTGCACCCAGGCTTGAGTCAGGTTAATGACACTCTTCCCGCCATTTTTTATACCACTTTGGAATAGTCTTAGATAGTCTGATAAGTTTACCATTTTTATAAATAGCAAACCTACGAAATTTATCTGTATTATCATATAATGCGGCCAAATCACACAAATCGATAATTTTATGAAGATTCCTCAAACTCTCCCCAAATCTTTTCTCAACATCTTTGTCCGGTATTCCGTGGCCTCCCATTTTCACTCTTTCTGCAATTCTCTTTTTCGCTATCGCCGGCGAATCAACACAGACATAATGTAATTCAATTACATACCCCAATTGCTTTGCCCTATATATTGTCCGAAATATCGAATGTCCGCATAGGGTTGTTTCCTGATTAAAAGTAATTCCCTCCGACAGGTAAGAGTTTAACCGTTCAACAGCGATTCTGCCTGCTCGCATTAAATCTGAGGTATTTCTCCAATCTCCGAATTCCCTCAATATTTCATCTGTATTAACGCGTGGCATCATATCCTGATAATGTGTAGTCATGTATAATGTTGACTTTCCTGCGCCATTTACTCCAGCATATAAAATATATTTCCTCATTTAAAACCTCTTTTGGGCAATTACATACTTTTGCTTTCTTTGCAATATAAAATCACTCAGCATAGAAAAAAAATCCTGTTCTTCTTCTGTTTCTGCACTTAACACTAAATCCATAGTTTCTTCTATATCCATGTCCTTGCATTCTTCATACAATTTCCTTGCTGCTTCCGCCTTTGACATAAAATATTTCTCCTCCTTTTCCTCTAAAAACAGAGGTGATGCTGAAAGTCATAGCTATTGACTCTTCCAGCATTTCCATCCATAGCACCTTTGTAGGTGGTGACATATATACCATATGTGTCATACGCCATATGGGACCACATTTCAATCCCTATCACTTCTGCAAGTGATAACCAAGAGAATACCTTACATTATACAAGAAAAATATCAAAAAGAAAAGGCGTAAAACGCTTTAAGTTTTTCGGAACATTGGATTAAAAATTTTACGATATTAAAACTAAAGGGAGCTTTACACCTGCATTCATCACAGATGTAAAGCTCCTATTGTTATTGATTAAAAGCCTTTTTTACTGCACCCAGGCTCCGGAACCATCCACATATTTTCCATCCGGCGTCCATGTATTATAATACATGGCTCCGTTGGTGCCCAGATAGTAGTACTTGCCATTGATGGCCTGCCAGCCGGTGAGCATAGCACCGCTTGGGTCTAAATAATACCACTGTCCGCCCAGCCTCTGCCAGCCCGTCTGCATGGCGCCGCTTCCGTCCAGATAATACCATCTTCCATTAATGGCCTGCCAGCCGGTCTGCATCTCACCGCTGCCGTTCATATAGTACCATTTGCCGTTGATGGCCTGCCAGCCGGTCATCATGATGCCGTTAGACGGGTTCAGATAATACCAGGTTCCATCCAGCTTCTGCCAGCCGGTGACAATATAGCCCTTGTTATTGAAATAGTACCATGCGCCGTTAATCTGCTTCCAGCAGGATGCCGGATAACCGCCTGTATCATAAGCATACCATACACCAGTGCCGTCCTGCTCCCAATGTCCGCTTCCGCCATAGCGGCCAATCTCATCCTCATCAATATACAGGGAGCTGGAATCCTCAGACCATTCACCCGTCTTATTGTTATAACGGGAAATAGCCCTTACACGGAAGGTATAGTCTCCCTCCCGGTTAAAATAGCCTGCAAAGTTATAGGAGGTTCCCGTGGTGCTGACCGTTGTGACTGTCTTGTCGTCACGGAGGAGTTTCACATCGTAGCTCTTAGCGCCCTCAATCTCCTCCCACTCAGCCGTGGTATCACTCCACTCCAGATCCGCCGCGCCCTGAAGTTTACCGCCGATACGTTTCAGCTCGGCATACACTTCAATGTATTGGCCATCGTCATAAATCTTAGCTTTCTTGAAATCCGCATTACATCCGGAAAGGTTAAAGTGGCTTTTGGATGTGTAGGAGAACTTGTAGCCGTCCTTGGCGGACAGCTCCACCTTTACCTCCGGTATATCGCCTACTGTCCAGGTATCCTGATCCTCTATATTCGTATACTCGGCAGAGTCCACTTCAAATCCGCTGCTGCCTGCCCTGACTGTAATGTCTCCTATCTCATCTCCGCTCTCAGGCGCTTTTGAATAGGAAAAAAGTCAGCTTTACCGTGTCAATCTTCTTATCTGCTGCCAATGCCGTGAAACTACTGCCCAATACCATGGATGCTGCCAGCAGCAGACATAGCCCTCTTTTTCTCCTCATAAAACATATCCTCCTCGTCTATATTTGCAACCAGTTGTTATTATTGCCTATCTTTATTATAAAGTAGCTGCATCTATTGTACAATTTAATAATCCTTAAAAGAATATTACATTTTTAGGTATAATGTTCCATGAGTTACAGAAAATTACATATCTTTACATATCTTGCAGCATTTTTTTAATTTCTATCATTCTGTCACGCAGCCTTGCCGCCTCCTCGAAATTCAGCTCCGCAGCAGCCTGGTGCATCTTCTTCTCCAGTTCCTTTGACAGCTTCTTTAACTCCTTCTCATCCATGGACTCCGGATCCTTCTTGAAGTGCTTATCATCTGCACTCACAGCCTTGGATATGGCAATCAAATCCCTGACGGCTTTTTTGATGGTGGTGGGAGTGATTCCATGTTCCTCGTTGTATTTTTGCTGTATCTGGCGCCTTCGGTTGGTCTCCTCGATAGCCACAGCCATGGAGTCCGTCACCTTGTCCGCATACATGATAACATGGCCTTCGCTGTTGCGGGCAGCACGGCCAATGGTCTGAATCAGGGATGTCTCCGAACGCAGGAATCCCTCCTTGTCAGCATCCAGGATAGCCACCAGTGTGATTTCAGGAATATCCAGTCCTTCTCTCAGCAGGTTGATACCCACCAGGACGTCGAACACATCCATACGCATATCCTGGATAATTTCAGCCCGCTCCAGCGTATCAATATCCGAGTGAAGATATTTTACCCGGATGCCCACCTCTCTCATATAGTCGGTCAAATCCTCTGCCATCCGTTTGGTCAGAGTGGTGATAAGCACCTTGTGATGGGCTGCCACCTCCTTGTTTACTTCAGAAACCAGGTCGTCAATCTGGCCTTCCACAGGCCGCACCGATATCTCCGGATCCAAAAGTCCGGTGGGACGTATAATCTGTTCCACCCTCATAAGCTCATGCTCTGCCTCATAGGCAGACGGAGTCGCGGAAACAAACATCATCTGATTGATTTTAGACTCAAACTCAGGAAATGTCAGAGGTCTGTTATCCAGGGCAGATGGGAGGCGGAACCCAAAATCCACCAGCGTGGTCTTTCTGGACCGGTCTCCTGCATACATGCCGCGCACCTGGGGAAGGGTTATATGTGACTCGTCCACAATAATCAGGAAATCCTCCGGGAAGTAGTCAATCAGCGTACAGGGTGGTTCCCCGGGCAGGCCTCCGGTCAGGTGCCTGGAATAATTCTCAATGCCCGAACAAAATCCAGTCTCGCGCATCATCTCCACATCAAAATTAGTCCGTTCCGCTATGCGCTGGGCCTCCAGAAGCTTATCCTCACTCTTAAAGAATGTGACGCGCTCCTCCAGCTCTTCCAGGATGTTCTCTGTTGCTTCCATCATCTTTTCCTTTGGCACCACATAATGGGATGCCGGGAAAATAGCCACACGGCCCAGCTGGGCTTTGGTTTCATCGGTCAGCGTATCTATTTCCGATATCCGGTCCACCTCATCCCCAAAGAATTCCACCCGGTAGGCCACCCCATCAGAGTACGCCGGATAAATATCCAGTACATCCCCCCGTACCCGGAAGGTCCCCCGCTTAAAGTCCATATCGTTCCGGTCATACTGGATGTCAATGAGCTTGTGAATGACCTCGTCCCTGTCCTTAATCATACCGGGTCTCAGTGAAATGACCATCTCCTTATAATCAATGGGGCTGCCCAGACCGTAGATACAGGATACAGAAGCCACGATAATCACATCCTCCCGCTCGGACAGGGCGGCGGTGGCGGAATGGCGCAGCTTGTCTATCTCATCATTGATGGATGAATCTTTTTCAATGTAGGTGTCTGTGGATGGGACGTAGGCTTCGGGTTGGTAGTAGTCGTAGTAGCTGACGAAGTATTCCACGGCATTGTTGCGGAAAAATTCTTTAAATTCGCTGTAGAGCTGGGCCGCTAGCGTCTTGTTGTGGGCGATAATTAATGTTGGCTTGTTCAGCGCCTGAATAACGTTTGCCATGGTAAAGGTCTTTCCGGAACCGGTAACCCCAAGTAATGTTTCAAACTGGTTTCCTTCTTGAAATCCCTTGACCAGTTCGGCGATAGCCTGAGGCTGATCGCCGGTGGGCTGATATTCTGCTACTAATTCAAAATGATCCATATTTTTATTCCTCACTTATTTCGATGCTTATAACTGATATCTTTATGGTCTTCCCCTCAACACCAATCCCAATCCTACTCTAAACAGTTTGGGAATTTCGAAGCTACTATCTGCTGAAGCTCGACCATGCTGTGCTTCCAACATACCAGTTTCATATAGCGCTTTAATCATATCATCTCCCTTTGGTTCTAGTCCAAACATCAAATCCCCAATTCCCTCTCTTGTATATTTAGCTGTGTCCTTTCCTCTAAATCTCTCAAAATGAGCCCGTAATGCAGGAAATTCACTTAGATATGTATCACATTTCGTCACAGATACTTTGTTAAAAGCTCTCTTAATTGCATTACCTCCAATCAAACAATTATCATCATATTTTTCAGTTCTTTGTTCTTCTTTTGAATAATTTGCGAAGTTAATAAATTCCCTTGGATACCTTCCACCTAACCCGTCCGTTATCCTGGCTAGTAACCAGGAGATTACTGTAGCCTCTCTTTTACCCTTATACACCTGCTTTGCGAAGATTGTATAAAACACCGTTTCTAAATTGACAGACAACAATAATTCCTTCTTATCCAATCCTGTTTCATTAATAACGTATTCCATCACTTTCTCATTATTCAAAACCCGTCTCATTAACATTTCTAACAAACTATTTTCAGACCAAGATAGTTCTACACATTTATCAGATATATGACTTTTATTTACAAATTCTAGTGTGGACCAAATATCATTCCTTAAAAATATTTTAAATTTAATTCTTGGGAAACGATTAATAAATTTTAAATATATACGGAACAAACTCTCGATGCATAGTTTTCTCTTTTGATAATCACCAGAAAAAAGCTCATCAATTTTGTCAAAAAGAATCCAGCAATCCAGATTCTCATTGGCTAACGTATTATTAATTTCAGTTAGCATATCTTGGGTATCTAAACTGTACTTTCCTCCAACTTTAATTTTTACACCTTTAATGTCTATATCTAATCCTTGCATCGGTGTCCCAATTACCATTCCCCACAACTGGCGCAAAATAGACAGTATCCTAAAATCTTCCATGAGGCCCGCTTGCTTATAAAATTCAACCAAATTCTCACCAGTATAATATCCTTCTTGTCCAAGTTTAATAGCAATTTTAGTCGCTATATATAATTCCCATATACGATCAAAATCTGCATCTTCTTGTTTTAGCAGTTTACTAAAATCATCGGTTTGCAATTCTTTCATATCGTTGAATCCTGTTCCTGTAACTATCAATACTTCATCTTCTTTTAGATGTGCTAATTCCCTTGCACTATCCTCATATTTTGAAAACATCTGAAATAATGCACTCTTTCCTGATCCTTTAGCTCCTAATATTAAGGCTTTCTGTGGATTTAAAAAATCATTAAAATCTTTTGTCCTAATAAATTTACTGTCAAGATTCTTTTCTGATTCAGAATCAACACTGCCGAACTCCAGTGCCTCTAAAAGTTCATCTTTGCTCTCGTACATAGATTGATTTCCTCCTGCCTGTTAAATAGTTTAATTTTCAATGCATTAATATTTAATTTTCCAGTAATTTTATTTTCTTAATTCACATTATCGCATGGCCAAAAAACCATTATCGCATCCCATTATTTACATCTCTAACTATTCTCACTCTTCTCTAACAATAATCTATCAAAATCACTCATATACTCTTTATCCTGCAAAATTCGATATTTCTCAAATTCACTTTCTGCAAAAGCTTTTGCGATTGCAGCTGTAACTTTTCCCTTATCCTGTAATATTTCTGCATCATTGAACTGAAAAAGTGCATCCAGCCTTATTACGTCCATACAGTCCATTCACCATATTACTTGGTCTGATGTATCTCTAACAAAGTACTGCAGCTCTAGATAATATATAATGAAACTAACCGCGCCAACAGTCACCAAAATTATAACATATATGCTGTAATAAATATAGTCATAAACAAGAACATTTGTTCTTCATTTTCTCTATTCCCCTCCTTTTTCACCTCTTACTTGAATGAAAAACTAAATTCCAGTTGGCATGATTAAATTCTGGTGCTATTGAATTAACTCCTGCACGTATATTTCCCCTGTTGTCTTACGTATTGATAACTCCATATAATGTACTTGCAGCTCATTGCCTACCTGTGCAGATTGGAAATTATTATGAATCATAAAGGCAATCAGAAACATCTGACATTTGAACAGCGTGTTGATATTGAGAAGGGGCTTACCGAGAACAAAAGCTTTTACAGAGATAGTAAGAAGCATTCGCAAAGATCCTTCAACTGTATCAAAAGAGGTGCGGTTCCACGCTCGTACAAAAGAACGCCCTAATACAGGATATACCAATCCACCGTGTATTCATCGTAAAGCTTGTAAAAGAATCTGTCTTTGCGATGAACCGTGTGGAACTCTCTGTAAGGTATGCAAAAAGCAAGGTATACACTGTATTGATATATGCCCAGGTTATGAGACTACGGAATGTGAAAAACTCCGGAAACCACCTTATGTCTGTAATGGCCGTGGTAAAAAGACGCATTGCTTTTTGCCAAGAAGGTTTTATTCATCCAAGTTTGCTCATGATGAGTATCGCATCCTCCTGGCTGACTGCAGAACGGATATCAATCAAACTCAGGAAAGCATCCAGGCCATGAATCACCTGTTCGTTCCCTTGATTAGGGATAAGCATCCGTCCATCGGTTATATCTATGCTGCCCATTCCGAAAAACTGGGCTGCTCCATAAGAACACTTTATTCCTACATCAGTAACTGTATCTTTGATGTGCGAAATAGCGATGTAAGGCGTGCAGTACGTTATAAGAAACGCAGGAAACCAACTCAGACCAGCGCCAAGGATCGTTATTACCGTAAAGGCCATAACTACGAGGATTTCCAAACATATAGTAAAGAAACATCCGGATACCAATGTTGTAGAAATGGACTGTGTGGAAGGTAAGAAAGGCGGAAGCCGTGCCATCTTGACTTTTACCTTCCGTAACTGTCATCTTATGCTTATGTTCCTTTTGGAATATCAGAATCAGGAGTGTGTACTGAAAGTCTTTGTATAGCTTGAAAACGTACTTGGATAAGGAATCTGTTAAAAAGCTGTTTCCAGTTATTCTTACGGATGGCAGTCCGGAATTCTCTGTCCCGGAAGAGATGGAAGAATTCTGTGATGGAAGTAAAAGCACAACTGTTTTTTACTGTGATCCATACTGCTTCTGGACGAAAGGAGCCTGTGAAAAGCACCACGGGTATATACGTTACATCCGTCCCAAGGACAGTTCCTTTGCTGATCTGGATGATCATAAAGTCAGACGCATGATGAATCACATCAACAATGAAAAAAGAGACAGCCTCAATGGGCACAGCCCATATGAACTCTCTCTTTTACTCCTGGACGAGAAGCTTCACCAATCATTAGGATTAAAAGAAATCGCACCTGATGAGGCAATGCTTCGTCCAAACTTATTAAAATAAAATCGTATAAGCACAGGCAGATTTCACTGCACCAGAATTTAATCTTACACATAAGGCATATGGAATTTAGTCTTGCACACTATTTTCAGATGCCCATTTTGGATGCGCAAAACATCAAAACTGGGGGCTTATAGGTTTATTATACGACAAATGTATGAAATAGTTAAGATGCAAAATGGAATTCAATCCCGCAAAATTACCAGGATTATCCACACCTGGAATTTAGTTTTTCATTCAAGTCCACCTCTTTTCTGCTCCCCTCTCTCTGCCTCCCTGTTCCATCTGTCCCCATAAAAAGGCATCCGGAAGAACTCCCCTTCTTTTTTCGGTGGAACCGGAACAAACAGCCAGGGCACAGGCCATCGCCCTTTCCCGGTATATGGCGCCCCTGCCGGACATAAACAACCAAAAAAACAGCACATTATCAATAGTATGTGCTGTTTCATGAGACTGTTTGGTTTTAATCCGATAAAAGAAGCAGGGGGCTGGGAGGTTCTTACCTCTGAAGAAGAAATTGCAGAGATGGAGAGGCAGGGCTGCGATATGTCCTCAGTCCGCAAAAAGCGTGCGTCAAAGCATGCGCCCATTGCCGCCAAAGAGCAGACCATACTTCCGGGAAACCGGCTGCCAAAGGATGGAATCATTCCGTTTCTTCTGGAGACCCCACACCAAATACAAATCACCCCAAACACAAATTACCCCAAACACAAATCATCCCAAACACAAATCACCCCAAATACAAATCATCCCAAACACAAACCATCCCAAAACACAAACCATCCCAAAACACAAATACCCGTTCAATTTTCCTCCATTCCCGGCAAGTATTATCAGGCCTAGACATTAGAGGTATCAGATACCCTGCATACAGCTGTTTCAGTGGTTCCCCCTGCTGATGCAGCTTGTAAGTATTTTGCAGAGCTGCATCATATCCAGCGGCTTGCTGACGTGAGCGTTCATTCCTGACAACAGCGCGGCGGAGATATCGTCGCTGAACGCATTGGCGGTTGTGGCTATGACAGGGATCGTGCGCGCCAGCGGATGGCCGGATGAGCGGATACGCCTGGTGGCCTCGTACCCGTCCATCACCGGCATCTGGACATCCATCAGAATTGCATCGTAGTCCCCAGGTTCTGAGGCAAGAAAGGCTTCCAGAGCCTCTTTGCCGTTCTCCACACAGTCTACCTGCGCTCCGTTCATGCGCAGCAGCGTGGCCGCAATCTCCTGGTTCAGCGCATTGTCCTCCGCCATCAGCAAACGAAGGCCATCCAGAGGCTTACCGTCTGTCTTTTGCTCCCGGCAGGCAGGCGGCAGTTTGTGCTCCAGCGCGGCCTTGATGGCAGCATAGACAGAGGAGCGGTAAAGAGGCTTGGGCAGAAACCCGTTGACTCCCGCGGCCCGCGCTTCTTCTTCCACACTGGAAATATCATAGGCTGAAATCATCACAATGGGAACATCGTTTCCCACCTCCCGCCGGATGCGGCGGGTTGCCTCCACTCCGTCCATATCCGGCATCTTCCAGTCAATGAGACACAGGTCGATATCACAGCCCTCCCTGTGTCTTTCTTTCACCAGCTCCACACCCCTGGCTCCGGACATACACCACTCGGCTCTGATTTTAATTTTTTCCAACAGAATGGCGGTCTGTTGGCAGACCTGCTGTTCGTCATCCACGATTAGCGCACGCAGGCCCTGCTGCGCGAAATCAGGTTCCGGCAGACGGCTCTCCTCCCCTTTTTGGAATGGCAGATCTACAATACAGGTGGTTCCCACTCCCGGCTCACTCTCCACCTGGATCTGGCCTCCCATCAGGACAATGAGGTTTTTCGTGATGGACATGCCAAGTCCTGTTCCGCCAAAGCGTTTGGCGATGGTGGCATCCGCCTGTTCAAAAGGCTGGAAAATACGCTCCACGGCCTCCTTTGTCATGCCAATCCCGTTGTCCGACAGAATAAAGCGGAGGACGTCTGTTGTATTTCCGTTTCTGTGCCATGATACCTCCAGGCGGATGCTTCCTCCCGGCTTAGTGAATTTGACGGCATTTGAGCTTAAATTTAATAGTATTTGGTTGAGCCGCAGCGAATCGCCGATGAATACAGTGTCCTCGCCAAAGTTCTCCATGGTTTCACTGAATGTGATTCCTTTTGCCTTTGCCTGGGCGTATACGGTTGAGGCAAATCCGTTGACAAGCTCAAAGATGTCAAAAGGCTCGTTCTGGAGCACCATCTTGCAGCTCTCAATCTTGGACATGTCCAGCACGTCGTTAATCAGCATCAGCAGGTGTTTGGAAGAAAAGGTTATTTTTGAAAGACAGTCCACCACCCTGGCGGAATCCCTGACCGATGCGGCCGCAATGGCTGTCATGCCGATGATAGCATTTAAGGGTGTGCGGATCTCATGGCTCATTCGGGACAGAAATTCGCTCTTGGCCATATTGGCCCGCTCCGCGGTCAGCATTGCATCCTGCAGGATTTGGCGTGAACGCACCTCCTCGGTACGGTCGGAAAATACGGTGATGAACTGAGGCGTGTTCAAATCCTCCACCCGGTAGACCCGGATCAGCATCCAGCGCTTTTCCTGATTGGGTTTTGTGTATTCCACCAGCTTTTCAAACGGAGAAACGAACTCGTTTGCGCTTATACCCTCCCGAAATGTCTGTGCATCTTCTTCCTTCATGCCCCCGTAAAGGCTTTCCACATCCTCCATCTCAATCCCCAGGATACGTTTCAGGTTAAGCCCGCGGTAATTGATGATTCCGGTATTGGCATCCCGGATAATAAACGCGTCGTCAATGCTCAGAGACAGATTGTCAAACAGCTTGCTGCGGTATACGAGCTCCTTTCTCTGGCGGTGCAGTACATATTGTGATACCAGAAGCACAACATTCATCAGTACCATCAGCACAATGGAACCAGCCATATTGGCAATGCGTATCTGTTCCGCTGTTTTCCCATAGCCTACTTTTTTCTCCTGGGCCGTCACAATAATGTCTTCTGTCTGTTCCAGCACCTGGTCATAAACCGGCTGCAGGTGTTCCTGGGCGTAAGCCTCGATGTCCTCTGCCGTGGTATCCGGTCTGGCACAGAAATCCAGATAATCCCGCTGTTTTACCTCCAAAAGCTCCAGCGTCTCCTTCAATCTATGTATGTCCTCCCCATCCCCCAGATAAAGCTCCTGGATTTTGGCAACCGGAGTCTGAACGGAGCGGTCAAGCTCCTCCAGACTGGTCCTGGCAAACTCTATGTCGTCAGCGCTGAAATGGCGGACCAGCCGCCCGGTCCTCAGGCTCATCTCCGACACATAGAGCTTCACGTCGCCGGCGGAAATCACCACCTCAAAGGGATGGGCCGAGATAATCTCTGTCTGAGCCGCAAGCCGGGAGGAGTTGGTGATGGTCATAATCAGATAACAAAACATCAGCAGAATGAGGACTGCCATGCTGACAATACTCATCCTTTGGCTCCGGCCCACGGAGAGCCCCTTGTTGTTTACAATTTTTCGCATTTCATTTGGCTCCTTACTGGTTCTTTTAGGTTCAAAACACGGCTGAGCACTGCCTGCAGTACTGCCACATCAATGGGCTTTGCCACATGGGAGGTCATCCCCGCTGCCGCTGCCGCCTGAATATCCTCGGAAAAAGCGTTTGCCGTCAGGGCGATAACCGGAATTTCTTTGGCGTCAGGCCTCTCCATGCCGCGTATGGCGCGGGTTGCCTCGTATCCGTTCATGTTCGGCATTTGAATATCCATCAAAATGGCATCGAAAGTTCCCGGCGGCGCTTCCTCAAATGCCTGTACCGCCTGGGCGCCGTCCTGCTTTACAACCGGCCGCGCCCCCTGCATGCGGAGGATCTCACAGAGAATCTCCGCATTGAGATCGTTGTCCTCTGCCACCAAAAAACAGAGTCCGGATAACAATCTGTTTTGGCTGCTCTCCATGGAAGCATCCGTAAGCTCCTCCGACCCGGGATTTTCCTCCTGTGAGATCTCAAACTCCAGCTCCAGGTAAAAGGCAGATCCCTCTCCGGGCCGGCTCTCCACGGATATCCGGCCCTCCATCAAATCCACCACTCCCCGTACAATGCTCAGGCCCAGCCCCGTCCCCTCAATCCGGGCCGCGCTGTCCGCCCGGGTAAAGGGTTCAAAGACTGTTTTTAAAAACGGTTCCGGCATTCCAATCCCCGTGTCGCGGACCGTAAAACGGTAGCGGACCCAGCCAGTGCCCCGCTCAGAGGGAATCTCCTCCACCAGAACGTCCACCCGTCCTCCTTCAGGGGTAAATTTGACCGCATTGCTCATCAGGTTGATTAGCACCTGGTTGATACGCAGAGAGTCCCCATAAAAAGCGGTATGGGTAACGTCCTTTATGCGTACGTCAAAGACAAGGCCGGCTTCCTTTGCCTGGGTTTCCATCATCTCAGCCAGATGGGCTGTCAGCTCAGTGACTGAGAGGGGCACCGGATTCAAGGTGAGCTGCCCCCGTTCAATCCGGCTCATATCCAGCACATCGTTAATCAGGCTTAAAAGGTGCCTGGACGAGATGGTGATTTTTTTGAGGCAGTTGTCCATCCAGGCCTTGTCGTCCAGATGAGCCGGCGCCAGCCCGGCCAGTCCCATAATGGCGTTCATGGGCGTGCGGATATCGTGGCTCATGGCGGAAAGGAAATCGCTTTTTGCCCTGTTGGCCTCCTGGGCAAAGGCCAGCGCTTTCTCCAGCGTGTTTTTTGCCTGCCGTTCCGCAGCCAGTGCCTCGGTCACATCCGCCCGCACCATACAGATGGTTTCACGGCTCCTGTCTCCCCACAGCACATTAATCTGCTTATACCGCAGCCCCTCCTCCCCGTTTCCCCGGAAAGGCAGAATGAATTCATAGCCGGAGGGAGTCTCGTCCAGCCGTTTCATCATGGTTTCCAGATCAAACTGCCGGAGAGCCTCCTTCCGGCTCTCCTCCACATAGGCATTGGCAAAGCTCTCCTGGTTTGCCCGGTAATCCTCATAGATATAGGGAGGCAGATTCTCCAGTACCATCTGCCTGTTATACACCACAAAACGGCCGGTATCCACATTGATCATACCCGCCAGTTCAAAGGTGTGGGCCAGCATACTCAGAAGATTCTGCTGCTCCCGCATAAAGTTGGTGATATCGGTACATACCAGTGAAACACGCCCCAGCCGCAGGTCGATGGCAGACACAGTCACCGTCTTTGACCGGATGTTCCCCATTTCATCCTCCACAGAATATGCAAAGGTGTAAAGCCCCTCTTCCAGCAGGCGCCATTTCATTTCCCCCGGATCCAAAGCCCTGGCATACGCATCCCTGTCCCTGGGCACCACGGCCGATTTTACCATATACGCTACCCGGTCGGAATAGCGCCCCTCAGGCGCCGGCACCCTGCTGGCATTTTCCTGGCAGGTCAGCAGGGTATACGAATCCCTGCTGATATCCAAATCCACCACGTAGTCATGGCTGGTAACAGACAAACGGCGGAGGATCTGGTCAGAAATGGTCTGGTCCGTCATATCCGTCACCGATAAAATCCCGATAATGTCCCCGTTTTCCGGTGCCTGCACCATATTTACCTGGAATTCCACATAGCGTCCTCTGGGTTCCCCGGGCAGCTGGATAAAGCATTTCTGAATCCGCTCCGTATCTCCCCGGGTAAACGCGTCCAGCGATGGAACATTGAGGTATGTATCTAAAAACAGCTGCTGTTCTTCCCGGCTCACAATCAGCCCTGCAATTTCCGAAAAAAAAAGATTCCCTGTTTCGCTGGATGGCCCCTCTTAACCGGATCTCCGTATAATTCCGCATGTCTAATACCCGGTTCTGCGTGATATTGCTGTGAGCGAGTATCAGGGTATCCGGCCCGGGCGTCCGGTAGTGCTGGAGAATCATTTCCTCATACTGACGGCTCATCTGGTCTTTTTCGGCCACCATCCGGTCGATATCCGTATAGACGCAGTAAAGCCTCTGCATCCCATCCGTGCTCTCCTGCCTGGAGATGTTGACACGAATCCATATATAGCTTCCGTCACTCCGCCTGAATCTGGGTGAAAGCTCACAGTGCTCCTTACCGCTTTGGAGAAATGTCCGGATTCTGGCCCGGCAGCCCGCGGCATCCTCAGGGTGGAGGCCAGCGAATACGTTTTCCCCGTACATGTCCTTCAGTTCCTTTTCCGTCATCTGGAGCATGGCAGCAAGTCCCTGGGAAATATATTCCGGCGTCATAACGCCGTCCGGCCCGCAGAGAAGCACCGCAATCCCCCCGGGCAGTTTTTTAACCAATGTCTGGAAATACAGTTCCAGCCTCTCCTTCTCCCGGCGCGCGCGTACCTCCTCCGTCACGTCCTTAAGATGCATGATACAGGCCGGAATGCCGTTCCATATGCTTTCCCTGACCCGTACCGTATAGATAAGACCTGTTTTTTCCACCGTTATCTCATGCTCCTGCTGGTCCGGTCCAAAGGTTTTCAGCGTGCAGAAACTGCAGGGGGCGTCAAACCCGTGAATCGCCCGGTAGCATGTCTCTCCCACGCACATCTCACCGTGCACATGAAGCTGTTTCGATTCATTGATATAGAGAAGTTCGTATGTATTTTTATCGATCACGTAGACCCCGTCCGCTGTCCGTTCCTCCTCCAGATTCCGGTCCGTGATATCCAGAATATATTCAATATGGGCTTCCTCTCCCGCCCAGCAGATGAGCTTTCCGCTGAACAGGTAGAGCCGGCGGCTGACAGGATGACGGTATTCCCGCACCAGAAACCTGGACCGGCTCAATTTTCCGGTATGGCAGAACGGACAGGGTTCTTCAAAACCAGCCTCCATACCGCAGGCATCCTCATCCGCATCTATACCCGGAAACATGTCCCGCGCCTGGGCGTTGGCATAGAGCAGCCTTCCTCCGTCCACCGCGCTGACGACAACAGCAGACGGTATGCCATCCAGTATGGCTGTCATCTGCTCCTCAGAAAGACGGCTCTCCGCCATTATTTCCAGCCTCCCTTCGCTTATCTGCAAACGTTTCCGTTTGTTTCTGCATCTTTTGAAACAAACTCATGTATGTCCCCTCTCTCCCGGGATAATAACCGTTTAAACAGTCCCTATTGTTCACTTGCATATTTATCATCAGTATAGCAAATTAATACGCAAATAGCAACTGTCACCCGAAAGGTGCCATCCGAAAACCTGAGGATAATGTAGAAACAGGGCCCAAAAAATGGTATACTGAACTTATCATATTTTATACTACCATTGAACATGGAGGAATCAGTTTGAAAAACAGTACGGAATTGCGCGGGGTCGTTGCCAGCGTCCTGCTTACCCAGATACAGTTCGGTGTTTATCATAATGGAGAAAAGCTTCCCAACATAGAGGAAACCAGCGCTCAGCTCTGTGTTTCCATTGATACGGCGCGGGCCGCCTACCTGCGGCTTAAAGAAGAAGGATATATTACCCTGTCCAAAAACGTAGGCGCCACAGTAAAAGTAGATTACAGCCCCCAGGAGACGGAGGAGTTCATCCAAACCTTTTTTTCACTGCGCCGAAATGCAATGATCGACCTCAGTAAATCCATGGGCGCTCTCTTTGGCAACGCCCAATTGTGCGGGCTGAAGCATGCCTCTGGGGATACTCTCAGGGAAATGGAACAGCTTTACCGCGAAAATAACAAGCCGGTTCCTTACTCGATGCTGGAGCACCTCAACCAGAAATACAGCTCCCTGGGAAACTCGCTGCTCATGCGTCTCGTCTGGCAGACCTTTACCTTTTTGCACGCCCCCTATTTCAGCATCACGGAAAATCTGCAGTACTTTGACAAGTCCTCCGATTACCTGCCGAAGGTCCTGTCGCTCTGCTGTAATCAGGACTGGACCGCGTTGCGGGGTGAGCTGGATCAGTCGATAGAGCGTCTTTCTCTGGCCCTAACCAGGTTTTACGCGGCCAGAATCACCGGGCCCACCGCGGAAAAGGAGATCACTTTTTCCTGGAGCTCTTACAAAAAAAGCCGGCAGCTGTGCTATTCGCTGGCTATGGAGCTGCTTATCTCTATCAGCCGCGGACTCTATCCCGCCGGAAGCCTGCTCCCCTCCCAGAAAGAGCTTGCCGCGGAAAAAGGCGTTTCCGTGAGCACGGTCCGCAGGGCATTGGGGCTTTTGGACAGCGTGGGGGCCATCAAGTCCGCCAAATATATGGGCACCACGGTTCTCCCCCTGGATAAGGCCACGGAAAACAGCGATTTTACCAAGCCGGTACTTCAGAGGCGGCTTATGGATATGGCGGAAAGCCTTCAGATATTTGCCCTTTCCTGCAAGGACGTAGCCTGCCTGACCTTTTCTTCCTTCGACTCCGGTTCACTTCAGGAACTGTGCGGAAAATTAAAAATACATAAGCAGTGGAAGCGCGGCGAAACCCTGTCTTACTTCATACTGAACCTGATTACAGAACACGCCCCTTACCAGGCCATACGCACGGTTTACTCCGAGCTGCTTCGTCAATTCTTTTGGGCCTATGCCCTGCTGGGTGTAAACGAGAGCCAGGAGTCCGTAAATGCCATGTACGATCCCTATTTTGACATGCTGATTGATTCGCTGGAAAAACAGGATCTGCCGCGCTTCTCCGCTTCCCTGGAGGTGTTCCTCCTCTTTGAACTCAGAAAGACAGTGGGGTCCCTGATCCGCCTGGGAATTCCGGGAGCAGAAAGCATTCTGATATCGGACAATGCATAAAACACAGCAAAAGCCCTGTGGATTACCTTTCCATAGGGCTTTGTTTCCTGTTTTATTTCCACAATGCGGTTCCATCATAGGCATCCATTGCCGCCTCATAGTATCCCAGCCTTTTGCATTCCTCAATCACCAGGTCATGGATACGCTCAAAGGACTGGACGCTCTTTTCTGAGAACGCCTGGCAATCCCCTTCTGAAAGCGCATGGAGCGCCGCCGCACATTGCTCATGAATTTCGCAGTTCACAGGCGTTTTATCTGTGGTCAAAAGCCCTGGAATACTTCGGCCTATGCGGAAATTTCTTTGCAGCAGCGCATAAATGGTGCCCAGGGCCTCAATGCCCACATGCCCTGTGATAAAATCCAGAAGGACAGCCGGCGTGCGTCCATACACATAGTCCTGATTCCAGAGACGTTCAATTTCATCTGACACCGCCTGCACCTCCTGGCGGGCGGCCCTCTCGGCGGCACAGGCGGCGGCTCCCTCGATTGTCAGGGTTATTAATTCCAATGTATCCAGATACCGTCTGACATGGCAGGCAATCAAATGGGGCTGCACGTGAACCTTCTTGATCTCCGTCTGATCCATTTCCACAAAGATACCGTTGCCCCGGACCGTCTTTACGACTCCCCACTCCTGTAAAATCTGGACCGCCTTAAGTGTTGTATCCACACTGACACCGTATATTTTCTGAAGCTCCGTGTGCTTTGGAAGCTGTTCTCCCTTCTGATAGCGGCCGGCGGCAATCAGCCCCATAATGTCCATATACACAGCTGAATACCTGACCTCAGAGTCCTGCAGCTGCTTCTCTAGCTGCTTGCTGCCGAGAAGGACAGCGGAATCAGGTGCAGCCCGGAACGCAGGACGTTCCCCCTCTGCCAGGCCGTATATGCCGGACATATCATCAAACCGGACATGCTCCGGCTCTCCCCCTGTCTCAAGGGTCCTCATAAACTCCTGCATCTGCCCATAATATCTGGCTCTGCTGGAGATATCGTCATTTAATGGCCTGAGCCCGGAAAGCCCCAGGCTGTCCACCGCCTGCAAAATCAGGGAATTTTCATTTCGGGCAACAAAAAACCGGTAGAACTGCTTGGATAACCTCCAAAATTCCGGCCCGTTTTCCACGTTCATGTTATCCAGAATTTTCCGCGGAATAGCCAAATCAGAAGGCTGGCAGAGGGTGATTCCCTTTTTAATCACCGGATAGCATAGCAGCACACCTGTTTTCAGCACATCGCTGGTGACCGCTTTGTCTATTTTCTCCAGGGCCAGCATGGTGGTCTTATGGCTGGCATTTTGGCTGAAGCTCACCACGGCGCGCTTTCTCTGGGAGGTTTCGATGAA
Source organism: Clostridia bacterium (assembly GCA_021201905.1). Lineage (GTDB taxonomy): Bacteria > Bacillota > Clostridia > Lachnospirales > Lachnospiraceae > Enterocloster. The sequence goes on from JAJQEA010000082.1 coordinate 18,256, forward strand.
TCCGTCTCTCTCCAGCATGGACAGCACCCGGCGCACTGTTTTTTCCGATATTCCAAACTCCAGGCATAAATCCGCGCGGGAGGGAAGGCTTGTTCCCTCCGGTAATAACCCGCATTCAATTTTATTTTTAAGGATCTGAAAAACCCTTTCGTACATTAACATATTCCGTCCGTCCCCCAGTAAAACTACCTAATCCATCTCTGCAGCGTTTCCATAAAACGTTCCACTTCAATGGGCTTTGCCACATGGTCGTTCATGCCGGCGCAGTGCGCCTTTCCAATATCCGAAGCAAAGGCATTGGCTGTCAGCGCTAAAATAGGAACGGTTTTCGCGTCCCTGCGTCCCAGTGCCCGGATTGCTTCAGCAGCCCGATAACCGTCCATGACCGGCATTTGGATATCCATTAAAATACAGTCGTATTCCTCCGGTGCGGAGGAGGCAAACATCTCCACGGCTATCCGGCCGTTCTCTGCCTCGTCAATGAAAAAGCC
>JAJQEA010000082.1:18756-27950 GCA_021201905.1 Clostridia bacterium
ATAGTCCACCGTAACCTCCATCATGTTCAGGAACTCCACCGCGATTTCACGGTTGAGCCGGTTGTCCTCCACCAGCAGAATCCTCTTGCCCTCCATATTGGCATGGGTTTCCAAAACAGGAGACGCGGAGGCGTCGGACCGCCCATTCTGGCAGAACTGGTGGAAGGTATGAGTGATTTTGGATTTAAAAAGCGGTTTTGTGATAAATGCATCCGCCCCGGCCAGCCGGAACTCCTCCTCAATCTCAGAGTAGTCATATGCGGATACCACAATAATGGGCACATCCATTCCCAGCTTCCCTCTAATCACCTTCAGCGTTTCCAATCCATCCATCTCAGGCATCTTCCAGTCCAGAATCACGGAAAAGAAGTCGTCCTTTGCCTCATGGGCCTCCACCACACGGCGTATCGCTTCTTTCCCCGAGAGCACCCAGCTGCTGCGCATCCCCAGCTCATCCAGAATCTCGGCAGCACTTTCACAGATAATCCGGTCGTCATCCACCACAAGCACCGGCAGACCGGAGAGCTCCCCATTGTCCTCCTCCGTATCTTCCCCCAGCTGAAAGGAAACAGCCACAATGAACCGGCTTCCCTCTCCCAGGGTGCTCTTCACCTCAATGGTGCCGTTCATCATACTGACAATATTCTGTGTAATGGCCATGCCCAGGCCGGTGCCCTGTATCTGGTTGGCTTTTGACTCTTCTGTCCGGGAGAAGGGTTCAAAAATATGGGGGATAAAATCCTCGGACATCCCAATCCCATTGTCGGTAACAATAAATTCATACTGTCCCCGTCCCTTGGCAAAGGCTGGCACTTCACGGACCCGCAGCCCCACTAAGCCCCCGTCGGGCGTATATTTGATGGCATTGGACAGCAGGTTTACCAGAACCTGCTGCAGGCGGTTTTTATCTGTTACCACATTCTCATGCCGCACATGGTCGGCATTGATTTGCAGCTCCTGGTGTTTTTCCGCCGCCAGCGGCCGGAACACATCCATCACTTCCTCAATCAGCTCCGGCAGCGAAACATTCTCAGAAACAAGATCAATTTTTCCGCTTTCGATTTTGGACATATCCAGCACCTCGTTGATAAGGCTTAAGAGATGCCGGCTGGAAACATTGATTTTATTCAGGCAGTCCTGTATCTTTTCCGGGGACTGCAGATTCGCCTGGGCAATGACAGCCATGCCGATGATGGCGTTCATGGGCGTGCGGATATCGTGGGACATGGAGGAAAGAAAGTTGGTCTTGGCATCATTGGCTATCTGCGCCGCTTTGCAGGCATCCTCCAGCGCCCGCCTCTGTCGGGCCTGCTCGGTGCGCTCCTCCGTGACGTCGATGCCAACGCTGTAATAGGAGGGGATTCCGTCCCAGTTCTCCTCGCCGCTGACATAGCTGCATGTCATCAGCAGAATTTTGATGCTCCCATCCTGGGTGACAATGCGGCTCTCCACCATGGTGGACCTGCCTGTCTCCCTGGACTGTTCCATGACTGCGGCGACCCGCTCCACATCGTCCGGGTGTATATAGCTGCATTGGGATTGCAGCTCCTCCTCAAACTATTCCTTTGTATAGCCAATCAGGTCCAGAAAACTGCCGCTGTACCAGAGGACCGTGCGCATATCCCGGCCGTCCACCCTCACCAATCCACCGGGGACGCTGCGCACCAGGGCATCCCGCTCCTGGTCCTTCTTTGCCAGCTTATATTCCGTGCTGTACATATCATAGGACAGCTCCAGCCGCGCCCGGCGGCCCTCCCAGTCGATAATCCGGTTCTTGATGCGGAAGGTCCGCTCCAGGACCGGGTTCTGGAACTCCCACTCGTAGAACTCATCCTCGTTTAATTTGCTGTTGGTGCAAAAGGGACAGGGGCTCGTCCTCCCCTGGATTACTTCATAACACTTGCGGCCCACTGCTTTCGCCGCCGGCACTCCCAGCACCTCGCAGGCATGCTGATTCAGATACAGCAGCTCATAGGTGTCCATATCGCTGACATAAGCATTTCCCTCATATGTATCCAGCATAAAATGAAAATACTGCAGCTTCTGCCTGTAAAGCCGTTCCAGCTCCTCTTTCCCGATGCCCTGCTTCATTACATTTTCCATAATTCAACCGTCCATTCCAAATCCCATCTGAGGGAATCGGTTTTGTTCTTTATTTTTCTATATATAGTTGCGGCTTCTCGACAAACCGCCGGTTGCTCACATGCATATATATGCCTAGTATAGCAAATGCTGCTGTAAATAGCAATAGCCTGCCCGGAAGACGGAAATGGGCCAGAAATGGGAAAAAGCAGGCGGAAATGAGAGGAAATGGGCTTTCCAAAAAAAGGAAGCCCCGGTCATAGCCTGCCACGACCGGAGCTTCTCCCATGCTGCCTATTTATTTTCCTTCAATACCTGGACTGCCTTCTGAAGCTGGTTGTCTTCCTCCGGCTTCACCACGGCCTGGGTTTTAAGCTCCTCGTTCAGCTTCACTTCCACATCCGGCTCAATTCCCTTTCCGTGCAGGTCAAAGCCGCTGGGCGTGTAATAGTGGGCTGTGGTAATCTTGATGGCGGAACCGTCTCCCAGAGGAATCAGGTTCTGTACAATTCCCTTTCCGTAGCTGGTGGTTCCCACCACCGTGGCCCAGTCATAATCCTTCAGGGCTCCAGTGAACACCTCGGAAGCGCTGGCAGAATCTCCGTTGACCAGGATGGCGATGGGCATTTTCAGTTCATGGCCGTCTGAGGCGGTGTATACATCGCCCTTTTCATTTTTGTCTGCCGTGTAAACAATCAGGGTCTTGCCCTTTCCCTTTTCATACTGGTCCAAATCGTCGGGGAGAATATAATCCACCATCTTAACAGCGCTGTCCAGGACTCCGCCTGGATTGCTCCTCAGGTCGATGATTAACCCCTCCATACCATCCTTTTGAAGCTCATCCACTGCCTGTTCAAACTGCTCCACGGTAATCACGTCAAACTCCGACACTGCAATCCGGCCGATTTTATCGTCCAGCATGCCGTACTCCACGGTTGGCACTTCGATTTTGCGCCTGGTAACGGACATATCCACATACTCGTCCTTGTCCGCCCTGTATACCGTGATGGCCACATCCGTTCCTTCTTTGCCCTTGATGTAATTGTTCACCAGTACATCCAGGCTTTCGGAAGCCACCAGGGTGTCGCCCACCTTATATACAATATCTCCGGGCTGCATTCCTGCCTCCAGGGCCGGGGACCCCTCAAACACCTTCACGATGGTGCATAACCCCGTGGTTCTGTTCTGGCTTAGCATGGCTCCGATACCGGAGTAGGTTCCCTTTGTGCTGTCATTGATGGAACGGAAATCCTCCTCCGTGTAGTACGTGGAATAAGGGTCATTCAGTCCTGCCAGCATTCCCCTGTAAATAAAATCCTCCACCTTGCCGGCGTCCTCGTCGTACAGGAAATGAAGATCTATGATCTGCTGAATCATGGACATTTTGGCCGTAACCCGTTCAAAATCCACACCCTCCTTTGGGCTGCTTCCGTCTGTGATGCCCGGTCCCCTGCCCTCTATGGCCACGCTGGGCTGACGGCTCATGACCCTCTTGCCGAAGATATAGATACCGGCCGACATCCCCACCACAATCAAGCCCACGAAGGCGGTTACAAGGGCTCCCACCAAAGCCCCGGCCCAGAAGCGGTTCTTTCCCGCTCCATTACGGTTTGTGTCCTGGGGCCACGGCTCGTTGTCCCTGTAGGGACCATCCGGCTGCCCGCCCATATTATGTTCCTGTCTGTCAAATTCACGATTTTCCAATTTACGTCTCCTATCTGTCCGTTCCTTCTATCCTATGATAGGTCACGGGCTTACATAACTCCGGGGATTCACATAGGTCCCCCCTGAGCGGATTCCAAAATGCAGGTGGGAACCGGTGGAATAACCGGTGGAACCTACCTTTGCAATCACCTGGCCCTTTGTCACCTTTGCCCCCACGCCAACCAGCAGCTTGGAGCAGTGCATGTAGACCGTGCTCACCCCGCCTCCGTGGTCAATCATAATATAATTGCCGGCTGAATAGCTGTATGTAGATATCACAACCTCACCATCAGCCGCAGCTATGATATCCGCCCCTGTGCTGGCGCCGATATCCATTCCTTTATGGTTGCTGGATGCCCCTTCTGTGGGGGACTCCCTGTCTCCAAAGTTGGAGGTAATCCGGCTGCTGGAGGGACAGGGCCACTTAAAACTAATATTCCCCAAATTCGATACAGTATACGACTTGCCGGCTGCTTCCGCCTTTTTCCTGGCTTCTTCTTCTCTGCGCTTCATCTCGGCCTCAATTCGTTTCATCTGTTCTTCCTGGGCTTTGATGTCTGCATTGTACTGGTCCAGCTCATCCTGGGCCATGGCAATCTTGGAATTATATGAGTCCAGCTCCTTCTGCTTGGAATCCATCAGCTTCTGCATGGAAGCCTGTTTGGCCTGGGTGGATTCCTGGAGCACCAACAGCTCGCCGTGCTCCTTCTCAAGGTTCTGTTCCCTGTCAGCCACCTGTTCCTTTGCAAGGGCATAGGCTGTCAGCATCTTCCTGTCATACTCCGCAATCTGGCTTACGTATTCCGCCCGGTTCAGTAACTCCGATATGCTGCCGGACTCCATGACCATGTCAATCAGATTGTTCTGACCGTTCTCGTACATGTACTTGATGCGCAGCTTCATGCTGTCATACTGGTGTTCCTCCTCGCGCTTGGCCGCCTCCAACTGGATCTGCGCCTGATCTATCTCCTCTTCCTTCAATGTGATCCGGCTTCCCAGCTGTTCCAGCTCCTCTGCCAGGGAGGACAGACTGCCGTCCAGCTTCTTCACATAAGCGGCCGTGTCCGCCTTTAGCCCCTCCAGCTGGTTCAGAGTGCTCTCCACCTTCTTCTTTTCCTCTTCCAGGGCAGATACCTGCTTCTTGGCATCCTCTATCTCCACACTGGTGGCGTAGGCTGAAAATGCCGCCGCGCCGCCTATCAAAAGACCGCCGGACAGCGCTGCCGCACAAATCCAATGTCTCATCCTCATTCACATCCTCCTTCCCTATACCTTCAAGTGACGGTGGATGGTAAAATAACTGACAAAAAAGCCGATTCCCACGCCCAGGCATCCGGCCGTGGCCGCCATATAGGGGAATATATTTCCCAGGGGTATGGGTTCAAACATGCCTGTCAGCATCTGGTAGTGCGCGCCGATATATATGACGGCACGCTGGTAAAGCACATACATTCCTGCCAGAGGCACCGCAGCCCCCAGGGCGCCAAGGAGCACGCCCTCCACCACAAAGGGCGCACGAATCATATAGTTGGTGGCGCCGATGAAGCGCATGATCTCATTTTCCCTCCGGCGGAAGGCCGCTGCCACGGAAATGGTGTTGCTAATCAGGAAAACAGCCACCGCCAGCAGTACACAGATAATCACAGCCGACATGGCCCCCACCATCTTTCCCGCGCTGGTCAGCCCGGCCACGGCCGTACTGGAATAGCGCACCTTTCTCACGCCCTCCATGCCCTCCAGACGCTCCACGATTTTATCCTGTTCCTCAATATCATTAAGAAATATCTCATAGGAGGCGGAACCGGACAGGGGGTTGTCATCTGCAAATCCCTCTGCCAGCTCCTCCATCCCCTCAAAATACTCTGTCTTAAAGTTCTCCCATGCCCGGGTAGTGGATATATATTTCGCCTCCCGCACCTCTTCCCAGCCCCGGATGCCGTCTCCGGCAGCCAGAATCTGGTCCTCCGGCATATCCTCATCAAAAAATACAGTGATTCCCACGGTTGTCTCTGCTGTCTTTGCCACATTCTGCACATTGGCTATCAGAGCGAAGAAAAGACAGAATAAAAAAATACATGCAGAAATAGTCGCTATGGATGCCAGCGAAAACAAAATATTTCTGCATATATTTACGATGCCCTGTTTCAGGCAATACCAAAATGTACTGATTCTCATTGCTGTTCATTTGCCTTTCCGGCGGAAAAAGCATGCCCCCAAGCTCTCCAAAGCCTCCGGGGCAACACCCTAATAATATCCGCCCACATCACTGATAACCGACCCCCGTTCCATGGTAATGATCCGTTTGTTCATCTCATCCACCATTTCTTGACTGTGCGTAACCACAATCACAGTAGTCCCCCTCTGGTTGATTTCCTCCAGAAGCCTCATGATTTCATGGGTATTAAAGCTGTCCAGGTTACCGGTGGGCTCGTCTGCAAGGAGCACCTCAGGGTCATTGATCAAGGCCCTGGCAATGGCCACTCTCTGCTGCTCGCCTCCGGACAGCTGTCTGGGGTAGGCTTTGTACTTGGACGACAGCCCCACCAGCCGGAGCATCTCCGGCACAGTCTCCCGGATTACCCTGGGCGGCACCCCGATTACCCTCTGGGCAAATGCAACATTCTCAAACACAGTGCGGTCCTTCAGGAGTCTGAAATCCTGAAAGACCACGCCTAATCTTCTGCGGTATTTGGGAACATACCTTCTCGGCATCCTTCCCAGGTCCATATCGTTGACCACGATACGTCCCTTTGTGGGTTCCAGCTCCTTGAGAAGCAGCTTCATCAGCGTGCTCTTGCCGGAACCGCTTCTTCCTACGATAAACACGAACTCGCCGTCATCAATGGTAAGGGATACATCCTTAATGGCCTTGTTCCCTGTCTCGTAGGTCTTGCTCACATTGCTAATCTCTATCATCCACTGACTCCGGCCTAATAATCCAGGCTTTCCATATACTTCATATACTTGGCAACCATCAGGGCAATCTTAAAGGTGATGGCGTCCTCAAAGATACGCAGATCCAGTCCGGTGCTCTTCTGAAGCTTATCCAGACGGTATACAAGGGTATTCCTGTGGATATAAAGCTGTCTGGAGGTCTCGGACACATTCAGGCTGTTCTCAAAGAACTTGTTGATGGTGGCCAGTGTCTCCTCGTCGAACTCGTCCGGAGACTTTCCGTCAAATACCTCGCGGATAAACATTTTGCACAGCGGAATGGGCAGCTGGTAAATCAGACGTCCGATACCCAGGTTGTTGTAAGCGATCACGTTCTTATTGGCGTAGAAAATCTTGCCTACATCCAGCGCCATCTTGGCTTCCTTGTAGGAGCGTGACACTTCCTTGATGTCATTGATAATGGTGCCGTATGCCACCCGCACCTTTGTCATGGCCTCGGTGTTGAGCATATCAAGTACGGTGTTGGCTGTCTTGTCCAGCTCCCCATAGGTCTCTCCCTGGCGCACTTCCTTTACCAGGATGATGTTCTTCTCATCCACGGCCGTGATGAAATCCTTTGTCTTGGACGCGAAGAGGCTTCTCACTGTCTCCAGCGCATTGACATCCTTCTCGTTGTGGGTCTCGATGATATAGACCACGCGCTTTACATCCGTGTCAATGTGCAGCTTCTTTGCGCTGTTGTAAATGTCCACCAGCAGCAGGTTGTCCAGAAGCAGGTTCTTGATAAAGTTGTCCTTATCAAAATGCTCCTTGTATGCTACCAGCAGGTTCTGAATCTGGAATGCGGCCAGCTTGCCAACCATATACACATCATCGCTGGCCCCCTTTACCAAAAGGATGTATTCCAGCTGGTGTTCATCAAACACCTTGAAAAACTGGTATCCCTGGATAACCTGGCTGTCCGCCGGCGAATCCACGAAAACCAGAACCGAGCTCTCGGAGTCTTCCGCATCGGTAAATGTAGAAGCCAGCACTTTCCCCTCTGTATCACATATACCCAAATCAATTCTTGTAATTGCCTTTAATCCATCCAGTGTGGTTTGAAGTATCTGATTTGAAATCATTCTATACTCTCCTTTTCAAACGTATTCGGAGTAACTAATATCCCTATTTTTATATTTTAATGCAAAATTACAAAAAAAGCAAGAGAGTTGTATACTCTCCTACTTCTTTTTACCTTAATTTTCGCTTACGGTTCGTTTGTATTAGTTAAGAACAACCAGTTCCGTATCCTTGTCGAAAATGTGAATCTTCTCTAAATCCATGGCCAGCTTGATGGTATCGCCGGGCCTTACGGTGGTACGCGGATTTACCTTAGCAACAAAGTTTGCGTCCTCGATATCAAAGTATAACAGAACCTCGGAGCCTAACATCTCGTATACACGGACAGTAGCCTCAAATACGCTCTTTGGAGACATGGCCAGGTAGGATTCCTCGTCGTGAAGATCCTCCGGACGGATACCCAGGGTAACTACCTTTCCTATGTATCCTGCGTCCTCCAGCTTCTTGGACTTAGCCTCTGAAAGTGCTACGGTGTGTCCGCCGAAGCTTAAGGTTGCCAGAGCGCCGTCCTTGCCAATGGTTGCATCTATCATGTTCATCTGGGGAGCTCCGATGAAGCCTGCCACAAACTTATTGCATGGCTTGTCATACAGATTCTGTGGGTTATCCACCTGCTGGATGATGCCGTCCTTCATAACAACGATTCTGGTACCCAGTGTCATGGCCTCTGTCTGGTCATGGGTAACGTAGATAATAGTGGTCTCCAGTCTCTGGTGAAGCTTGGAAATCTCAACACGCATCTGACCTCTCAGCTTTGCATCCAGGTTGGACAGCGGCTCGTCCATCAGGAATACCTTGGGGCTGCGGACAATGGCACGACCCATGGCAACACGCTGTCTCTGGCCGCCGGAAAGAGCCTTGGGCTTACGGTCCAGCAGATGCTCCAGGTCGAGAATCTTGGCTGCGTCATGCACTTTCTTGTCAATCTCATCCTTTGGTGTCTTTCTCAGCTTCAGTCCGAATGCCATGTTGTCATATACAGACATATGTGGATACAGAGCATAGTTCTGGAATACCATGGCGATATCTCTGTCCTTTGGTTCAACGTCATTTACCAGCTTATCGTCGATGTAGAGCTCACCGGATGAGATGTCCTCCAGACCGGCAATCATACGAAGGGTTGTGGATTTACCGCATCCGGAAGGACCTACGAAAATGATAAATTCCTTATCTGTGATTTCAAGATTGAATTCCTTAACTGCTACAAATCCATTTGGATATTTCTTTGTTACGTTCTTCAGTGATAAACTAGCCATTCTGTTTTTTCCTCCTAATAATACGCTTAACACATATGTGTTTTACCCTCGTTTGTAACTGCTCTTAGAATACATGAAACCCCCAGGGGAATCCATATCGCAAAGCCACAAAATCAAAATTGGGGTTTTAGCTAA
>JAJQEA010000061.1 GCA_021201905.1 Clostridia bacterium
CGTCGCTGCCGTCCTCTAACAGGGAGTGGCACAGCTTGGTCAGTGTGGTTTTTGTCTCGGCTGTTGTCTCTCCCAGGAGACCTGCTATCTCCTGAGCCACCATCATCTGCTTGTGGATGACCTTCTGGGCCAAATCTATGGTTTCCAGCTTTCTCTCATACTCTTCCTTGGCCAGCTCCTCCTCACGGGTTATGTCTATGAAGGTGGCCAGGACAGCATTTTCCTTTTCTATGTACACAATATTCTGCAGAGTGGAAAGATTATATTCCGGATAATTCACCCGCTTGCCGTGGATGTTCTGATGTGTGTCAAATACCCATTGGAAGTTCACCGGGTCGATGAGTTCATACAGATACATCTGCAATGCCTGGGAACGGGTCCTGCCAAAATATTTCTCGCCCACATCCGAGTACTCCATGATGCGCATGTCATCGCCCACAATCAGTACAATGTTCGGGGAAGTCTCCATCACCAGGTTGACCATGGATTCCGCCTTTTCATGCATAAAGGGGATGCACATGCTCACCTCCGCCTTGTGCTGGAATACGGCAATGGCCTTTTCCCGGCAGGTGGGATAACCGCAGGCGCCGCAGTTCAGCTCGTCCTCCGGCTTCAGCTTGTTGGTCATGCGCAGTATTTCCCGTATCTGTTCCTCCGTAGGCTGGGGATCCTTTGGCGAGTGGTCCTCGAACCGCTTTCTGAAGTTTACATTTTCCCATACCGGCTCCATCTGCTTTTCCTCAGCCGGCTCCCTGCAGATGCTCTCCTCCATGTCCAGCTTTACTTTGAATCTGGATATGAACTCCTCATCCACCGTGGGGCCCTTGATGCAGCCGCCGGAACACATATTCATCTCGATAAAGCAGCCCTTAATTTCACCGCGGGACATGCTCTTGCACAGATCAATACAATTGTCCTCCCCGTGGACATAGAACTTCCTGTATCCGTCCCCCTTCTCCTCGGTGGCCAGCACGGAATTCACCACGCCATTGGTCACCGGATACAGCCGGTTCACCTTTGGGTCAAATGCGGTAAATGGCCGGTCTTCACAGTCCTCGATTACGATGTCCTCTTCCTCCAGCCATTTGTTTATGTCATTGAAATTTAATACAGCGTCAATATAGCCCTCATGCCTTAAGTCCATGGCTTCCTTTTTCTTGGCAATACACGGCCCAAGGAACACCACCTTCACATCCCGTCCCAGTTCCTCCTTCAGAAGCTTTCCGTGGGCAATCATGGGGGACACCACGGGCGCCAGATAAGGTATGAGCTGCGGATAGTAGATTTCCACCAGGTCATTGGCGCTTGGACAGCATGTGATTATAATGTTCTCCATCTTGTGCTCTGCCAGGAGCTTCGCATACTCGGCCGTCACAAAGGCCGCTCCCTCGGAAGTCTCCCTCACATCCTCGAACCCCAGGCGCAGCAGAGCCCCCCGCACCTGGCCGATTGTCTTGTATTTCAATAACCCCATATAGGACGGTGCAATGGACACCACCACACGCATGCCTTCGCGCAAAAATCCGCGGACCATGTTCAGGTCGCTCTTAAGGGTTTTTGCTGACTGGGGGCAGATTTTCAGACAGTGGCCGCACAGGATGCACTTGTCCGGCATGATGACCACCCGCTCATCCTTGACCTGAATGGCCTTTACCCCGCAGTAACGGACACATTTATAGCAGTGCTTGCACTTTGTGGCTTTGAAATCTATGATTTCCATGCCCATAATCAAAGTCTCCCCTTAATCTCATTTTCAAAAAATTCTTCTGTATCTTCCGGCTTCAGGGAATACAGCTCGCCCTCCACCGTCACGCATACTCCATGGTCACAATTACCGGAACAGAACGCACCGTTTAAGTCCACCTTATCAGACAGGCTGTTCTCATCTACCAGCTTCTGGAGCTTACTGATAATCTCCCTGGATCCCTTTAAATGACAGGCGCTTCCAATACATATCGTTACTTTCATCCCTTATTCCTCCACTATCTGCGTGTATTATGGGCTCACCCCAAACCATGGCTTCATTATCTCATATTGTGATATTTATATCAATAATATTTCTCAAATATTTTATAGAAAAGACAGGCCTGTTGTGCTATAGTTAATGATATTTACGAGAGGAGTTGAAGTATTATGAAAAAACATGTTTCCTTACTTTTAATGGCATTTATGGGTGTCTCCCTGGTGCTGGGCGGTTGCGGCAAAAGCGCCTCCGGCACACCTGGTACAGAGTCCCAGACCCAATCACAGACCGGGGCACAGGCAGAATCGGAGACCGGGGACCAGACCACAGCCCAGTCCGGTGACAAAACCGCCCCGGACCAGGCTTCTGAAAGCCCCTCCGGCGAATCATCCTCCCCGGATTCTGAATCCGCTGCCGGCAGCGAACTGAACACGGGTACTGGTGAAAATAAGCTGACCTGCCAGGCCGCCATCCGCGTAGGCTCCCTGAAAGGCCCCACCTCCATGGGACTTGTATCCCTGATGGACAAGGCTTCCAAGGGCGAGACGTCCAATGTCTATGAATTTACCATGGCCGGCAAGGCTGATGAGCTGGTGGGCAAGATAGCAAACGGCGACCTGGATATCGCCCTGCTGCCTGCCAATGTTGCCAGCGTGCTCTACGCCAAGACCCAGGGGAATATCACGGTCCTGGACATCAACACCCTGGGCGTCCTCTATGTGGTGGCCTCAGATGATTCCATTACCTCCATGGCCGATTTAAAGGGACGCACCATTTACATGACAGGAAAGGGGACCACCCCCGAATACGTCATGAATTACCTTTTAAAGGAAAACGGTCTTTCTACATCGGATGTGGACCTGCAGTTCAAGTCCGAAGCCACTGAAGTGGCATCCCTGCTAAAGCAGGATTCCAGTGCCATCGGCGTTCTGCCCCAGCCCTTTGCCACTGCCGCCTGCATCCAGAATCCCGACTTGAAAATAGTACTGGATTTGACGGAACAGTGGAACATTCTGAACAAGGATTCCGGAAGCATGCTGGTGACGGGCGTTACTCTGGTGCGCAGCGATTTCCTCAGGGAAAACCGTTCCCCGGTGGCGGACTTTATAAAGGACCATGAGGCCTCCACCCTATTTGCCGCGGAACATACAGAAGAGGCCGTCCAGCTGATTGCGAATCAGGGTATTGTGGAGAAGGCCCCCATTGCCCAGAAAGCTCTGCCCTACTGCAATATCGTGTGCCTGACCGGACAGGAGATGAAGGATGCCTTAAGCGGCTACCTTTCCACCTTAAATGAGCAGGATCCCAAATCCATCGGCGGACAGATGCCCGGAGATGATTTTTACTACATGCCTTAACCCCTGATTGCGGAGATATCCCCCATGAATCAACCCACAAATCACAACATACGAATAAGAAAATATCTGGTTTGGCTGTTCTGGATTGCGGTATGGCAGGCAGCCAATCTCCTGATACACAACAATATCATATTCGTAGGCCCTCTGGACATGGTAAATGCCCTGGCCCAACAGGCTGCGGACCCGTCCTTCTGGATTACCATCCTGAATTCATTTGCCAGAATAAGCCTTGGTTTCCTGGGAGCCTTCTTCTTAAGCATCCTCCTGGGAATCCTGGCCTATCTCTTTCCCCTGGTGAAGGAGCTGTTTGATCCGGTCATGCTGCTGATCAAGTCCGTACCCGTTGCCTCCTTCGTCATTCTGGCGCTGATATGGATTGGCTCCCGCAACCTGGCAGTGTTCACAGCATTTCTGGTGGTGGTGCCCATGGTCTATGTGAGCACCCTGTCCGGTCTGGAACATACAGATAAAAACCTGCTGGAAATGGCCCGGGTTTTCCGCATACCCATGTGGAAACGCATTCACTATATCTATATGCCGGCCCTCCTTCCCTACCTTGTAAACGGGTGCCGGACAGCCCTTGGAATGAGCTGGAAATCCGGCGTGGCCGCGGAAGTTATCGGCATACCGGAAGGCTCCATCGGAGAACAGCTGTACTACTCCAAGCTGTATCTTGACACGGCCGGGCTCTTTGCCTGGACCTTTGTCATCATAGTAATCAGCGCACTGTTTGAACGTTTCTTTCTCTATCTGTTGAAGAAAATAAAACATTGAGGAGCGTATATGGAATGACCCTGGAATTACAAAATATATCTAAATCATTTGACGGGCTGCCCGTATTGAGGAACCTGAACCTGTCCTTTCATCAGGGACAATGCTATTGCCTGATGAGTCCCTCCGGTTCAGGCAAAACCACTCTGCTGCGCATTCTCATGGGGCTGGAACAGGCGGACCATGGCCTGATACTCGCAGACGGAAAACCTCAGGACATGAATTCCCTGACTGTTTCCGCTGTTTTCCAGGAGGACAGGCTCTGCGAATCCTTTTCCCCCATTGAAAATGTATCCATGTGTGCCGGCCGGACCGTCAAGGCGTCCCGTATCAGATGGGAACTGGCCCGCCTGCTTCCTGAGGAGTGCCTGAACCGCCCGGTGTCAACCTTAAGCGGCGGCATGAAGCGCCGGGTAGCTGTCATGCGTGCCCTCCTCACCCCTTCCCGTATCCTTCTCATGGACGAACCCTTTACCGGTATGGACGACGAGTTAAAACGGAATGTTATTTCATATATCAGGGAAAAACAGGACGGACGGCTCTTAATCCTCTCAACCCACCAGGAGGAGGATGTGGAACTCATTGGCGGAGAGCTGGTGAGATTGGAACGCTGTATGGACGATTCATAAAAAGGCGCTGCGGCCTCTGGTTTTGCCAGATAGGCCGCGGCGCCTTTCACATATAACTTTGAATATGACCTTACATCTGCCTCATCTGATCCTGGCAGGATGGTGCAGGCACATCGAAGGCAGGATTGAACGCATAGAAATTCCTGCTGTCCAGCTTCTCCTGGGTGATGCGCAGCAATTCGCCAAATCTCTGATAATGAACGACTTCCCTTTCCCTCAGGAATTTAATGGGTTCGCAGACGTCATAATCCTTGACAACGCGCAGGATATTGTCATAGGTGCTCCTGGCTTTCTGTTCTGCGGCCATATCCTCATGAAGGTCCGTAATCACGTCTCCCTTGGACTGGAACTCACATGCGTTAAAAGGAATTCCTCCTGCCGCCTGGGGCCAGATACCGGTGGTGTGGTCGATATAGTAAGATCCGAAGCCCTGTTCCACCAGCTGGTCTGCGGTCAGTCCCTTTGTCAGCTGATGGATGATGGCAGCCACGATTTCCAGGTGGGCAAGCTCCTCTGTGCCGATATCCGTCAGGGTTCCCTTGCACTCTTTATATGGCATGGCGTAGCGCTGGGAAAGATAACGCATGGAAGCGCCCATTTCGCCATCCGGCCCGCCATATTGGCTCATTATAAACTGAGCCATCTGAGCATTGGGCTCTTTGATATTAACCGGAAATTCCAATCTCTTCTCATAAATCCACATTAATAGCACCCTCCTTCCCATGGCCACGGATCGTTAATCCAGGACCAGTATGCAGCATCTCTGTTGGCGGAAGCAGTCAATGGTCCAAACTGGGCCTCAAAGGCTGCTGCTGCATTTCTGTAGGCGTTTGCCATCTGATTATAGTAATCAATGGCAGCTGCGTCACAAGGATGGGTGTCAAGATAGAGGTTGGCGTCAACCACCGCAAAGCCGGCCTGATCCACCTCACGGAGCATTGCCTCACGGGAAGCATTAAAGTCGGGATTCATCATCTGATTCATCATCTTCCGCACCTCCCGTAATTAAATTGTAAATCCAGGTCAGGGAAAATGGTTCCCTGGACAAGTCCCCTCTCAGGGGCATAGGTGGTCTGCCATTGCTGCCACGGCACATAAGCCATGGCTACCGGAAACTGCTGCTCCAGCACGCCTCCCTCAGTTGAGGGACATGACATATTAACTGGCTGAGTGGCCGGGGCTGCAGAGGTAGGATAGGAAAGCTCAGGATTGCTTCCCCATGAGTCCCATGGAAATGCGTTCATATCCGGATAATCCGTATTTATATAAGAACCGCATCCATTCCCAAATGATGTCCCGCATGACATACGGCCGCGGCCGCAGCACTGGGCATTTACATCTGTATAAGAATCCATAGGTTGGATACTCCTTCCATTTATCTTTTTCTACTATAGTTTATGAGGAGAAAAACAACGGGTGACAATAAATTACATTGAGACAATCACTCACACATTGTCTGGGCGTCCCATATGATATAGTACAAACCAACAAAAAAAGGAGAGTGCAATATATGTGTTGCTTTAGACTTTGTAGATGTGGATGGAATCGTTGTAATTGTGGATGTGGTTGTGGCTGTGGCAATAACAGCAGCTGCGGCTGCGGTTGCGGCAACAGTAACAGCGGTTGCGGCTGTGGCGGCGGCAGCAGTAACAGCGGTTGCGGCTGTGGCTGTGGCAGCAGTAACAGCGGTTGCGGTTGCGGCTGCGGCGGAAGTAACAGCGGCTGTGGCTGCGGCCATGATATCTGTGCGGGCGCCAGGCGCCAGGCATACAGGGAAGGCTTCCGCAATGGCTATTGGGAAGGCTTCAACGACGCAACCTGGGGCAATCCGGGATGCGGCGGCCCTACACCGCGTACAGCAGGAGGACCCGGACCAGCGATTCCTGAAAGCGGCTGTGGCTGCAACAGCTAATATAAACTAATAAACAGCAGTCATTCAGAACAGGACCTCCCTGGGAGGCCCTGTTTTATGCACCTGCGCTCTTTTCTAACCTCCTTTTGGCCTCGTCTTTCCACCTCCGATTTCCACCTCCTCTCAATCCTTCTCCAGTCTCCTTTCAGCCTCTTTCCAACTTCATTCGACATCTTTTCCCGCCACATTCCCGCCTCCATAGCGGACAACCATTGACAATCTTCCTTTTTCTGGTATATAGTTGGCTTATATTTATTATCACTTCATACATATAACCACAGGAGGTCTCCCATATGGATGCGCAGAAACTGGAACAAATACAAAAGATCTTTTCCAACGACCGTTTTGCCACGGATAACGGTGCGGTCATTGAGCAGGTGGATGAGGGATATGCAAAATGTTGGTTGGAAATACAACCGCACCATCTCAATGCGGCTGGCACGGTCATGGGAGGCGCCATCTTTACCCTGGCTGATTTTGCCTTTGCGGTTGCTTCTAACTGGAACAAACCCCTACACGTTTCAACCACATCCCAAATCACCTACCTGGGTGTTGCCAAAGGCACACGCCTCATAGCGGAAGCCAGAAAAGTAAAAGAAGGACGGAGCACCTGCTACTATCTGGTGGAGGTGAAGGATGACCTGGGCAATGAGGTGGCCCACGTGACAGCCAGCGGTTTTTCCAAGGGTTAGCCATGACACCGGGAGGTAACTTATGGTCAAAAAAGACGATACCCACTGCTGGAAGGTGGCTGACCGCCATGAACAGCATTTAATCCGGTTTTGGGAAGAAGCAGCGCTTAAGCAACGGCTTTTGGGAGCATTATTGATTATTTTTATGTTCACTCTTCTTTATATCCTTATGGTTTTACAATTGATTAAGCATTTGGAATCCTTCTGGAAACCGGTCCTGCTCTACTTAATCATTCTGGCGGGGGTGTCATTCGTATGGGGAACTATTATCTATGAGGATGAAAAGGAACTGTGGAGCGGCAGGTTTTATACCAGAATCGTCACCTGCATCGGACATACTGAAATCAATACCCGGTACAACACCTCCTACTCCCTGGATATTCTGGGAGAGGAGGGAGAAATACTGGAGAAGGTGGAGGTTCCCGCTGCTGTCGTAAAGGCAGTGAAGCACCAGGACAGACTTTTGGCCGTCACCCATGACCCGACGGAATTACGCCCGGCCATGCTGGTCCCTCTCTCCAGACCTGCCAGGTCCTCTTTCCGGGGTATCTGACAGCCATAACGCAAATGTGCCGCGAAATCATCTGAGTTGATGATTTCGCGGCACCTTTATCTTACATTTCACTCACTGTCTCTTATAGCCCTGTCATGCCAAACCGCAAGCATACTACTGGCATACTGCCAGCAAACCACCGGCTACCAGCTGCCGGCAAACTACCAGCACATTTCCTCATTGCTGTACAGCACCAATCCGTCGTCTGTCACTGCCCTGGCAGCTGTCTCTCCGTCGGACGCCTTCACAATCATCGCCCTGCGGTTGGCGGAAGCCAGAGCGTACATGTACTCGATGTTCAGCCCCTGGCTGCAGAGGATGTGGGTCATCTTGTGGAGTTCGCCCACCTGGTCCTCCAGTTTTACTGCCAGCACATCGGTCAGCATGGCTGAAAATCCTTTTTCCCTCAGCGCCGCCTTTGCCTTATCCGGATCAGACACTATCATTCTCAGCATACCGTACTCCGTGGTATCTGCCATGCTGAGGGACAGTATATTGATATCCTGCTCCTTCAGTACTTCTGTAACCTGCTCCAGCCTGCCTTCACGGTTTTCTATGAATACAGATAATTGTTTTACAAACATTTTTTATACCCCGCCCTTTCTTAATTCAGATTTCTCTTGTCAATCACATGCTTCGTCTTACCCATGCTCCGCTCAATGCTCTTTGGCTCCACCAGCTTTACCTTGACCGCCAGACCTATGGCCTGCTGAATCATATAGGCGATCTTTCCTGTCAGATTCTCCAGCTCCCGGATCTCGTCTGAGAAGAAACGCTCCTCCACTTCCACCTGCACCTCTAAGGTGTCCAGATTGTTCACACGGTCCACAATCAGCAGGTAATGAGGCGTGGTACCGCCCATTTCCAGCAGGGCAGACTCTATCTGGGACGGGAATACGTTGACGCCCCGGATAATCAGCATGTCATCGGTCCTTCCTGTGAACCTGGCTATCCTGGCCGTGGTCCTTCCGCACTAGCAGGTGCTGTGGTCAAGACTGGTCAAATCCTTTGTGCGGTAACGGATTAAGGGCAGTCCCTCCTTGGTCAGGGTGGAAATAACCAGTTCACCGGTCATGCCGTCCCTCAATGGCTTCAGTGTATTCTGATCCACGATCTCCGGCAGGAAATGGTCCTCATGTATATGGAGTCCCTCATGGAACTGGCAGTCCGTGGCAACGCCCGGTCCCATGATCTCGCTGAGGCCGTAGATATCGTGAGCGTGGATTCCCAGCTGACGCTCTATCTGGGTTCTCATTTTCTCAGTCCACGGCTCCGCTCCGTTGATGGACGCCTTCAGCTTAATTTTATCCTTGACCCCCATCTCCTCAATGGTCTCCGCGATATGAAGAAGGTAGGAGGGCGTACACATGATTCCTGTCACCCCGAAATCCACCATCATGGTCACCAGCTTCTTGGTGTTGCCTGTGGACATGGGGACCACGGTGGCTCCCATCTCCTCCGCACCGTAATGGGCTCCCAGGCCTCCGGTAAACAGACCGTACCCGTAAGCCACCTGGATGATGTCATTGCTTCTCAGTCCGGCCATGGTAATGCACCGGGCCACGCACTCGCTCCACACGTCGATGTCCTTGCGTGTATATCCCACCACCGTGGACTTTCCGGTGGTGCCGCTGGACGCGTGGATACGGGTAATCTGGGAGTTAGGCACCGCAAACATGCCGAAGGGGTATGTGTCTCTCAAATCATCCTTTGTGGTAAATGGGAGCCTTTCCAGATCCTCGATTCCCCGGATATCTCCGGGCTCCAATCCCACTGCCTGCATTTTCTTGCGGTAATACTCCACACTGTGGTACACTCTGTCAACTAATTTTCTCAGCCTCGCGCTCTGCAGGTTGGTCATCTCATCCCTGCTCATGCACTCCTTTGTCTCATTCCATATCATTTGCCTGTAACCCCTCCAACTCTCACATGATATATTTTTTTGTCCCTCTAGACTGAAAGCGCGTAACCGGTCTCAAACGCCTTTTTATTGATTTCCACTGTCTTGGGCGGAACCGTTGTCTCAATCACCTTCAGCCAGTCTTCCTTCTCAAATCCCATATGCTTTGCAGCCGCTCCCAGGACAATGACGTTAAATGCCTTGGGCGCGACCATCTTTTTCGCTTCCTCCGTGGCCTTCACCACAATGGTCCTGCGCGCTTCCTTTAACTGGTCAATGATTCCTTCCGGATATTCAGCCACCCCTGTCACCACGGTGATGGGGTCGATGCGCCAGTCATTGACAATGACCACGCCGTCTTTTTTGAGGAAATGCAGATACCGCAGCGCCTCCAGGCGCTCAAAGGCAATCAGCACGTCCGCCTGGCCTTCCTCCACAATGGGTTCCGCCACCTTTTCTCCATATCTAACAAAGGTTACCACGCTGCCTCCACGCTGGGCCATGCCGTGGACCTCGGACAGCTTCACGTCATAGCCCGCGCCGATTGCAAGCTTTTCAAGTATGCGGCTGGTAAGAAGGGTTCCCTGGCCGCCTACGCCTACTATCATAATATTCTTTGATGTCATTTTATTCACCCGCCTTTACCAGATTGATCGCGTCAAATTTACACAGCTGTTTGCACAGTCCGCAGCCATTGCACATGGTCTCGTCAATGGATATGGTGCCGTCCTCATTCTTTGTAAGGGCAGGACAGCCCGGCCTTAAACACGCTCCGCATTTCTTACATTTATCCGACAGCGGCCTGCACTTGTTGGGGAATTTGATTCCCTTCAGCAGGGCGCAGGGCGCCTTGGTGATAATGACGGATACAGCATCCCTTGCCACTTCCTCTTTGATTACCCGCTCCAGCTCTGCCTGGTCAAAGGCGTCCACCTCGCAGACATGCTCAATGCCCAGGGATTTGCACAGACCGTAAATATTGATGGCCGGAACCACCTGTCCCTTAAGGGTCTTGCCGGTGGCGGCATGGTCCTGGTGTCCCGTCATTCCCGTAGTGGAATTATCCAGGATGACCACGGTTCCTGTAGCCTGGTTATAGACCATGTTCATGAGAGAGTTGATGCCTGTGTGCATGAAGGTGGAGTCACCGATTACAGCCACCCAGTTCTTAATGTACTCTCTTCCCTTTGCCTTCTCCATGCCGTGGAGCGTGCTGATACTGGCTCCCATGCAGATCGTGGTGTCGATAACGCTTAAGGGCGCCACTGCCCCCAGCGTATAGCAACCGATATCTCCGGCAGCATGTATCTTCAGCTTATTAAGCACAGCGTATACGCTTCTGTGGGGACATCCCGGACACAGTATGGGAGGTCTCGCAGGTACCTGGGCCGCCTTATCCACCTGTGACGCCTGGCCCAGCACGCGCTCCCTGATCAGGTTTGCGCTGTATTCTCCCTGGACCGTGAATATTTCCTTGCCCACTGCCTTTTGAATGCCCCAGGACTTGACCTGTTCCTCCACCACGGGCTCCAGCTCCTCGAATATGTAAAGCTTATCCACCTTAGACGCAAACTCCTCTATCAGCTTCCTTGGAAGGGGATTGAGAAGCCCCAGCTTCAGGACCGATGCCTGGGGCATGGCTTCCTTCACATACTGGTACGCAATGCCGTTGGTGATAAAGCCCACGGACAAATCATTGTATTCCACTCGGTTGATGGGAAGGCTGTTGGCATCCTCCGCCATTTGTTTCATCCGCGCTTCCACCACCACATGGCGCTTGATGGCATTGCCGGGCATCATGACATATTTGGCCATATCCCTCTCATAAGGGATGTCAAAGGGCTCGGCCCTCTCCTCCAGCTCCACCAGCCCCTGGGAATGGGACAGACGGGTGGTGCTGCGCAGGATAACAGGGGTATCGTATTTCTCACTGAGGTCATAGGCGTATTTCATAAATTCCTTGGCTTCAGCGCTGTCGGACGGTTCCACAATGGGGACCATGGCAGCCCTGGCCACCATACGGCTGTCCTGCTCGTTCTGGGAGCTGTACATGCCTGGATCATCGGCCACCACCAGCACCAGTCCTCCCCGGACGCCGGTGTATGCCGCCGTATAAAGGGGATCCGCAGCCACATTCATACCCACGTGCTTCATGACGCACATGGACCGCACGCCTGCTATGGATGCGCCGATAGCCACCTCTGTGGCCACCTTCTCGTTGGGGGCCCACTCCGCGTAAATCTCATCGTACTGGACCAGTGACTCGCTGACCTCCGTACTGGGGGTGCCCGGGTAGGCGGCGGATACCTTTACCCCTGCCTCATAGGCACCTCTTGCTATGGCTTCATTGCCAAGTAATATTCTTTTCTCTGACACGTTTTTTCCTTCCTTTCAGTATGTATTAACCGCACCGGATTCCTTAATGGCTGTCCCGGTGCCTCATCAGACTTCCTTCCTCAGGTCCGTGACCCTCTTTGCCTTTCCCTCAAACCGCTGGAGGGTGTTGGGGGAAACCAGCTGAATCTTGGCATCCAGGCCAAGCATCAGGCGCATCTTATCCTTCAGTGTGTCCTCCAGCCGCTCAAGGGCAGCATAGGAGTCCATCATGCTCTCAGCCTCAACCTCAACCTTGATAATCAGTATGTCGGAATGGTTCTTCCTGTCCACCACGATCTCATAGTTAGGTCCGATTCCCTCTGTATTAATCAGCACTTCCTCAATCTGGCTGGGGAATACGTTGACGCCGCGGATCTTTAACATATCATCCGTACGTCCTGACAGGTTCTCCATCCTGGCCGTGGTGCGGCCACAGGGACAGGGCTCATACATAAGCCTGGTAATATCCCTGGTGCGGTAGCGGATGAGGGGCAGCGCCTCCTTGGAAATACAGGTGATAACCAGCTCTCCCTTTTCGCCGGGAGGAAGCACCTCCCCTGTGGCGGAATCGATTACCTCCGCGATAAAATGGTCCTCATTGATATGCATTCCCTTAAGCTCCAGGCATTCTCCCGACACGCCTGGCCCCATCAGCTCGCTCATGCCGTAATTCTGGGTCAGGTTTACATCCTCTCCCCATACCTTATAGAGCTCGTTTCTCATGGCCTCTGTCATCAGCTCGCTGCCCAGTACAAGGGTCTTTACCTTCAAATCCTTCCTGGGATTGATTCCCATTTCCAGGGCCACCTCGGCAATGCGCATGGCATAGGAGGGGGTGGCCACCAGAAGGGTGGTCTCAAAATCCTTCATGTACATCAACTGCTTCTGGGTATTGCCGGTAGAGGACGGAACCACCGCGGCGCCTACCTTCTCCAGTCCGTTGTGAAGTCCCAGGGCGCCTGTGAACATGCCGTACCCAAAGCAAATCTGGGCCACATCCTCGTCCGTGGCGCCTCCTGCCACGGCCAGGCGGGCCACACATTCCTTCCACACCTCCAGGTCATTCTCCGTATATCCCACCACAGTGGGCTTTCCCGTGGTGCCGCTGGATGCGTGGATTCTGCGCAGCTCCTTTCTTGGAACCGCAAACAGGCCGTATGGGTAATTGTCCCTCATATCCTGTTTCGTCACAAAAGGAAGCTTCTGCAAATCCTTCAGTGTCTGTATATGCTCCGGCCTTACACCTGCCTCCTCCATCTTGGCGCGGTATGCCGGTACCTTCTCATAAACCCGGTTCACCGTGTCTTTCAGGCGGCTCAGCTGTATTGCTTCTATCTCCGCCCTGGACATTGTCTCCTCTTTTGCCCAAATCATGTTGCCTGACCTCCCTTTCCCTGCACCCGTATCTCCTGTCTGGCTTTCCGCACTAACTCGCTTTGACGTGACAACGCATTGGCGCATTATATTGTCTGGCGACATTATACCATCTTTTCCCGGGTTTGTCTGCTGTTTTCGTGCAAATTTAACCCAAGTTTACAGTTTGGGGCTTTTGCGCCAAAAGCATCTGCACAAAACAAATGAGGGTCCATATCTATATATTATCACAGTTTCATGACTTAGGCCACATGAGGACAGGGACATCCCGCCAATGTCCCTGTATAGTAACAGGGAACCATGCATCCCGCCGGACGGCGTTTTCCATGGTTCCCTGTAATGCACAGCTCTCACTGTGCCGGACGGCCTATCCCGCTACACCAGGACTCCCTCCTGGCTGCGCAGCTTTACCACTGCGGACAGGTCCGTCTTTTTATGTTCCTTTCCGCCCTGTTCCTGACATTTCTTGGAACGTTCCTCGGCGTTTTCGCACTTCTGATAGAAATACTTGATAATGTCCTTTCTGGTAATGATACCAATGAAACTCTTCTGATCGTCCAGTACCGGCACAAAGTTCTGGTTCAATGCCTTCCCGATCAGATCCTCCATATCTGCGTCTGCCTTAACCGGACGGTTGTCACACCGGCGGCGTATGGCTGTGACAGGTATCTTCTCAGCCCCTTTCAGATCCAGGTTGAACTGGTTCTTGATTCCCCACAACAGATCACCTTCCGTCAGCGTCCCCACATAGCGCCCTGTCCTGCTGACAATCGGTACCGCGGAATACTTGTGGTGCTCCATCTTCTCCAAAGCCTGCCTTAACGTATCATCCTCACTTATATACGCCACGTCACTTTTAGGAGTCAGGAAAAACAGTATGTTCATTTTTTCACTCCTTTTTCCCTTATTCTTTATTAAGTATAATGCCTGCCTCTGAACCGGATGTGAACAAATTATTATAAAAATCTGAAATTTCTTAAGATGCAGGAAATATATCCATATATTTATTTGCGCATTACACCTGCGGGAGCCGCCGTACTCTGTCTGACCACCAAATACGGCTGAAACATAATATTTTTCTTTGTGTCCTGCTTCTGTTTCTGGCGGATAATCCGAATCATCTGCTGGACCGCCTCTGTTCCCATCTCCTCCACCGGCTGGTGAATTGACGTGAGAGGCACGCTCAATATATCTGAAAAAAAGATATCGTCATATCCAATCAGCGATATATCCTCCGGAACAGAGATTCCCTGCTGCTTTAAATAGTGAAACACGCCATACGCCGACATGTCATTATAGGTAAAAATTGCTGTAACATCTTTTTTGAGCAGATATTCCGCCCCCCGCACACCGCTGCTCAGATCATAATCCCCATAAAATATAAGGGACGGGTCAAATTCCACTCCCTTTTCCATCAGCGCCCGTATATAGCCCTGGGTCCTCCGGTTGGAATCAGCCAGATCCTTGGGGCCGCCCACGCATCCAATCCTGGTATGGCCCAATTCCAGCAAATGCCTGGCTGCCAGATATCCCCCCTCATTATGGTCCACAATCACGGAACAGCCTTTGACTTCAGGGTAAAAGCGGTCCACAAGGACAAAGGGTATGTTGAGTGAATCCATCAGCGCCACCATTTCCTCCACTTTCTCGCTGTCATTCTCCCTTGCCATGCAGATCAGCACTCCGTCCACCCCTTTGTCAGCCAGCATCTGCAGATATTTCATCTCACGCTCATGGAGGTCATTGGTGTTGCACAGTATGAGATTCCAGCCGTTCCTGCAGCATTCGTCTTCAATGGACTTAGCCATATTGGCAAAAAAGTTGTTCCGGATGTCAGATAAAATCAGTCCCAGTGTCTTTGTCTGCTTCTTTACCAGCCCCACGGCTAACTGGTTTGGCCGGTAATCGAGTTCCTTCGCAGCCTGGAGAATGGCCTCCTCTGTTGCCTTTGGAATCTTATGCGCCTTTCCATTCAGCACCAGGGATATGGTGGTAATAGAAAAACCTGTGTACTTCGCTATATCCTTAATTGTTGTTCGCAAATTCTGCCCCCTGTTAAAACATGCTCAAATCTTATATTTCATTATATCATAAGTTTATTATTTCGCAATGTACCAGCAAAATTTTTCCATAACCTCAATCGCCTCAAAATACCTGGATATCTCCACGTATTCATTGGGTTTATGACACATCTGAGGCTCTCCCGGACCAAAGAGCAGCGCCGGACTGTCCGGCCAGGCCGTGAGGAGAATGGAGGCGTCTGTAAAATAGTTGATACCTGTCTCCCCCGCGTCATGGCCTATGAACCCCTTCAGCCTGTGAAGCCACTGGTTTTCCGGGCCTGTCTCTACGGGCATCCTGTAATTTGTTATCTCAGGCACAAAGGCCAGGCCCCCGTTATAAACCTCACACCGCTTTTGCATCAGGCATTCCAGCCGGTTCAGGACCTCCCTTTCATTCAGGGGCGGCACAATCCGGATATCAGCCAGGAACTGTGCCCTGTCCGGCGTCATATTGGGGGCAATGCCTCCCTCCGCCATGGTAATCTGGAGCGTACTGCGTCCCAGCACAGGATGCTCCTCCCTATTAAGCTCCTCCCTCAAATCAGCAAGCAGGCCGAAGCCCTGCTCCAGTGCATTGATTCCCTGCCAGGGCTCTGCCCCATGGCTTGTCTTGCCTGATACAGACAGCTTTAACCAGATACATCCTTTCTGAGCCACGCCAGCCTGACATGAGGTAGGCTCTCCGATCAGGAGCAGCTCCGGACATAAGTCCGGGTATTCCTTTATGATTTCCTTTGCCCCCAGACCGCCCCGCTCCTCATCGCAGGTTCCCGCAAATACAATGGTCCTTCGCGGGACGCATCCGCTCTCTGCCAGCTCTCCCAGAACAAAGGCCATGACCGCCAGTCCGCTTTTCATATCGCTGGCTCCTCTCCCATAAAGGCGCCCATCCTGTTCCGTGCACACAGCCGGATTGGTATTCCATTCGTTTATATCTCCATATGGAACCGTATCCAGATGTCCGTTAAAAAGTATGGTCTCCTCTGTCTGTCCTTTGAGCACGCCAATCACGTTTCCGTGATGTTCATCTATGGGCTGGACCCTTGTTTCCATCCCCTTGCTTTTTAAATATTCCGCCAGATAAACAGCTACCTCCTGTTCCCTGTCCTTTCTGTTGACACTGGGTATATCCAGTATGTGCTTCAACAACGCCAGAGCCTCCGCTCTCCTCTGTTTCTCTGTTCCCATCTGCAATCCTCCTGCAAAAAGAGGACTGCCGCCCATGGAATCCTTGATTTCAGGCAGCAGTCCCCATCCTTATTCTTACTTTGTCAGCCAGTCCATGATTCCCTGCCACATCCTGTTATAATATTCCCACTCACAGAATTCCGGCGGTGCCCAGTGGGGAGCGCAGTCCGTGGTTACCACAGCGCTCTTTCCCTTTCCATATTCCCCAAAGGCAATAAACGGGTCATCCTCTACCACAGCAGCCACAACCGCTTCCGGCTTTGCAATGGTCTTATTATATCCCAGTACCTGCGGGAACTCCCTGGGAATTCCACTCAGGGCTTCATGCTCAGCAACCATTACGGGTGTGGTTCCCTCGCAGTGCTCCATACGGTCATCCACGATGAGAACCTCTACCGGCAGAACCTTCTGCACGGCCGTATCATGCCATTTTCCTTTTGCGTCCACGCCTGAAAAGGTAAGATAGCCGCCCACCATCATAAGGGCGCCCCCATCCAGCACGTAATCGCGGATCAGGTTGCATCTGTTTGGCTTCTTCTCGCTTCTCATAAATGTGGCCGACGGAAGAAGAAGCGTATTCGCTCCAATGTCAGAGAGAATCACTGCGTCGTATTCCTTTAATTCTTCCATTGTAAATGGGAATTCCTCTCCTGCCAGATGGTTGGGCATAAAGGTAACCTCATAGCCGCCTTCTTCCAGGGCTGCTTTCAGCCACTTTTCTCCTGTCTCATATACAGAGGTATAAAAACTGTCGAATCCTTTCACGTGTGTGGTGTAGCTCATCCAGGATTCTCCTGCCAACAATACTTTTTTACTCATCTCTCTTCTCCTTATTTTTCATTCTATTTGTTTGCCTTACACCATTCCAGTATGAGCTGGGCATAAACAAGAATGGCCTCCAGATATGATTCCGTCTCCACATACTCATTGACAGCATGGCACTCTTCCAGCCGTCCGGGGCCAAACTGCATGGTGGGGCAGCCCGCGATGTTCTTCCATAATCTTGAGTCACAGCCTGCCGGAGAGCCGACCAGGCGCACCTGCCTGCCAAGAGCTTTTTCGTATCCCCTCATAAAGCAGGACACAAAGCTGTCGCCGGATTCCTGTTCAAAGGCCCCGCCGGCCTGATACATGGTTATCACCGGCCTGTGCTGGCGCAGCCATAAGTCACTGTCCGCCACCCGGTTTACCGCATCTGTAAACTCCTCTACAATTTGATCATAGCTCATCTGTCTGGGCAGATAATGGATGCATGTCTCAAAATAACAATGTCCCGGCACAGTGGAACCGGCGCTGCCGCCGTGAATCGTACCGATATTCAGATTGGGAGCGGGAAGCAGGGGATGCTTATAGGTCAGGAGCCATTTGTGTTCCAGCTCCTCCAGCTCCCGGATAACCTTAAGGGCCTTATCAATTGCGCTGACTCCCTTCCACTTTGCGCCTGAATGATTGGCTTTTCCCTCAAACTCCACTTTAAAAAATACAAATCCCATATGGGCCAGAATCAATTCATCGGAAGAGGGCTCGCAGACAACCACGCCATCGGCTTTTTCCCCCGACATAATGGCTGCCATGGAACCATTGCCTCCGCCTTCCTCGTCGCAGACAGAAGTTATATGTACATCTCCCGGCAGCTGTACCCCTGCGTCCTTAAGCAGCTGTACCGCCATAACAGACGCCATAAGGCCGCCTTTCATATCAGCCACCCCCAGGCCGTAGAGCCTGCCGTCCTTCAAGGTCGGCGTGTGCGGCGGCGTATTCCACTCATTTTCATTTCCCGCAGGCATGGTATCTATATGGCCGTTAAACATCAGGCTCCTGCCGTCCTTGTCTCCTTTAAAAACAGCATACACATTATAGCGGTCATCGTAATTATGTCCCAGGTTTCCTTCCTGATATCTGTCCAGGCATTGTTCAATGGCTTCCTCCGTCATGGGATCCCGGCGGATGATGTCCGCTCCCATATCCCCGAACAATTTCACCATATACTCCTGCCCCTGCTTTTCCAGCCCCCCTGCTATGCCATGGCCCAAATCATGGGTATCGATAGCAACAAGGTCCATCAGGCGCTGTATATATGCCTGTTTATTTTCTTCCAAAACTTCTTTTAGCGGCCTCATCCCTTCAACTCCTTTAACCGTAATTGCGGATTCCCTGTTCAATGATATCCCAGAACTTTTCCACATCCACTTCCACTGCCACATTGCTGTTGGGCTCCCTCTTGAAGTATCCGAAGAAGTCGCAATTCGTACGGCCATAGCTCTGCACGCTGCGGATGTCTATTTCCGTAAACATTGCTTTCGTAGTAAGGACAGTGGGGTCTATCAGGTATGCTACGGTCAGGGGGTCGTGGAGAGGCCCTCCCTCCCATCCGAATACAGCCTTTTGGCTCTTGCTGAAAAACCGCATCAAATCCGCAAACAGCGTGGCCGGCGGCGTGCCGATTTTTTCCATCCGCTCAATCACGGACGGATAACACAGTACTTTTCTGGTCACATCCAGTCCCACCATGGTTATGGGCCTGTTGCACGTAAGCGCCACATGGGCCGCGTCCGCGTCCGCCAGAATATTAAACTCTGCCGCAGGCGTCACATTTCCCAGCTGATAGCAGCCTCCCATAAGCACAATCTCACGAATCTTTGGAAGAATTCTCGGCTCCAGGCGGATTGCCATGGCAATGTTGGTCAGCGGGCCCGTGGGTACAAGCGTAATGTCGCCGTCCGAGGCCATCAGCGTGTCGATGATATACAGCACCGCGTGTTTATCTTCTGCTTTTTTCCGGAGAGGCGCAAATACCGGTCCGTCAAGTCCTGTCTCTCCATGTATGTCATCTGCAATAACCTGCTTATCCCGTATCATGGGCTGTCCGCATCCTGCGTACACCGGAATATCCAGCCCCAGATATTGGCACACATGCAACGCGTTGGCCGTTGTCTTTTCCAATGTCTGGTTTCCGGCAACCACCGTGATACCCAATAAATCAATTTGCGGGCTCTTGGCCGCCAGCATAATGGCAACCGCGTCGTCATGGCCCGGATCGCAGTCTAAAATAATCTTGCGCTTATCCATATCTTGACCTCCTGTTATTCAATCGTAACCAGTGAACTCTTTTTCTTCTCCTGGGCTTTCTTCTTAGATATCATGGAAACAGCCAGCACGGCAATGGTCACCACATAGGGCATCAGCAGTACAAACTGGGACGGAACACCATACGCCTGTATGCGGGCTCCCAATGAATCCGTAAATCCGAATATCAGACAGCCGACCGCTGTAAGCGCAGGATGGGCTCCTCCAAAATACATGGCGGCCACACCCATAAATCCTCTGGAGTTCGTCATGCCCTCTGTAAAAAGCTGGCTGTATCCCAGGGACAGATGCGCTCCTGCCAGCCCTCCAATGAGGCCGGATATGGCGATTGCCTGGTATTTCATGGCATTTACATTAATTCCCGCTGTCTCTGCAGCCATGGGAAACTGTCCCACTGCCCTCAGACGCAGTCCCCACACCGTCTTATAAAACAGAAACATCATAAGAAATACCAGCACGATAACAAACCATTCCGTAACACTCCAGTTGTTAAACAGGCTATCCAGCACGGGCACACCATCTAAAAACGGCATATGTACCTTGGGTATGCCTTTGATCTGCGGACTGGTAAAGGAGCCGCTTACCCCCAGCACGCTGTTGAGCATGAACTTGGTAAAGGCAATGGCAAAGAGATTGATACCCATGCCAATGGCGCAAATCTCTGCCTTGTACTTAATGTGCCCCACAGCCATAATCATGGCAATGAGAAGTCCTGCCACCATCGAAATAAGGATTCCCAGAACCCAGCTTCCAGTGAGATAGCTGACGGTTACAGCCGTAAATGCGCCTGTAAGCATAATACCCTCAGTACCAATATTCAGAATATCCGCCTGCTGGGTAATGGCTGCACAAAGAGCTGCATATATGATGGGCGTAGCTGAACGGAACGTCGCATATATTAATGAAATATCAAAAATCTTATCAAATTGCATATGTCCTCCTCCTACTGCGCATCTGCTTTTGCCTTGCGTTTTTTGTTAAACTGGAACAATAATTCCATGGTAGCCACGATAATAAAGATAGCGGTAATGGTATCTACAATGGACTTGGGAACACCTGTATTCTGCTGCATGCCCAAAGCTCCGGAACGCAGCACGGCCAGGAAAAACGCGATAAACGGGGTGGTAACCACATTGTTCTTTACAATCAGGGAAGCCAGCATTCCGTTAGTTCCCAGGTTCGTGGCAAAGTTATTCAGGAAGTATCCGTATGTACCCAGCACCTCGATGCAGCCTGCCAGGCCGCCAATGGCGCCGCTGAGCATCATGGTACGGATAAACACCTTCTTTGGATTGATTCCAACATACTCGGCATTGGCCGGATTGGTTCCCACGGTTCTTATCTTATAGCCCAGCGTAGTTTTGTTCAGCATCCAGATAACGGCAATGACCGCCACAATCGCTATAAACAGGCCCGCGTTGGCATTGCTCGGCTTCAAAAGCTTGGGAAGCGTCACATTCACCGGTATGGACTGTGGATTGGCAACGCCTGCGCTGATTGGTCCGCTTACCAAATAGGAAGTGATATACAGAGCAATGCTGTTCATCAGAATGGTGGTACACACCTCGCTGACGCCGTAATACGCCTTTAAAAATCCCGGAATCCACGCCCATGCCGCGCCTGCCGCCACGGCAGCCGCAAAACATGCCACCAGCAGCAAAGGCTTTGGAAGCCATGTGCAGTAAATTCCCACATAGGCGGCTGCCATACCGCCCAGGAACACCTCTCCCTCAACGCCTACGTTAAAGGCTCCCGCCTTAGCCGCCACCGCAAATGCGATGGACGTCAAAAGCAGCGGGGTAAAGTTGGCCAGGGTTGTGCCAATCTTCAGCTTTCCCACAAAAGCGCCCTTAAACAACGCCGCATACGCTTCCAGTGGATTTTCATGAATCAGCAGTATAAAAACAGCTCCTATGCCCAATGCCAGAAGAGCCAGCAGTAAAATCCTCCTCAGGCTTTTCATCACTGATTCTACTTTTGGATTCATTGTCTGCCTCCTTCCTGCTCCCGAATACCGCAGCCTTCCATATCATGACCGCCCATCATCAGAAGCCCCAGCTTTTCCTCATCTGCTTCCTCCGCCATCATACGCCCTGTAATCCTCCCCTCATACATAACCACAATACGGTCCGACAGAGACATGATTTCCTCCAGATCCGCAGATACCAGAAGCACTCCCAGGCCCTTTTTCTTAATATCCTGCAAAATAGTGCGGATTGATTCAATGGCGCCTATATCAACGCCTCTCGTAGGCTGGGATGCCACCAGAAGCTTTCCGCCTATGGAAACCTCTCTGGCCACCACTACCTTCTGGGCATTGCCGTCTGAAAGTGAGGAGGTGGGAATCTCTGTATCTCTGGGACGTATATCAAATTTCTCGGCCATCTCTTTCGCAAATGGGTAGGAGGCGGAATCATTTACCATGATTCCCCTGGCAAAGGGCGCTTTGTCCTCCTGAACCGCCACCAGATTCTCTCGTATTGTCATGGTACGGTTCAAGCCTCTGGTATTCCGGTCTTCCGGAATATGGGCAAGGCCGGCTTCCCTGGATTTTTTCGGAGAAAAATTAGTGATTTCCGTTCCCCCCAGAATAACACTTCCCTTTTCCACCTTTCTCAATCCGGTTATAGCCTCTATAAACTCGCTCTGTCCATTGCCGTCAATACCGGCGATTCCCACGATCTCTCCTGCCCTGACCTCCATTGAGACACCGCGTATCTTGGATATCTCTTTTTCGCCCGATGTCCACAAATCTTTGACCTCCAGGACCACATCACCGATATCAGCCTTCTCCTTTTTTATATCCAGGAACACTTCCCTTCCTATCATCATCCTGGCCAGATCCGAAGGGGACGTATCCTGTTTATCTACGGTGCCGATAAAGCATCCCTGCCTCATTACCGTAATGCGGTCAGATATCTCCATTACCTCATTGAGTTTATGGGAGATGAAAACAATGGACTTGCCGTCCTTTCTGAGATTCTCCAGAATCTCAAAAAGCCTGCGGGTTTCCTGAGGCGTCAGCACAGCTGTGGGCTCATCCAGTATGATTACATCTGCTCCCCTGGTCAATATTTTAATGATTTCCACTCTCTGGGCTTCGCCCACGGAAATCTGATTTATTTTCTTGGTCATCTGTATATCCATGCCGTACTGGTCTATATAGTGCTGCACGGTATTTTTTGCTTTGTCAAAATCTATGGTGCATCCCTTCCTGGGCTCAAATCCCAGGATAATATTCTCCAGCACCGTCAGCTCGTTCACCAGCATGAATTCCTGGTGCACCATGCCTATTCCTTTTTCTATGGCAATCTTGGGGGTGATGTGGCTCATATTCTCACCTTTGATTTTTATATCTCCCCCGTCAAAATCATATAGTCCGTACAGCAGCTTCATCATGGTGGATTTTCCCGTTCCATTTTCACCAATGAGGGAGTGTATCTCACCCTTCCTCAAGTTGAACTGCCCATCCTTTACCGCCTGTACGGAGCCAAATGATTTCCTGATATTATTCATTTCCACTACATATCCGTTCATTCCGGTCACCTTTTTCCCTGAATCTTTGCCTCTGAAGATTTCATAAAACCCGGGGCGGGAAGGCATATATATATGCCCTGCCGCCCCTGAAGTATTTTTGCGCCTTATCCCGCCTTACTGAGCGTCCTTGCCGAATCCCTCGTAGTTATTTACCACAATCTCGCCGGAGATGATCTTATCCTTCAGTTCCTGTACCTTGTCCTGGATGTCTGCCGGGAACTTATCGCCTAAATGCTCTTTAATGACCGCGAAATCCGTTAAGTCCACGCCATCGTTGGAAATTTCCAGATAGCTGGTGGTGTCTCCCTTGAAGTTGCCCTCCACCACAGACTCAATCACGCTATAGCAGGCTGTGTCAACCCGTTTCACCATAGAGGTCACTACATGTCCCGGCTGGTCGTTATCCTGATTCAGGTCAACGCCAATGGCATATTTTCCAGCTTCCTTGGCTGCCTCCAGGATGCCTGTACCTGTACCGGAAGCCACGTTCATAACAATGTCAGCACCCTGTTCATACTGCGCCAGTGTCAGCTCCTTGCCCTTAAGAGGATCGATCCATGTTCCTGCATAAGACTGGAGAATGGTGATGTCCGGATTGATATATTTTGCTCCCTGCTCAAATCCAACATAGAAATCGTGAAGCACCGGAATATCCTGGCCTCCCACCCAGCCGATAATGGCATCGTCATTTACTCCCTCAATCTCGGAGTGGGTTGTGAACATGGCTGCCACTGCGCCGGCTAAAAAGGAACCCTGATTCTGGGCAAAGCTGATGGAAACCACGTTTGGCCCTTTTACCGTTGTGTCGATGATAGCAAATTTAACGTCCGGATAGCTGTCTTTATATTTTTCAAGATATTCCTGGAAATTGGAGTTAGAGCAGATGACCAAATCGTATCCGCCCTCGCAGCATGCCAGAAGATTGGCCTCCCACTCGTCTGCGGTGGTGCCCTCCAGGTTCTTTACCTCCACCCCGAAATCCTTGGCTGCCTGCTGTGCGCCGGCATTACAGGAATCATTGTAGGATTTGTCACCCAGATTGCCAGAGTAGACAACCACTACCTTAATCGGACTTTTGCCCTCGGTATCCGCCGCCTCGCCGGAGCCTTCCGCCGCAGTCTGACCGCTGCTCCCATTGCTCTCCGCCTTAGCTCCCGTGCTGCTGGATCCACACCCAACCAGACTTAATCCTAATACTGCCGCCATTGTCATTGCCAAAAACCGTTTCTTCATAAAACTACTCCTTCCTTCACCTGAAATGTAATTGTTTCCTTTTACCAGGAAAAAGCTTTTAGTAAAACATTTTTCCAAATTTATTTCGTGATTTAATCTTATTACTATTTCTTAAATTTGTCAATAGATAAATGTTGCACTATATTTTATCTCATTATTTATGCACTTTTTACAGTTTTTTCACACATCCGCCCCTGCTCCGCCAGCCAAAAAATCGTTTATTGGTAAAAGGCTTTATCTCACACAATACAGTGCATTTACGGTAAAGACCAGAGTTTTTTTATGACGCATTTGCCGCAGAATGTCCCTTTTGGCCGCCAGATAAGAAAATGGCAGGAGATGTGGCGTTTCTCACGCCGTCACATCTCCTGCCATGCCTGCTCTATATTTTCTTCCCATCCCCATACAGATTCCTGTACTGTCCCGGCGTCATATTCTCTGAGCTCTTGAACCGCCTTGTAAAGTTGGACAGATTGGCATATCCCGCTTCCTGGGCTATCTGGGCTATCTGCTTGTCTGTATGGACCAGACAATCCTTGGTGTAATCAAGACGTTTTTTTTGATATCAGCTCGGAGAAGCTGGTATTCAGGTTCTGGGTGATGAATTTGCTCATATAGCTGGATGAATAGCCAAAATGCTCCGCCATTCCCACCAGACAGAGGCTGCTGTCCCTGTAATTATCCTCTATGTACGCAAGCACCTGTTGAACCAAATCATTGCGGGCGTCCTGCCTGGAAGCCGCAAGGACGCTGTTGATCCTCATAAGAGCGTCCCCCAGCTTTTCACCGAATTCTTCCACGGTCCTGAACGCGGTCAGCTGGTACAGTTCCTTCTCCGTCAGCCGGATGTCATTTTTCTTCACTTCCTTCAGAAGATGGCTTACGATATCGTAACAGCACATCAGAGCCATCTGTCCCGGAAGCTCCTCCAGGCTCAGCACCACTTCCTGCACCGATCCCTCAACCCCCTCCAGAGAGCCGCTCTCCAGACACCGGCTGATGCACAGGAGGCATTCGGTCTGATAGCGGCTGATGGTGGCGCTGTACTCCTCTCCTTTTCCCTGCTCCATGCTCTCAAAATCCAGCTCCTTGTGGGGATTTAACAGGCGGAACTTCATGTTGGTAAGGGCCTCAAGATAGAACAGATGCACCTCGGACGCGTCCTCATGAATATTTCCCGCGGAAATGACGCACTCGCAGCAGCCGAATACCTCCCCCAGACGCTCCCTGGCCTCAATCCTGTGCTCCTCAGTCAGGACCTTGCGGCTGAGAATGACGGCTATTGCGCCGAAATAATACAGGAAACTGGTATACACGCCGTAATCCGTCTGGAATTTTTCTTTTATGGGACCTTCCTTCTCCTTGTAGAAGGCGGATAGCTCCCTGGAGGACATGTTTCCCCCGGCTGCCAGAACCACCATATGATTCCGCCCCTTCATCTGTTCTGTCAGAATGCCGTTCACCATGTCGTCGTCCCGGCTGTCGTCCTTCCCGTAAAGCAGCTTTGTCACCAGACGTTCCTCCACCAGGGGCCACTGCTTCTCAATCTCCTTTGCCAGGGAATCCTTGACCGAATTTAGGCTGTCATACTGATTCTTTATGAATACCAGTTCATCCCTGCTCCTGTCCTCACTGTTTTCATTGTCCTGTTTCATATATTGGGCCAGCTGGTGTATGGGCTTGTAATAATGGTAGGCCATATAGATCGCCATGAAGCATCCCAGGATTAAAAAGAGCAGAACCCCGGTGACCAGCAGGCTGTTGTTCTGCACCACATCCGCCAGCAGGTCC
The DNA here is from genome assembly GCA_021201905.1 of Clostridia bacterium. GTDB lineage: Bacteria > Bacillota > Clostridia > Lachnospirales > Lachnospiraceae > Enterocloster. The sequence continues at coordinate 26,428 of JAJQEA010000061.1, forward strand.
GGCATGGTAATCTTGCTCAATATGATGAGAGACGGATGGTCCATGGGATATACGATATACCGGCCCTGTCCGGCTCCCTCCTGAAAGGCGGTGCAGTCTCCCGGCTCCGCCTCCAGGATTCGCCCCATCACCGCGTCCAGTCCCATATCCTCCCCCTCTGTCACCAGTATCCTTCCCTCTCCGTTGAGCACAGCGATTCCATGGCTGTAGCTGCCCGGGGACGTGGTCATGCTCCGGCTGATTTTGGAGGACTGCAGCTCCAGCACCACCCAGGACTCCGCCTTATAGGAATAATTATACACCGGATAAATGAATACCATCTGGGGCTTTGTTATGATTCCGTCCTTCATGTGGTATTCCTTGTTGACAACGTCGTACCCGGGACGGTCCATATGATACAGTTTTTCCAGGAAGGGCCGCCTCTCCCCCTCCGGTATCCTCAGCTGGCCCGCCAGAAGAATATCCTTGGCATACCGGCCCTGGGAAGAAAAACTCATATCCTCATTTTCATAAATGATATAAGCCTTTGTTATGTAAGGATTGGCCGCGTTTTCCTGGCGCAGCATGTCCATCATCTGAATCTGGTTTTCCGTATCCCGGCTTCTGGATACCACAGGACTGCTGAAGCTGATTCGGTTGCCGGCCTCCATCAGGTGGCCGTTCATGGTCACCAAATCGTCACCCAGACGCTCCAGTATATTTTCATTGTACCCCAGTATCTCCCTGGACAGATTGCGGTACATAATAATTTGCAGACAAATAGAGAGTACCACCATGGGCACCAGGAAAAATGATGTAAAACCCAACAAATATTTATGAAAAATGCCTCTGCGCAAATCCGTCCCTCCCCACTGCACATGATTGTCCACATGCCATTTTACATTATATATTATTTTGGGATGATTGGAAAGAAGTTAAATAGAAGGAGCTTCTGCCGGGTCATATTCCGTGTCATATTTCGGGACATATCTATCAGCAAAACAGCAGGAAAACGCGTCCTGGTGACTGCGTTTTCCTGCTGTTATCCATACCACTATAAGGAACCTGTCTTATATCCGCGCCAGAACTTCATCCAAATCCATTGTTCCGGTACCGTCCTCCAGTTCAAAAAACGGTATGCCGATTCCTCCTGCCTGACGCACAGATTCATACATCTCATTCTGTTCCCTGACCGCCAGATACGCCTTCAAATCCGGCAGGCTGGCAGACAGGTTCTTAAAATCAATATCCGCCTGTTTCTCAGCCAGTTTACATAATGCATACAATGTGTCGGGACATAAATGACTTCCTATTACGGTTACTTTCATACTATAAATCTCCTTTTCTATCACATGATTCTATTTGGTTTCTGCCATAGCGGCTTCTGCCGCAGCAGTATTTCCCATGGAATTTTCCCTGCAAATCTGTTTCTCCAGCCAGTCTTTTCCTTCCACCAGCCTGGTCACCATCATGGAAGCAATGGTATCGCCGCTGGCATTGAGGCAGGTTGCGGCCGGGTCCACCAGAAATCCAATGG
>JAJQEA010000073.1 GCA_021201905.1 Clostridia bacterium
TGTCACTGCCTTCGTTCCCTCACTTCTGGCGTTCTCTGTCTCGGTTCCTCCGCTTCCTGTATTAACTTCCTCCGTTCCCTCACTTCCGGTGTTCTCTGTCACGGTTCCTCCACTTCCTGAGTCCTTATCTCCTGCCCCTTCACTCCCTGGCTTCTCATCCCCTTCATTCCCGCCTTCCGGACGACCGCCTGTCAGCTCATCATTTTTATCCTCCTCACTTCCCTGACTTTCATTGCCGGTCTCACCCTGTCCCCCGTTACCATTTGTGCCTTCATCCTCCCCTTGTGTTCCATCTCCATTCTCCTGTTCCCCCGCACTGTTGGAAGTATTTTCCTGTTCCTGGGAAATACCGCCGTCAACCGTCTCCTTTAACGGAACATCTGCCTCCTTCTTTTCTTTCTTATCTCCCAATAAACTGAATATACTGCGCTGTTCCTCAAGCTCCATCTCCCGGCCATCCGGAACCGGATATTTGTAAGTTCTTCTATCCCCCATTGCCGCCACATACGTGTATACAGGCTCAACTGCTTTTCCCACAAACGAGCTGGGCTTATATACAGCAGACCGGACATTTCCTCCCGCCTGGGCGGATGATAGCAGGACATTTTCTATCTCCTTATCATCGTTGTGCTTTCCGTGGAGAATATATCCTGTCCGTGCCGTCTTTTCCTGTAAATGATAGCTGTACTCCAATTCTATGAACCGTTCATAAGTCTCGTCCCTGTCCGCCAGCATGGCTTCCATAGCCGACGTGTCCTGTTCACGGTTGTCCTCATCCTGGTTTGGGGCATGGAAGTCGCATGTGGCTGCGCACAATTCCTGTTCTGCCATCCACTGCCCGCGAAGCCGGTCATTTTCCTCATCACAGCTGCAATCCTCATCCTCCTCATGGTCGCACTCAATCCATTCCGGGGCAGGATGGCCCATGCAATATGTTTTGCTGTAATTATAATATCTGGTATCGCTGTGCCTGGCATATCCATCTGTATCCGTGGTCATGATGTCACAGATATAATCATTTTCCGGCTCCGGAGACATGCAGTTTAAATAGACCTGTCCGCTGGTCCCATCCGGTTCACCTTCCTCATACCCCTGCTCATTTACCTGGGAAAAATCAAAATCCTCCCACACGTTGAATACAGTTCCCTCTAGCGGCTGATTCGTCTCGGCGCAATATTTTTCCAAATCAATGTTATAGCTGCTCTCAAATGTTTCAGAATGACGGTATAACTCCAAATTTCCGCTGCCCGGCATGACCGCATCCGTTCCAACCGAAAAGGAGACAGATGCCATGGGGCGGTTAAAATCCAGCCATCCCAACTGCTTTTGAAGGTTTTCGGAAGCGGCCGGGGTAAAAATATAAGCGTAAAAGCGGTTTTCAATTCCCTGGATTTGTGCGGACTCAATTGTCCCCCGTGGCTCCTGGTTCCCATTGTACTGAAATGTCACGCTTCTGCCATCCGGCGCCAGTTGATATGACCACTGATTATCCGGAAAGGACCAGGAGGTGCTCTGAAGCTGGGGACAGCTGCTGATATCCAATGTAAGCTCATAATGCCCGTCTTTCAAGACCATTTTCTGGACAGAACCAGCCCATGCAGGCAGAGAAGAACTGCCCGTACCATTATACTCGGCTTCCCCTTCCAGGATGTGGGCCTTCATTTCCTCAAAATAGATCATAACCATGGGATCCCCATTCATTACTGCCTGGAATTTTTCCATGGCCTGCTTCTGCAATGCCCAGTTATGTTCATATCCATTCATACATCCCCAGTAATAGACCTGGACCACCCCATAGCGCGCCGGAACATAATAGTTGTCCGATACCAGCCACTCATAGGCAAGCACCATGGACAGGTAACGCTCAAACGGCCCAATGACAGGAACCGGCTTTCCCGGCTCCACATAATATTGCTCATATTTCACCGGACTTCCGTCCGGAAGCTTGTGGCCTTCCTGTATGCATAATGCCGGCAGTGCTCCTGCGCCTTCCCCCACCTGGTAAATATTCATATCCCGGTGTGTCCTTCCAAATGCATTCAGATTCTTCCCCCGGAACACCTGGCGGTATGGGTTCAAATTAATCAGATCCCCGGCCCCGCTGGTAGTCCGTACCGCCGTACATACCAATACTGTTGCAAGAAATAACACCATCACGCGTTTCAATGTCTTCCCTATCCTCATTTTTCCTCCTCCGGTAAAAAACTTTGCACTATATGCCTCCTCTGCCCCGGCTGCGGAATTCCCATCCATTCCCGGTCAATGGCCAGTGGGGCCTCCCTTTTTTGTCTTTTCATTGACTGATTCAATGATACGGTACACCGCCTCCTCCTTCTGGTTCACCTCATCCAATATCCAGACTCCATCTTCATTAACCTGCTGTCCATTCGGCGCAGCGGTATCTGAAAACCTATATCCGTCCGGGCCAAATTAACTATGTTGTGCCATACCGTACTGTTTGCTGTCCAGTTTGTTGTCCGGTCTGCCGTCCGGTTTGCTGTCCGGTTTGCCATCCAGCCACTGCCAGCAATTTTCAGGATAACTTCCATCGTCATTCTGTCACCACCGCCTATTTTCATCCTACATCCGCTTACCGACATAAACTTACCGGCACAAACCGGTTTTGCTGCCATAATTGATAACAATACCTGCGGGACGGCTGCCATGATACCCGGTCTGAATTTTCTTTTAATATCAACTCTTTTGATATCCATTCCCTTGATGTTTTTCTTCATAACTTATTTTCTTTAGCATACTCTTTCCCTAGCTATCTTTTTTATCTGTTTTCTTTTCGTTTTTTCTTCCCGCTATTTTTCTTTCGGGTATTCTTATTTCAGTTATTCTTATTTCGATTATTCTTCTTTCAATTATTTCTCTTTCAGTTATTCCTCTTTCAGTTATTTCCCCTCCCTTTTTAATCACCCTGACAGCAATTCGCGCCCAGTAATTTAACAGAGCACGCCCCATCCTATAAAATTGTGTGGTCTTGCCTCATGCCAGTTTTGTTGATTATTTTGTTTTTTTGGGTTTTTGTGGGTCTGGGTGGGGG
>JAJQEA010000330.1 GCA_021201905.1 Clostridia bacterium
AAGGCAACGGACTCTGACTCCGTCATTTCAAGGTTCGAATCCTTGTAGCCCAGTTACTAATCCCACAGATGAAAGTCTGTGGGATTTTGCTTGTATACCCAAGGGGATTTATGATACAATGAATGGCGTAATACCGGGGCGGGACATGGAAGCGCCGGTAGCAGAAGCTGCGTCCTGGTTCCGGGAGAATGAGGTAGATATGTATACATTTAACAGCAGGGTCCGTTACAGCGAAACGGACGAAGGAGGGTGCCTGTCGGTTTCAGGCATCATTAATTATATGCAGGACTGCAGTACATTCCAGTCAGAGGACTGCGGTGTGGGAGTGGATTATCTGGAGGCCAGCCATAAGGCGTGGCTTTTGTCATCCTGGCAGATTATGATAGACCGGTATCCCAGGCTGGGGGAGAAGCTGACGGTGGGAACATGGCATTGTGCCTCAAAGGGTATATACGGCTACCGGAACTTTGTTCTGCAGGACGGGGAGGGAAGGGATGTGGTCAGGGCTGAATCCCTGTGGTTCCTCTATGATACGGATAGGAACGTCCCGATTCGGGTGCAGCCAGGGGACACGGCGCCTTACGGCGAGCCGGAGCCAAGGCTGGTATTAAGCCCCTGCCCCAGGAAGATACCTGTGCCGGGAGACTGCGAGACAGGTGAGCCCATTGTGGTGGCCAGACACCACATTGACACAAATCATCATGTGAATAATGCCCAGTATGTGGAGATGGCCAGGGAGGCCATACCGGAGGGGCTTGTGATAAAGGAGATACGGGCGGACTACAAAAAGGCGGCTGTATTGGGAGACGTCCTGACTCCCCGGGTGAGCATGGCCCTGGGACAGGACTGCCGGGAGTGGACAGTGGTCCTTGCAGACAGCACAGGGGAAACCTGCGCCGTGGTATGGCTGAGGACAAGAGGACAGGAGGAAAAATGAGATGATTGAATTAGGAAAAGTGCAGGAGCTTGAAATAATAAGGACAAAAGAATTCGGAGTGTATCTGGCTGAGAAGGAGGGGGATGATGCGGCTGTTCTTCTCCCGAAGAAGCAGGTTCCGGAGGGAGCCGGGATTGGGGACAAGGTGGAGGTGTTTATCTACAAAGATTCATCGGACCGCCTGATTGCCACCACGGGAAAGCCCAAGCTGCAGGTGGGCGAGACAGCGAAGCTGGAGGTCAAGGATGTGGCCAAAATCGGGGCTTTTCTGGATATGGGACTGGAGAAGGACCTGCTCCTTCCGTTTAAGGAGCAGACCCATCCGGTAAGAAAAGGGGAGCAGTGCCTTGTCACCCTGTATGTGGACAAGAGCAGGCGGCTGGCAGCCACCATGCGCGTCTATTCCCATATGAGCAACCAGTCCCCTTACAAGGCGGAGGACTGGGTCACGGGCACCATCTATGAAATCAATGAAACCATAGGGGCCTTTGTGGCCGTTGACCACAAATATTACGGACTCATTCCCAAAAAAGAGCTTTACGGCAGGTTCAGGGAGGGCGATACCGTCCAGGCCAGGGTCACAAGGGTGCGTGAGGACGGAAAGCTGGATTTGTGCGTCAGGGAGAAATCCTATGTGCAGATGGGAACTGACGCAGAGAAGGTATTAAAGGTCATGAACGAATTCGACGGTGTGCTTCCCTTTAATGACAAGGCAAAGCCGGAGGTTATCATGCGTGAGTTCAGCATGAGCAAAAATGCCTTTAAGCGGGCCGTGGGCAGGCTTTTAAAGGAAGGTAAGATCCGTATTACAGATAAGACCATCGAGCGCGTATAAGCGTATGGAATGGAGAAGGAAGGCGCATACTTTTTAGCAGAGCATAAAACGTGCCGGAGGAATGAGGTGTGTGCATGCAGACAGCGCAGGCCGGCTCCGGTACATGGGGACATGGGTTGGGAAAGGACGGGGAGACATGAAGAAGAGGAATCCGGCGGTGGATTATGCCATGATTGTGGCGGGGACATTCCTGATTGGCTTTGCAATCAAGAATATCTACGACCCTGTGAGCATGGTTACAGGCGGTGTGTCGGGCGTGGCTATCATTGCCAAGGAGCTGTGGTCGGTTCCTCTGTGGCTGACCAATACCGTGCTGAACATTCCGCTGTTTGCGGCCGGTTTCTTTTTCTGCGGCTGGCGGTTTATCAAGCGCACCCTCTTTGCCACGGTCATGCTGTCGGTTTCCCTGTATGTTCTGCCGGAGGCGTCCTATCTGGGAAGCGACCTTTTTCTGTCAGCCTTATTCGGGGGAATCATAAGCGGCGTGGGAACCGGCCTGGTGTTTCTGACCAGCTGTACCACAGGCGGTACGGATCTGCTGGCGGCCCTGATCCAGAAGCGCCTCAAGCACTATACCCTGGCCCAGATTATGCAGGTGCTGGACGGCCTGATTGTGGTGGCGGGCGCCTCCGTGTTCGGCATCCGGACCGCCCTTTACGCCCTCATTGCCATCTTCTGTGTGGCTAAGGTGACAGACGGCCTCATAGAGGGACTTAAGTTCTCCAAACAGGCTTACATTATCTCCGAGCATTACAGGGAGATTGCAGAGGCCATCATGGAACAGATGGGAAGGGGAGTGACCAGCCTGGAGGCCAGGGGCATGTACTCGGATCAGGAGAAGAAGATGCTGTTCTGCGTGGTTTCCAAAAAGGAAATTGTGCGGTTAAAGGAGATTGTGGCGGAGTTTGACAGCAGCGCTTTTGTTATCGTAAGCGATGCCAGAGAGGTATTTGGTGAAGGATTTATCGAATATTAGGCCCTGAATTTTGTGGCTTTTGCCGATATTTTTGGGAAAAACGCAGTTGATTAACATAATTAACAAAAAGTTAGCGGCAAATATTGGAATACTTTGTGATTTAGGACATTTTTTTTTCCTCGTATACAAATTAGCTAAAACCCCAATTTTGATTTTGTGGATTTGCGATATGGATTCCCCTGGGGGTTTCATGTATTATAAGAGCAGTTACAAAAGAGGGTAAAACACATATGTGTTTAGCGTATTATTAGGAGGAAAAAACAGAATGGCTAGTTTATCACTGAAGAACGTA
>JAJQEA010000021.1 GCA_021201905.1 Clostridia bacterium
TTAAACAAAAAAAAAAAAACCCCCCCCCCCCCATTTCGGTAATAGCACTTGTAAATTCTGGTAAACGTTGATAAAATATAAACCAACCGGCAAGGGAATGACTGAAAGAATATAAGCAAAGAAGGGGAAACGAATGAATAAACCTCTGAAAAGTATTGCAAGGATTTCTGTTGTGGATCAGGCAATTCAGAATCTCCAAAATTACATAACAGAAAACAATCTGCAGCCAGGTGACAAACTGCCTACAGAAAAAGAAGTCTGTGAAATGATGGGAATCGGCCGCTCCACTGCCCGAGAAGCTTACCGAATGCTAAAAGCAATGGATTATGTGACTGCAATTCAGGGAAAGGGCATTTTTTTAAGTGAGAAGTACAGAAAAAACGATTCAAATGAGATGGCGCTAGAATGGTTTCGTGAAAATGGCAGAAGCATGATTGAATTCATGGAAGTGCGAATGGCCATAGAACCCATGGCTGTGCGCCTGGCCATCCCCAGAGCTACTGATTCAGATATAGAAACGTTAGAAAAAACGCATTTTCTTTTTCAACAGGCTCTCAAGGACAAAAATACAGTCAAGCTGCTCTCCTACGATGAACTCTTTCACAACCAAATCATGGAATTTACTGATAACCAGCTGATGATTCGTATCAGCCAGAATATCACAGAATGCTTCCGCAGTTACCGTTCCAAATCCTTTGCTGTGGATAAAATCATGGGAAATGCGGTTGTACCCCATGCAAAAATCATAGATGCATTCCACAAGCGCGATACCCAGTTAGGCTATAATCTGATGATTGAGCATCTGGAAATTTCTTTGAAAGATATACTTAAATATTCAATGTCATAAGCTTTATCCATAAAATGGAGTGAGATTCCCAAGAATCCCACTCCATTGCTCAATTTCCAGTATCCATTCCCCCACCCCGTTTATTTCCCAACACCTCCGCATATGCAGACAAAATATCATTCACCACAAAGGGCTTAGCAATATGTGCATTCATGCCGCTGTCCAAACACTTTTGTATATCCTCATGAAAAGAATTCGCTGTCATGGCAATGATAATGACATCTTTGGCATCGGAACGCGAAAGCGCGCGGATTGCCTGTGCCGCGCTGTAACCGTCCAGCACCGGCATCTGTATGTCCATCAGGATCAACTGGTAGAATTCCCCGGGTGATTCTGAAAACTTGGCAACCGCCTCCTGTCCGTTTTGAGCCTCGGTAACAACGGCTCCCTCGTCCTGCAGCAGAGCAGCGGCAATCTCCATATTAATTTCATTATCTTCCACCAGCAAAACCCGGACTCCGGCCAACACACTGGAATACTCTGTTTTCTGGGGAGTACCATCTTTTTCTGCCAGCTTTTCCACAAGCTCCGCAATCCCCGAATGAAATACCGGCTGGCACAGGGTCCCATGGGCACCGCATAAAACGGCTGCGTCATCCAGTTCATCCTGGTCCTGTCCGATTAATATAATTTTAAGGCCGGCATTTTGGGCTGCAGCACGAAGCTTTTCGGCAAACAGGCGCATCTCCTGGGAAATATTCCATCTTATAAAGCATAATTCATAAGGAATGCCTCTTTGCGCCGCCCTTTGGATCAGCTTAAGGGCGGCCTGTTCATCAGCTGCAGAGTCCACCTGAAACCCTTCTTTCTCCAGCACCTCCACCAGATGTTCCCTCAGCTCTTCCACCTGGTTTACGACCAGGACCGGCTGACCATTCCCGCAGCGTTCCATATTTCGCCCCATGTCATCCACCTCATAGTCAAATGGCAAATCCACTGTAAAGACACTGCCCACACCGATTTCACTGGAAAGCGTTACCGTACCCCCCATCATTTCCGCAAAGTTCTTCGTAATAGGAAGCCCCAGTCCGGTGCCGCCATATTGCCGTACAATTCCGCTGTTTTCCTGGGTAAAGGGTTCAAAAATGCGGTCCAGATTTTCCGGCACAATCCCCCGTCCGGTGTCCTTAACCTCAAAGCGCAGCCACAGTTTATTCTCAGCAAATCGCAGTGTTTCTACCTTCAGGCTGACGCGCCCTTTGGCAGGCGTGAATTTAATCGCATTGGAGAGCAGATTGGTCAGTATCTGGTTCAGACGGAGCGCATCTCCCACCAGATATTCAGTTACCGCCCCGCAAAGGTATATTTCAAAATCTATCTGTCTGCCCGCCGCCTGCACATGGAATACAGTGGTCAGCGCCCGCAAAAGCTTTCCCAGGTCAAACCGTTCGGGGTGCAGCTCGATTTTCCCGCTCTCAATTTTTGACATATCCAGTATATCGTTGATTAGGGAAAGAAGGTGTGTCGATGAAAGCGTAATCTTATCCAGACAGTTGCGCATCCGGACGGGTTCGCTGATATGGTTTTTTCCCAGCTCCACCATTCCAATAATTCCGTTGAGCGGTGTGCGGATTTCATGAGACATCTGGGACAAAAAGTCGCTTTTTGCACGGTTGGCAGCCTCCGCCCGCTCCATTTCCATGCGCAGGCGCGCATTGCTGCGTCTTTCACTGCGCCTTAACAGCAAGAAGGAGGTAAGCACGATGGCAAGCACAATGACAAAGATTCCCACGCCCGCAAAGGCCATGAACTTGCTCAGGTATACGATTTGGTCGTTCACTGTCTCGTATGCCATGCTGGTAATCATGTACCAGTCCGTTCCCTGAATCGGCATAAAATAGAGATACACATGATGAGTGCCCACAGTCAGCAGCGTCATCCCGCTTTCGCCTGCTTCGATGGCTGCGTGGAAGGTCCGGAAATCATATCCTTCGTCGAAATGGGCCTGCTGTTCGTAGACAGTAAATAAATTGCTTCCATGTATAACATCCTCAGAAAAGGCGCTTTTGATCACGAAATCCCCGTCTTTGCTTACGATATTGGTGTAGGAATTCGTTTCTGTCTGGCTGTCCATCCCCAGCCTTGAACCAATATCAGAGGTATGCAGGCCAACGATTATGGCGACCAGCCGGCTGTCCTGGAAACACAGGGGCTCAATGTTGGATCCCAAAAGAATTGTATTGCTTTCCCAG
>JAJQEA010000249.1 GCA_021201905.1 Clostridia bacterium
GACCTGCTTGCCGGCACAATGTTCTGTTAATTTTTAACCGGTTTTTGTTAACTTTTGCCTGAAGGACCGGCGCCGCGGCTGCCTGTTACTTGTTCTTTCGCTTCAGGGCCGCGATCAGGCTCTGGAGCACGATGAAGAAACAGAGGAGGGCCGCAATGGTAATTCTCACCCATCAGGAGGAAAGGGTGCCCTGGAAGGTGATGAAGGATTTGATGGTACCCTTAATCAACACGCCGAACAGGCTTCCGATTACATTTCCCACGCCGCCCGTCAGAAGCGTTCCGCCGATGACCGAGGATGCGATGGCGTCCATCTCAAATCCCTTGGCCTGCTCCACGAAACCGGAGCATGTGTTCATGCAGAATAAGAGACCACCCAGTCCTGCCAGAAATCCGTCCAGCACATACGCCTGAAGCTTGATTTTCCTCACATTCAGACCCAGTAACAGGGCAGACTGCTCATTTCCGCCAATGGCGTAAATCGAACGGCCGAACTTGGTATACTTAAGAACCACAAATACAATGGCCAGAACCACCAGGGCGATGATAACGCTTGGGTACACGTAAGGGTAAATCATGACTCCCTTTTTATTCAGATAACCGCCAAAGGGCAGGTACATCTTGAACGTGGCAATGCCGGTAAAGGTCTTGTTGGTAATACTGATCATCTCCTGGCTGATAATGGAGGTCATGCCTCTCGCAAAGAACATGCCCGCCAGGGTCACGATAAAGGGCTGTATCTTGAGGTAAGCCACCAGAAATCCCTGTACCAGGCCGAATATACATCCTGTGACCAGAACAATAAGGATGGCCGGAAAGGCGCCAATGTTCCCTCTCTCCATCATCCAGGCCAGCATCATACACACCATGGCCACCACGGAACCAACGGAAATGTCGATGCCGCCCGTGATCATGACAATGGTCATGCCGGTTGCCACCACGATCAGGCCCGCGTTGGAGATGAACAGGTTGAGGAAGTTCTGTACCTTTGCAAATCCCCTGCCCCCAAACATGATGATACCGACTATGTACATTACGAAAAATAGTATGATGGTTACAGCCAGCAGGAAGGAGTTGCCGTCCAGCTTTTTCTTTTCACTTTTGTTTTTCATTATGCCACTCCTCCTTCCACGTTCTTGGATGTATGTCTGGATGCCAGACGTTTCCTGAACTTCTTAAGCTCCTCTGACTGTACAGCCACAATCAGAATAACCACGATGGCCTTGTATACCGGAATCTGGTCCGCCGGCACGCTCATGGCATAGAGGGTTGTGGTCAGGGCCTGGATGGTATAGGCGCCGATTACGGAGCCTAACAGGGAGAACCGGCCGCCGCCCAGGGAATTGCCGCCCAGAGCCACTGCCGCGATAGCGTCCAGCTCCATGTTGAGGCCGATGTTGTTGGCATCCGCGGAATAGATGCGGGAGGATGCCACCAGTCCGGCGATTCCTGCGCACAGTCCGCAGAACGCGTAGGCCATCCAGATGATTTTCACGGATTTAAGGCCCACCAGCCGGGATGCCCTCTCATTGATGCCCACGGCCTGGATGTACATGCCCATGGCTGTTTTTTTCAGCAGAATATAGGTGAGCGCCACCACGATTACAGCCACAAAGATAAGGGTGGGAATGGGAATTCCCGGTATGTTGTTGCCCAGCAGCTTATACCCGTCCACATGGATGTATGTAATCTGTCCGTTTGTAACCAGCTGGGAGATACCCCTGCCCGCTGTAAACAGAATCAGGGTTGCCACCATGGGCTGTATCTTAAGCTTTGCAGCCAGAAGCCCGTTAAAGCCTCCGCACACCACCGCCACGGCCAGGGCCGCCAGCACGGCCAGCACGTAGGGATTGGCGTACTCATTGACCGACACCTCGCTCCCTGCCAGAACCCTGGTACACACGGCCGCAGCCACCGCCATGACGGCGCCCACGGAAATATCGGTTCCCGCCGAGGCGGATACCACCAGGGTCATGCCCACGGCCAGCACCACCAGCTCGCTGGCGCGGTTGATGACGTCGATGATATACCCGTAGAGAACGCCGTTATTAATGGTAATCCTAAAAAACGTGGGCGTGGTAATCAGGTTGATTAACAGTACTATGATAAGACAGGATAATGGAAGAAAAAGCCTGTAACCTGTCAACTTTTTAAGTTTCCCCATCATTCTTCCCCTCCTCCTGCAATTGCCTTCATGATGGAATCCTGGCTCAGCTCGTCTTCCTTGAGCTCTCCCACCTTCTCGCCGTCGCGCATGACCGCCATACGGCTGCAGGTGCGAAGCATCTCCTCGATCTCAGAGGAAATAAACACCACGGACATGCCGTCCTCCGCAAGGCTCAGCACTAGCTTCTGAATCTCCGTCTTGGTGCCAATATCAATTCCCCTTGTGGGCTCATCCAGTATCAGGAAATCCGGGTTGGTCAGAAGCCAGCGTCCCAGGATCACCTTCTGCTGGTTGCCGCCGGAGAGCTGCTTGATGGGAGTCTCCCTGTCGGCTGTCTTGATCTGGAGAATATCAATGTATTTGTCCGTGAATTCCTCCTGTTCCTTCCTGCTCATGAGCTTGAACATGCCTTTCTTGGCCTGGAGGGCAATGATGATATTCTCACGCACCGACAGATCCGCGATGATTCCCTCCTCCTTGCGGTTTTCAGGCAGGTAGGCCATGCCTTCCATCATGGCGTCAATGGGCGCGCTGACCTTTAACTTCTTTCCCTTTGCAGCCAGCTCGCCGCTGTCCGGCTTATCGGCGCCGTATATGGCCCGGACCAGCTCGGAACGGCCGGATCCCAGAAGCCCTGTCAGGCCGATGACCTCGCCTTTATGGATATCCAGACTGAAGGGCTTGATGGTCCCCTTGTGGCCCAGTCCACTGGCGCTTATGATCACATCTTCCTTGACCGTGGACACGCCCTCCTTCTTGATGGCAGCCAGATCGTCGAAATCCTTGCCCATCATCTTGGCCACCAGCTGTACCCTTGGCAGCTCCTCCACCTTGAATTCGCCTACCAGCGTGCCGTTTCTGAGG
>JAJQEA010000155.1 GCA_021201905.1 Clostridia bacterium
TCACCGGACTCCCTCAGAATGGAATTAAACCTTCCCCATCATGGCAGAATCACCGGCATGGGACTTTACCGGGGCATTACCCTGATTGTGGGCGGCGGATATCATGGCAAATCCACCCTGCTAAAGGCACTGGAGTCCGGCGTCTACAACCATGTGGCCGGAGATGGACGGGAATACGTTATCACTGATTCCACTGCCATGAAGCTGCGGGCAGAGGACGGCAGAAGCGTCCAGAATGTGGACATTTCCCTGTTTATCAACGACCTGCCCAACAAAAAAGACACCCGCTGCTTCTCCACTGAGGATGCCAGCGGCAGCACCTCCCAGGCAGCCGCTGTCATTGAAGGCGTTGAGGCCGGAAGCCGCGTCTTTCTGATTGACGAGGACACCTCCGCCACCAACTTCATGGTCAGGGATGATCTGATGCAGAAAATCATCAGCCGGGCCCAGGAGCCCATTACCCCCTTCATTGAGAGGGCCAGGGATTTGTATGAAAAATCCGGCATTTCAACTGTTATGGTGGCTGGAAGCTCAGGCGCTTATTTCTATATTGCAGATACCATCCTCCAGATGGACTGTTATGAACCTTTTGACATCACGGATAAGACCAAGACCTTCTGTTCCAGCTACGGTGTTGAGCCCATCACCTCCGCCCCCGGCTTTCTCCTTCCGTCCGGGGGGCGCAGGCTGTTGAGCAATAAAGGCGGTTCCCAGACTGCACCGGGAAATACCCCTGCTGCAAACAGAGGGAATTACAGAGGCAGAGGGCCCCGCGACGGCGGCCGGGACGAGCGCATTAAGGTCAAGGTATATGGAAAGGATTCCCTGCAAATCGGCAAATCTCCTGTGGACCTGCGGTTTGTGGAGCAGCTCATTGACGCTGAACAGACCAATGCCCTGGCACAGATGCTGCGCTACTGCGTGGAACACCAGCTGCTTGAGCGGTACACGGTAAGGGATACGGTCTCCATGCTGCTTAAGGAGATACAGAAGGGCGGGCTGGCAGCCGTGGGGGACAGCTCCTACGCGGCCTGCGGGCTTTCCATGCCGAGGATCCAGGAGATATACGCCTGCATCAACCGATACCGCAATTAATCTCCAGAACAATTAATACCTTGTTTTCATAAAAACAGCGCTTCCTCTGCCTGTAATGGCAGCGGAGCGCTGTTTCCTCTAGTATTCCTTTCCGTCCAGAATCTCCAGATAGTCCTTCAGGTTCTTCTCCAGCAGTGCAGGCGTGTCCAGGTTATAGGGACATTTTCCCTTGCACTGGTCGCAGTGGAGGCACTGTTCGATCTTCTTCATTTTCTCCTGTGCGTCCGGCGTCAGCCAGGCAGCGGAAGGAGCCCTGCGTATCATAAGGGACATTCTGGCACAGTTATTGATTTCAATACCAACGGGACATGGCATACAGTATCCGCAGCCTCTGCAGAACTCTCCCAGGAGTTCTTCCCTGTCCTTATCAATCAGCGCCCTTATCTCATCTGTCATCTCAGGCGGATTCCCCACATAGGACAGGAATTCATCCAGCTCCCGTTCTCTCTGAACGCCCCAGATTGGAAGCACATTGTCAAACTGGGCTAAATATGCGTAGGCTGCCCGTGAATTATTGATAAGACCGCCGGATAATGCCTTCATGGCAATGAACCCCATGCCTGCCTCCCTGCACCGTTCCACCAGCTCCAGGTCCTTATCCGTTGCCAGGTAACAGAACGGGAACTGCAGTGTCTCATAAAGGCCGGACTCAATTGCCTCCATGGCTACCGACAGCCTGTGGTTGGTGATTCCTATGTGGCGCACCTTGCCCTGCTCCTTGGCCTCCAGCACGGCTTCATACAATCCTGTGCCGTCTCCCGGCTTTGGACAGAACGAAGGATTATGGAATTGATAGAGGTCCACATGGTCTGTCCTCAGGTTTTTCAGGGAAATCTCCAGGTCCTCCCGGAATTTCTCTGCTGTCTTTGCGGCTGTCTTGGTTGCGATAAACACCTTATGGCGTATTCCCTCAAGCGCTGCCCCTAATTTTTCCTCGCTGTCCGTGTAGTTCCTGGCTGTGTCAAAGAATGTGATACCGCCTTCATACGCCTTTTGTATCAGGTATACCGCGTCCTCCACCGGTATCCTCTGAATGGGAAGGGCCCCAAACTCATTCTTGTTCACGGTTATGCCTGTTTTCCCCAAAGTGACTTCCACCATCTTATGTACCTCCTTCAAGCCTGCTGTTTTTTTACCATTCTACCATAAAACATCTGCCCTCTACAACAAGGGGACCCAAACAAACAGAAAAAATAAGCAAAAAATAAGAACGCGCATGTTTCAGGCGTCCTTATCTTTATATGGAATTACCGCGTATACAGGATTACGTGTCTCATGCACTGAGAGTCACGTCCCCTCCTGCCAGCATTTCTTTTAAATCATCCATGGTCATGTCCCGTTCCTTTAACATCTCGTTGACCACCTTGAATTCTTCCAGCTGGATATGTTCCATAAGCACCTTTTCCTTTTCTCTCATGGTTTCCAGACAGCTTTCATACTGTGCGATGGATGCTTGTACATCCGCCAGCTCTCCCTGCAGTTTTTCAACCGGTGACTTTCTTACTCCCCGTGCCATATCATGCGCTCCTTTTCTTTTTGATAATATCTGGTCTGAATCTGCTTCCTTGCATCAGTTCGGAGGACAGGTCCATTTATTACCAGTATATGTAAGCAGATTTCAAAATATACATAAGCTGTTTAAATTCCCCTGTTTCCACTCTGGATAAGTCTCTGCTTCCATCTACTCGTCTTTTGGTAAAATCCATGGTATAATATTGCCATGTGACGCCATGCTGCTGGAAAGGGAATAGTTATGAATGAGACAGATAAAGGGCTGGATATACGCCAAAACAAGGACAACGGATTGAATGAAGCCCATGGGGTGCCGGATGACTCCCATGTACTCCCGGATGACTCCCATGTGCTTCCGGACACCTCCAATAAGCTTCCGGATGGAATGGAGATTGAGGAGTCCCGCTATAAAGAAGGTCCTACGCTGGCCAAATGCGTACTTGGAGTGATTCTTGTCCTGTGTTTCATTTACATGTCCAATTCCTGTAACTACAGACGTTCAACCCTCACCTTTTACGTGGGCCCTGAGCCGGAGGTCAATGTGGGAAGCCAGTATTACAAAGAAGGCAGATACCGGGAAGCCGCAGATTATTACCAGGAAAAGGTGGATGAGGTTTTTTCCAACGGCAAGCGGTATGACCCTGCCAACGGTCCGCTCTATTTTAACCTGGGAATGGCATATTATAAACTGGAAGATTATGACCAGGCCCTTATCTATCTGCAGGAGTGCGCGGATGTGGACCAGAGAACTTCCAACATGGAAGAACTGGCATGGGATTATAACACCATGGCCGACGTTCATAAGGATGCAGGCAATATGGACCAGGCCCTGAACTATTATGAGAAAGGTCTGAAGGCCATAAAGAAGGCCTGCGGAACGAACTCAGAGTATACGGCAATTTTTCTGTCTGATTTGGGAGACGCATACAAGAAAACAGAACACTATGAAAAAGCCCTGGAGCAATATGAGCAGGCCCTAAAAATCCAGGAATCCAATGAAAGCGACCCCACCTGGTCCTACATCCGTATCGCCCGGATTTATAATGCGTTAGAGGATTATGACACCGCAGAAGATTTCTATGGCAGGGCTTCCAGGTCAGAGACTGCCGACTCCTACACAAAGGGGGTGGCTTTCTACAATATGGGGCAGATGTACCAGGAGCGAGGAGAAGCTTCACCGGCACTGGCCGCCCTTGACAAGTCTCTGGAGCTCATTAATCAGGATGGGGACAATGCCTATGCCGAATCCAATGTTCAAAATGCCCTGGCATCCGTATTCGCGGAAACAGAGGACGGTCTGGATAAGGCTATCCTGCATTCCGTCACAGCATGCCGTCTGCTGGAAACATCCGGATTCCCCACAGGCAACCACCGGAAGGACCTGGAACAATTCAAGGAACAGCTGAAAGGTTACTACCAGACCGATACCGGGGATATGACAGATGAGGGATTCGCATTGTGGTATCAGAACCAGATGGATTCACTATAAAATCAGTAAACAACACCAGGAGGTCACCATGTTGAAAGACTACGAACATCACGCACAGTATTATGAGACAGACCAGATGGGCTGTGTGCACCATTCCAACTACATCCGCTGGATGGAGGAGGCAAGGGTAAACCTTATGGAACAAATGGGCTGCGGATATAAGGCCATGGAAGCATCCGGCATCATGAGCCCGGTTCTGGAGGTACACTGCCAGTACAGGTCCATGGTACGTTTTGATGACCATGTGAAAATACATGTATGGGTAAAGGAATATAACGCCATCCGCATGACCCTTGCGTATGAGATGCGGGACGCGGCCACCGGTGAGCTCAAAACCACAGGCGAGAGCAGGCATTGTTTCCTGGATACAGAGGGAAAACCCGTATCCCTGAAACGTTCCTACCCCCAGTGGGACACTGCATTCCGCAACGCGGTCCAGACAACGGATGATCCTCATCTGAACATATGATTATTACAAAGACAGGAAGGCTGACTAGTTTATGACAATAATGACAAAACCAAAGAATATCCGAATATTGATAATATCCATTTTATGTGCAATCTCCGTTTTGCTGGGAGGATGCGTGGATTCATCCCCCTCTCTTTCACCTGACAGGGGTTCCTCCATAACCGTGCCATCCGAGTCCGGACTGGCTGTGCATTTTATTGATGTGGGCCAGGGCGACAGTATACTGGCCGAATCAGACGGACACTACATGCTTATTGACGCAGGTGAAAATGATCAGGCCGGCACCGTAATCTCTTATCTGAAAGCAGAGGGAGTGGCAAAACTGGATTATGTGATTGGCACCCATCCCCATTCCGACCATATCGGAGGCCTGGACAAGGTTATTGATGCCTTTCCCGTAGACAAGGTCATCCTGCCCCCTGTGGAACATACCACCAGGACCTTTGAGGACGTACTGGATTCCATTGCCTCCAGAGGACTTAAAATCACCAAACCCACCCCCGGAGATTCCTATGATTTGGGAAGCGCGTCCTTCACCGTACTCTCCCCGGTAAAAGACTACGGCAACGACCTGAACAACTGGTCCGTGGGAATCCGCCTTACCTACGGCGATAACAGCTTTGTCATGTGCGGCGACGCGGAGAACCAGGCTGAAGAAGATATTGTAAACAGCGGCGCCGTACTGAAAGCAGATGTTCTGAAGGCAGGCCATCACGGCAGCAGCACCTCCACCAGTGATGCATTTCTGAAAAAGGTGTCTCCCACCTGGGTGGTGATCCAGTGCGGCAAGGGCAACTCTTACGGCCATCCCCACAAGGAAACCATGGAAAAGCTTAAGAAGGCGGGCTGCCAGATACTGCGCACGGATGAGGAGGGGACCATTACCGCATTCAGTGACGGCAGGACCATTACATGGAGCACCGGCAGCGGAACGTTCAGCGGCAGCAATGCTGACAGCGCCGGCAATCATACCGGCAATCACTCCACTCTCTCCAGCTATGTCATCAATACAAACACAGGCAAGTTCCACCGCCCCGACTGCGCCTCTGCCACCCAGATGAAGCCTGAGAACCGAAAGGATGTAACAGCCACCAGGGAGGAACTGGTGCAGGAGGGATATGAGCCCTGTAAACAGTGCAAACCTTAACAAAAGGCAGTATGAGACATTCTGTAAATACGGTCTCTTACCCAACCACACAGAAAGGATTTCCTATATGAAATATATTATCGACCGGCTGGAAGAGGGTCTGGCCATATGTGAAACCGAATTAAGAAAACACATCTCCGTTCCACTCAGCCATCTTCCAAAGAATATTAAGGAAGGCGACGTGTTAAGAGAAGAGGAAGGCAGTTTTTCCCTGGATTCCGAAGAAACAGATAAAAGACGGCGTGAAATGAAGAAGAAGCTGATGGATTTGTTTGAGTAAAATTAAAAAGATAAACGGCTGCGGGCCCGCGTTGACTGTGCCAATGCGGACCCGCTTTTCCTGTCTTTTTTCCTGTCTTTTTTCTTGTCATACTTCTACCGGTTCTTCCGGCCCTTACCTGTTATCCGGCTATACCATCTTCCCGTCCTGGTCAAACTGGTATTCCTGTCCGTCGATTACGCAGGTCCCCACGGCCATCTTCCCGTCTGTTCCCAGATAGTAGAGAGAACCATTTTCCCCGTACCATCCGGTCCGCATATTTCCGTCACCGTCAAAACAGTACCATACGCCGTCAATCCGCTTCCAGCATCCAACCAGACGGGTTCCGTCCTCGCAGATATAGTTCCACCGGGCCCCATTCCGGCACCAGCCTGAAGTGCCGGAGGCTTCCCCTGCCCCGGAACTATCCCGGGCCGCGGCCTGAGCCTTTGTCTGGTCCTGTGTTTGGGGCTGTGTCTGGGGCTGTGTTTGAGCCTGGGTCTGGGTTTTGGTCTGGGTCTGAGTCCTGGTCTGGGTACTTTCCCCGCCTCCCCCATAGGGACACACCCCATCGGGATGCAGGTGTGCCGGATGGCCTCCGCAGTGGTAATGATAGCTTCCCAGCCCGCTGGCATTCTTATTATCCCGGTGACCTCCGTTTCCATCTGTTCTGCCGGAATGGGCCTGGGCTTCCATTCCCCAGGGTGACTGTCCCGTCATTCCGGCGCCTCTGGCCAGAAGCACTCCACTCATGACCGCTGCAAGCCATACCTTTACTGTCCGTTTCATCTCATTACCTCCCGGTTTCACTTTTAACTCTATTTTACCATGCTTTCCTCTGTGTGTAACATCATATTTCAGCATCTTTCCAGGGGATTTTCTCATTTTCATTCCATTTCCGGCATAAAAAAGTGATGGAAGCACTTGCACGTTTTTCCCAATGATGATACCATAAGAAACATATGTAATGAATTCAAGTAGTTTGGAGGTTTTTAAGATGGAACTGATCATACCTAAGGATTACGATCCCCACCTCTCCATTCGGGAGACCCAGGACGCAATCAAATACATACGCGATACCTTCCAGAAGGAAATGGGCAGGGAGATGCACCTTGAACGTATCTCCGCTCCCCTGTTCGTGGAAAAGAGCAGCGGACTTAATGATAACTTAAACGGCACCGAACGCCCTGTTTCCTTTGACATGCTGGGGCTTCCCGGTGAAACCCTGGAGGTGGTCCACTCACTGGCAAAATGGAAACGTATGGCACTAAAGAAATACGGCTTTCAACCGGGCGAGGGCCTTTACACCAACATGAACGCCATCCGCCGGGACGAGGAGCTGGATAATCTTCACTCCTGTTATGTGGACCAGTGGGACTGGGAACGCGTCATCACCAGGGAGCAGCGCAATCTGGACACCTTAAAGGACACGGTGCGGGAGATCTTCAAGATTATCAAGCACATGCAGCATGAGGTGTGGTATAAATACCCCGAGGCTGTGAAACACCTGCCAAAGGATATCTACTTTATCACCAGCCAGGAACTGGAGGACTTGTATCCTGATAATACTCCTAAGGAAAGGGAAAACCTGATTACCAGGGAGCATGGCTGCGTGTTCCTGATGCAGATAGGCGACAAGCTGGCCAGCGGCAAGCCCCATGACGGACGTGCACCCGACTACGACGACTGGAAGCTGAACGGCGATATCCTGTTCTGGTTTGAGCATTTGCAGTGCGCCCTGGAAATCTCCAGCATGGGTATCCGCGTGGATGAGGCTGCCCTGGAAGACCAGTTAAAGAAGGCGGGATGTGAAGACCGCCGCAGCCTGCCCTATCACAAAATGCTTTTAAACGGCGAACTTCCCTACACCATTGGCGGCGGTATCGGACAGTCGCGTCTGTGCATGCTGCTTTTGGACCGCGCCCATATCGGTGAAGTGCAGGCCAGTATCTGGCCCGGAAGCATGCGGGATATCTGCGCGGAAAACAAGATTTATCTGCTGTAGCCATTGGCTGGGAGCGTATTATGGAATCGAATATCTCAATCTTTTTTATCATCGAAATAATCGGTACCGTGGCCTTTGCGTCATCCGGTGCCCTGGTAGCCATCAAACAGCGGCTGGATTTGCTGGGAGTGGTGGTCCTTGGCGTCACCACTGCCGTTGGCGGCGGAATGCTCCGTGATATCATACTTGGCATCGTACCGCCCAGCCTGTTCATGAACCCGGTTTACGTGTACACGGCCTTTCTCACGGCCATGGTGCTCTTTATCCTGGTCTGGCTGAACCAGCAGATACTGGAAAGCCGGTACATCTCGGCCTACGAGAAGATGATGAACCTGTTTGACGCGGTGGGACTGGGAGCCTTCACAGTGACCGGCATCAACACCGCGGGAACAGCCGGTTACGGGGAATATCATTTCCTCTCCATCTTTCTGGGCGTCCTCACAGGCGTTGGTGGCGGTATCCTGCGTGATATACTGGCAGGCCAGTCCCCGTATATCCTGCGCAAGCATGTATACGCTTCCGCCTCCATTGCCGGGGCCGTGTGCTATGTCTGCCTTAACGGCTGGCTCTCCAGGGACGCCTCCATGATAGTAAGCGCAATTCTGGTGGTGCTCATCCGCCTTCTGGCGACGAAGTACGACTGGAACCTTCCCACCGCATACCATACGAAGAACAAATAAATGAAAAAAGGCCCAGGCCCAATCCTTGTACAAACCAATGTACCGATGATTGCGGCCTGGACTTTTTGTCACGCGCCTGTGCGGCTCACCTCTGCTGCTGTAAATACTTCGTAATGCTTCTTTGGAATATCTTCATGCTGCTGTCCACATTCCTGTTTTCCAGGAGAATCTTTGATACTTCCCCGTCCGCCAGGCTCATGACCTGCTCATACTGCTGGAATTTGGGCTCTATGACTCCATTTTCAATTACATTGTAAAGCAGGCTGCTGTTGATGACCTGCTCTCCCTCATCCATGTCCTCCTGTATAATGGCGGCTGCCCGGGCGGATCCGGTAACGCTTTTGAGCACAGACACCCCCTGGGAATAACGGAATATATCCATCTGCATCTCTTCATTCCCGGTCAGCTGTTTCAGAAACTCCCATGCCAGCTTTTCATGCTTTGTATTGCTGTTGATTCCCATGAGAGGGGAATCGACCCTGGAACGGTTCTCCCCTTCCTTGCCCGCGGGAAAGGTTATGCAGTCCCACTGGAACTTGGTGTATTTCTTAATCCTGTAAGGATATGTCTTATAGGTCCTGTACTCCGCAAAGGTCAGGGGCATGAAAGCCACGTTCCCCTTGTTGAAATCCTCCTGAGTCACGCTCTGTCCCTGGTTCAGGTCGTTGAGATGCTTCATGTATTTAATGGCATCCAGGACATGGGAGTCCGTAAAGGACAGTTGCTGCTGGTCCCCGTCATAAAATCTTCCCCCGCTGGTGTAAACCGCGTTTCTCCAGCTGTAATTATAGGTCCCGAACTGGTCCAGCAGCCCATCTCCGTTTACATCCTTTGTTATCTTCCTGCAGATTTCATACATGTTGTCCCAGGTCCAGTCCTCCCCCGGCACCTCAATCTGCTCCTTGGCCAGAAGGGACTTGTTGACAAACAAAAGAACGGGAACGGTTTCATACGGAAGGGCGCACTGGTGTCCGTCGTACTTTCCCGCATCCAGGGCAGTGGTGAAAAAATCAGTCCGGTCAAACCCGGCGTCGTGCTCAATGAGCTCGTCCAGGTTTTTCATGACTCCCAGGGACGAGTACAGGTTGAAATCCGTGTCAGGCACCATAAACACGTCCGGCATCTTTCCCTCCAACAGCTTTCTGGCGCACCACTCCGAGTAATCCTCCTTGCTGATTCCGCTGTAGTAATGTATCTTCACCCCGGGATGCTCCTCCTCGAACCTTGCGATAGCCTTGTCCATGATGACAAAGCTGCTGGCGCTGGCCACATCCCAGTTGCTTCCCGTGAACATGCCGAATTCCAGGACAATCTCCTTCCCGTGGTACTTATATACACATCCAAGGAAGCCCGCAAGAAAGAGCACGCAAGCTCCCAGCCCCAGCGTCTGTTTCCATCCCTTCATCCCAATCTCATCCTTCCTTCTGCCAACCTCTTGTCATCCTCCTGTCATCCCCTGCCCGCGTACTCCGGCACGGTCAAACCTCAGGTGCCCAGCCGCTTTCTTACGTTGGTCTGGACAGCCCAGATAGCCAGCTGGGTGCGGTCCCTCAAATCCAGCTTGTTCAGTATGGTGCTGAGGTAATTGCGCACCGTTCCCTCCGACAGCTTAAGGGCTTCCGCTATCTCCCTGTTGCTGGCCCCCATTTCCACCTGGGCTATGATTTTCCATTCTGTCTTTGTGAGCTCGTCCACGTTCTTATCGCCCACAAGTATGGTGTAATCCGCCTGGGCCATCTGCGAAAACAGCCTCAGCACCTTGGTTGCAATATCCGGGTTAATCATAGCCCATCCATTGTGCACCGTGGTGATGGCATTGGCCAGTTCATCCATGGACACCCCCTTTAACAGGTATCCGCTGGCGCCATATTTCAGGGCATTGTAGACGTACTCGTCATCGTCAAAGGTGGTAAGTATGATAATTTTAATCTGAGGATAATTTTCCTTGATAATTTTCGTGCACTGCACGCCGTCCAGCTTGGGCATCCGTATGTCCATCAGTATCACATCGGGTTTGTTCTTCCTCACACTACGGATGACCTCCTGCCCGTTGGAGGCCACATCCGTGACCATTATATCCGGCCTGCTGTTGAGCATAATCTGCAGGCTCTGGCGAATCAATTCCTGATCGTCGGCAATCAATACTTTAATCATAAGTCTCCCCCCACCGGATTGGTATTCTTGCATTTACAGTAAATCCGTCGCTGCCGTCAAATGTAACAACGCCGCTCAGCATCTTAATCCTCTCCTTCATATGCTTTGTTCCGAATCCGCTCTTTATCTCCTTGCATCCGATTCCGTTGTCCCTTATTTGCAGAAGGATGTCCGTATCCTCCTTCTTTATGGTAATCCATATCTGGCTGGCATGGCCATGGCGCAGGGCGTTTGTGATTCCCTCCTGAATCACACGGTAAATGGCGTTTTCCTCGTCCTCGTCAAATTTCAGGTTCTTTACCTGGCAGTCAAAATACACCCTTGCGCCGGACACAGCGTTCATGTCCGATACCATCTTGCTGATGGCGTATTCCAGGCTGAAGCGCTCCAGGGCGTCCGGGCGCAGCTGGCTGACCGAGCGCCGTATCTCCTTAATGCCGTCCCTTGTGACCTTGGAAATAAGCTCCAGCTGGTCCTTTGTCTGCCGGGGCGATGTGCCTATGGTGGCCAGACAGGCGTCTATGCCCGCGGCGATTCCGGTCAGGGTATGGCCCAGGGTATCATGAATTTCCCTGGCCAGACGGTTCCTCTCCCTTGTCTCGGCCATCTTCTCCGCCATCACCGAATACTCCTGAAGCTGCTCATTCACGTCCTGAAGCTGCTCGTTGAGGGCGTGTATCTCATCCAGGTTTCCCTGCTGCTGGTTGATAATGTTCACACAGTACACCACGAACATGATTACATTCAGGGATACCAGAATATTGTAGCTGCTGAGCAGGTACTGCTGGGTGGATGCATTGTAAAATGATATGTAATCCTGTATGGAATACAGGCGGTAGGAAATGGAAAGCAGTTCGTAATCAGCCAGGATAAAGCTGCCGATTGCCACTGCCGCCAGAAAATATCTGGATTTTCCGTTTTTGGCATAGAGAATGACATTGGAAAACACCAGCAGCAGAATTCCGTTGTAATTAAAATTCAAAAGTATGATAATGGCAAAGCAAATGGCAAAATCAGCCACAAGGCTGAACAGAATCACCTTGCTGTTGTCCGGAAACAACCGGTCCCGCACAAACATGCCGCCTGCCAAAAGCGCCAGCAGGAGGGCGCAGATCCAGATGTTCCGGTAAGGGTACCAGACAATGGCCTGGATGCCGCTTAAGAACTCCCTGGCCACATAGCTGCGCCGTATATTTTCAATTGTGGCATATATAAATATGCTGAGTCCCATTACGGATACCACATTCAGCGCCAGGATGCCTAACTGCAGAATGCGTACCCGTCTGTTATCCATATTCGTATCCATCGTTTCACTGCCACCCGTCTATCTCAAACTCATGGAGGTTATCCCTCGTAATCATGGTGCTGGGCAGGCTTATGTACTTCTCCACCGGCTCCCCGTCCAGGTAACGGTACGCGGTTTCAGCCGCCTTCCTGCCTATGGACCTTGGGCTTTGGGCGCTGGTCCCCGTCACATATCCCACGTCCAGAATTGCCTTGAAATCCGGAGAGCCGTCGATTCCGTATATCAAAACGCCCTCCTCCCTCCTGGCCTGCTGCAGGGCTGCCAGAGCTCCCAGCGCCGTGGGGTCATTGCCCCCCAAAATCACGTCAAAGCTGATGTCACGGCGCAGAAGGTCGGCCATCACATGGGAGGACACCTCAATCTCCCCTGCCGCAGCTTCCCTGTATACCACCTGGTAATTGTCATTGTCCGCTATGGCGTCCAGAAAGCCCTGTTCCCGGTTGGTAATGGAGGTCTGTATGGGGTTGTCAAGGATGACGATTTCAGCCTTGTCCTTTCGTTTCATCATATCCAGGGCGCAGAGCTGTCCCGCCTGGTAGTTATCCGTCTCAATAATGGAAATCACGGAATCCCTGTCCTTCACCACCGTATCCACATTGATGATGCCGACTCCTGCCTCTCTGCAGGCATCCAGGGCCGGCTGCACCTTTTCCCAGTCCACGGGATTTAAAAACAGCATCTGTATGCCCTCGTCTATCATCTCCTGTATCTGCTCGTTCTGCTTTTCCTGGTCCTGAAGGGGGTCCCTGGTGAGAAGGATATCGCCGTTGGCTTCCACCACCTCCTCAATCCCCTCATTGAGCACATCAAAATACGGATTATTTCTTGTCATATAGGTGGCCCCGAACAGCCTGGACTCATGCTGGCGCCCGCTTCCTTCCGCCTGGCCGCAGCCCTCCAACAGGAGCATGATGCCCGCTGTCAGGATTAACAATCCTGTTCCTATCTTCATCTGTTTCCCGCCTCCCTGTCCCTGACTTCATTTCCCGGCTGCCCGGTCATATCCCCGGATTCCCGGTCACACCCCCAGGCCGGTCCTTTCCCATTATACCGCAAACATGCGTATCTGTAATATCTCATGGTAACTTTTTAAAAAACTTTGACTTCAACAAAAAGCGCCCCACTGCCGTGAAACGCTTCTGCCGTAAACAAGGCTCTATTCCGCCTTTTTGTTTCTCAGGTAATCCACAAAAACAGCCAGGAGAATAACGGTTCCCTTTACAACGTACTGCCAGAAGGAATTGACATTCAAAAGATTCAGGCCGTTGTTCAGCACGCCGATAATCAGGCCACCTATGATGGTTCCGCTGATTTTGCCGGATCCGCCTGCCATGGAGGTGCCGCCCACCACAACGGCTGCAATGGCGTCCATCTCAGCCCCGTCTCCTGCCGTGGGCTGGCCGGAATACATGCGGGATGCCAGCACCACGCCCGCAAGTCCTGCCATGATTCCCGAATAGGTATGTACCAGGAATTTCACCTTTGCCGTACTGATGCCTGAGAATCTGGCTGCCTGGGAATTGCCGCCCACCGCGTAGATATGGCGCCCCAGCTTTGTCTTATTCATAATAATGGCCGTGATAATCAGCACCACTGCCAGAAGGATAACCGGAGTGGGGACCCTGCCCACGTACCCGGCTCCCAAAAACTGCCATTCCTTTGTGACCACCCGCACAGGTGATCCGCCTGTATACACATAGGCCAGTCCCTTTGCCACATTCATGGTGGCCAGGGTCACGATAAAGGGCGGTATGGTTGTCTTTGATATGACAACGCCGTTAAACATACCCACCACGGTGCCCACCAGCACGCCGCCCAGAACGCCCGCTGCTATGGGGAGGCCGTAACGTGACACGCAGCCGGCTGCAAAACAGCCTGAAAGGGCGATGATGGATCCCACGGACAAATCAATGCCCCCCAGGATGATGACCATGGTCATGCCGCAGGCCAGGAACAGGTTGGACGATATCTGTCTCAGTACATTGAATATATTTTTCTGGGTCAGAAAGGAGCCGCTGGTCTTTGGGAACACGGATAAGAAAATACACAAAATAAGCAGGGCCCCGATGATGCCGATATTATCCTTGAAATATTGTTTTACATTTTTCTGCAATCTGGTTGTCATTTGACTTTCCCCCTTTTCTTACTTTGCCGCCAGCTTCATGATCTGTTCCTGGGTGACACATTCCTCATGGCTGAAGCACCCGGTTATCCGGCCGTCACACATCACATAGACCCGGTCGCTCATGTTGAGAATTTCAGGCAGTTCTGACGATATCATGATGATGGACACGCCTTTCTTCACCAGCTCATTCATAATTGCGTATATCTCGGATTTGGCGCCCACGTCCACGCCTCTGGTGGGCTCGTCCAGAATCAGTATCTTAGGGGCTGTGGCCAGCCATCTTCCAATCATTACCTTCTGCTGGTTGCCGCCGGACAGATTCCCGATCAGCTGTTCCTGGGAGGGAGTCTTGGTATCCATCATCTCGATGTACTGCCTGGTAATCTCCTCCTCCTTGTCCGCATCCACCCATATACCCTTTATAAAGCGTTTCAGCACCTCAATGGTGGAGTTGAACCGGACGCTCTGTACCTTATACAGCCCCTCCTGCTTCCGGTCCTCAGGAACCAGGGCAATGCCGAACTTCATGGCCTCAATGGGCGATTTGATGACAGCCTTTTTTCCATCCACGCTGATTTCACCCGCGCAGCCGGGCGTCAGTCCGAAGATACACTTCATGGTCTCGCTTCTTCCGGCACCTACCAGCCCCGCAAAACCAATGATTTCCCCCTCACGCAGTTCAAAGCTGGCCCCTTTGACCATCTTTCCGTCTGCAATGTTTTCACATTTTAAAACAACCCTGCCGGGCTCCATGTAATCCCTGGTGTAGTACTTGGTCAGCTCCCGGCCCACCATCATGGCGATGAGATGGTCCCTTGTGGTATCCTTTACCCTCTCGGTTCCCACATAGGTTCCGTCTCTCAGCACGGTTACCCGGTCGCAGATCTGCTCCAGCTCGTCCATCTTATGGGATATATATATGATTCCCACGCCTTTTTTTGTGAGCTCCCGCATGGTGCTGAACAGAAATTCCACTTCCTTGTCAGATATGGATGAAGTGGGCTCATCCATCACAAGAATTCTGGAGTGGTAGGAAATGGCCTTGACGATTTCCACCATCTGCTGCTGGGCAATGGTAAGGTCCTTGACCAGCGTCCCCGCGTCAATGCTCATGTGATATGTGTCCAGAAGCTGCTGGGCTTCCTTTTCCATGGTCTCATGGCTGACCCAAAGCCCCTTTGACGGCTCCCTGCCAAGAAAGATATTTTCCGCCACAGTCATGTGAGGCACCAGTACCAATTCCTGATGGATAATGGAAATTCCGTTGCTGTGAGATGCATTTACCCCGTCAATGGTTACCTTTTTTCCGTCAATAAAGATCTCGCCCTCTTCTGCGATGTAGATGCCGCCCAGGACCTTAATCAGCGTGGATTTACCTGCCCCGTTTTCACCGAGCAATGCGTGGACCTCGCCGGCCCTCAGTTCCAGGTCCACCCCCTGAAGCGCCTTGACTCCCGGAAATGATTTGTGGATGTTCTTCGTTTGAAGCAGAACTGTTTCACTCATAATCTCACCTGCCTGTTCTTCTATTCATATGGTTCCTGACAGAGTTTCCTGCCGTACTTTTCTGTTTTTGTCCTGCCAGATAAAAAGTGCCTGGCCCCCGCAGGGGCCCAGCACTTTTTCAGACTAATCTCTTACTGCCATCCATCTGTGCCATACTTATCTACATTTTCTGATGTAATAAGGAAGGTTTCTACCGGATATCTGGATTCCACCTTGTCGCCGTTTAAGTATGTATACATGATGTTTACCGCGGACTGTGCAATCTTAACAGGAGACTGCGCGCCGCTTCCTTCAATCAGGGATTCCCCGGAAGCCATCTCTGCCTTGATGTCAGGAGAACCGTCCACGCCGTAAATCATACAGTCTGTAAGACCGGCCGCGTTGGCTGCTGCCAGTGCTCCCAGTGCGGTGGGGTCATTGCCGCCGAAAATAGCAACCACATCGCCGTGAGCCTGCAGCAGATCCTCCGCAATACCCATGGAAACCTCCAGATTGCCCTTGGCATCCTGCTGTGCAACGATATTAAAGCCTTTTCCCTCAATCGCGTCTAAAAATCCGTTGGTTCTGTCCGTAACGGAATTCATGGTAGGAGAATCCAGTACAATGATGTCCCCGCCGTCCGGGCATTTCTTTACAAGGTCCTCGCCGCAGACCTTGCCTGCGTTATAGTTATCGGATCCGGTATAGGAAATCAGGTAGGACAAGTCCGCCACCTCTGTGTCAAATCCCACGATGGGGATTCCTGCTTCCTTAAGCTGGTCCAGGGCCGGAAGGATTCCCTCCGCCTCTGCCGGATTCATGAACATGGCGTCAATGTTCTGGGAAATCAAATCCTCTACCTGGGTAATCTGAAGCGTAACATCATTGGCAGGATCCACTGCAATCAGCTCGTCGCCGTTGGCCTCAACCATTTCCCTCATTCTCTTCTCAATGGTGACAAAGAACGGGTTGGTTCCGTCCATACAGGTATAGCCGAATTTGTAATGCTTGTCCGGGTCCTTCTTCTTCACATCAGCAGACGCCATATCGGCCGCTGCCGGCGCTGCCGCCTCTGTGCCTTCCTTGCTCTCCTCTGCCTTCTCAGGTTCAGCGGCCGCCTCCTTGGCCTCCTCTGTTGTCTGGGCCTGGGTTGGCGCCTCTGTGGCTGCCGCCGTTGTCTGGGAGTCCCCGCTGCTGCACCCTGCCAGGGCAGAACCTGCCATTGCCGCGCACATCATGACTGCCAACAGCTTCTTAGTACTTTTTTTCATAAGTTACCTCCTTTTGCAAAATGTTTTGTTGTTTTTGCTGTAATCAAATCTTATCACGTTTTTCTTTTTAACACATGTGCACAATGTAATCATTTTTATATGACATTTGTCATATTTTTCATCATCACTTTTGCTGTTTCCCATTGTGACGCCGCAAATTTTCATCGTTTTGCACAACGGCCCCCAGGAGGGTACTCATTGCACAGCAAACGGAAAGGCGGCTCATCCTCCTCTATGACCGGAAAACGGCCTGCCGGCAGATAGAACCGGTTGTCCCGGTTATCGTCATTGCACATGGATACCTCTCCCAGCAGCACGGGGCCTGTGCCCGGCTCCAAATGGAAATCGTGATACAGGCAGGGCTGGATGGTAATGCTCTCCCCTGGGCGCAGGCGTATCTGCGTTCCCGCGGGAACCGTATACTCCCGTCCGTCACTGTGTATCAGCACATCCGTATCAGCCAGACCTTCCTCTTTGCCTGCATTATATACGCCTATGAGCACATTTCCCCCTCCCCTGTTGATGATGTCCTCCATCTTATTCCAGTGGAAATGCATGGCGGCAGACTGCCCTTCCTTCATGTACAGCAGCTTTTCCGCATAGGGCTTTGTATACTTATCCATGGATACATTGCCGTTTCTCAGGGTGATAAGGGAGAAGCCCACCTTGTCAAAATCCCCCATTCCAAAATCCGTGATGTCCCATCCCAGCATGTTATCCCGGACCTCATCGTATTCGCTGCCCTTCTCCTTCCACTCTTCCGGTGTAAAATAACAGAATGGGGGCAGTTTAAAGGAGCATCTGTCAATCATTTTTTCCATGTCCCTCAGTGCCCTGTTGATTTCCGAACGTTTCATGGCCTTTCCTCCTTTGCCGCCTTACTCCAGATGGGAGAACACCTTGGTTGTGTGGAGCACATCCTCCTTCATGGCCTGGATTGCCCACTGGGTCACATCGTGGAAAAATACATATTCCCCTGCTTCCGCGCATTTTTCCTTTACATACATGCCGCCCGCCTTGGCCAGGTAGGTATAGTAATTGATTTTCCTGACTCCGTTGGCAATGCATTTCTTAAAATCTTCGTCGCTGACCCCGGAGCCGCCGTGCATCACAATGGGAATACCAATGCTTTCCCGAATCCTGTGTATCCTGTCAAAATCCAGCTTGGGGGTGGTCAGATACAGCCCGTGCACGGTGCCGAATGAGCAGGCCAGGGCATCTATCCCGGTAAGCGCAGTAAACACGCAGGCCTGTTCCGGGTCCGTATAGCAGCTCTCCACGGCCTCCCCCTCTTCGCCTTCTCCCACGCTTGAGAATTCCTGCCTTCCCATGGCTCCAATCTCGGCCTCCACGGAAGCGCCCCAGTTTCCTGCCATTTCCACCGCAATCCTTGTGTTGGCCGCATTTTCCTCAAAGGACAGAACGGAACCGTCGTACATCACTGAGGTGAACCCCATTTCCAGTGCTTCCTGGAGGATTTCCAGCTTATCGCCGTGGTCCAGATGGACACATACAGGCACAGAGGATTTCTCCGCCATCATCACCATCACGGGCCCGATGACCTTAAGAGGGATAATGGACTCATGGACCGGCGCAAACTGCAGGATGACCGGCTGGCCCAGCTCCTCGGCCGCCCCCAGTACGGCCTGAATTCCCTCCAGGGATGTGATGTTAAAGGCGCCCACTGCTATCTCTTTTGCATCTGCCAGGTCTAAGACCGCTTTCATTGAAACTAACATATTATTTATTCTCCTTTCCTCCGGCCTTGGCCGGGACATACGTGGTTTTACTGTCTCTTGTCACGGAGGTGTTATTTTCCATGTCACGGACGGATGATGTTCTGCTTCTCCCATCCCGCCTCCATCTTCTGCCTCAGCTCCCCAAAGGACAGCAGACCGCTCAGGGCGTCGTAGGCTGTGACGCAGGAGGCTCCCGTGGCAGCCGCCAGCCGCACGCATTCAAGCGGCTCACAGCCGTCCAGCATGGCCTTTATGAAGGCGGCTATGCTGGTATCCCCTGCTCCTGTCCCCGACAGGATGCAGTCCGGCACATAGCTGTCCTCAAAATGGCTGATGTCATTCCATCCTGTAAATCCCGGCAGGACCTCCCTCCACACCGGATCAGGCGCTGTCTTCAGGTACATGCCCGCTGCCCCGCATTTCAGAAGAACGCACCTGGTTCCCATAGACAGCGCCCTGGCAGCCAGCGGCTCCACATCCTCCTTAAAGGACAATATGCCTGTAACGTCCCCGCCTCCTGCCCTCTCCTGCCAGTTGCAGTACAAAGGCCGGTCCAGCATGTATCCCAGCTCCTCAATACTGGGCACGAAGAAATCCACATAGGGCAGCACCCGTTCCAGTATCCTTCCCCAGTCCATGCCCGCTGCTTCGGAATCCGGGTCCACCGCCACCAGGTCCAGGGATGTGGTTAGGCCCATGGATTTTACCTTCCTAAAAAGCCTTACCAGTTCCTCCCCGTCATCCAGATAGAACCTGCGCATAATTGGAGGATAACCAAAATGAAAATGCGCTGCTTCCCCTACTTTCCCAAAGTCCACGTCCCCACAGCCAAAGGTATCATTGCAGCCCGGATCGTGGAGAAAAAAACGGTCCAGTCCCTTAGGCGCCAGAACAATGGTATAGGACGTATTCTCTCCCGGAACCTGGCTGATGCAGGTCTCACAGCCGTGTGCGCTTATCATGTCCTTCAGAGCATTTCCAAACGAATCATCCCCTACTTTGGCCATCAGGACCACGTCCGCTCCCAGACGCTTGAGCCCCAGACCAGTGTTGGAAACAGCGCCTCCGGCACACATCACGGCTTTTCCCACCTTAAGCAGCTTACCCGGCTGAAACAGTTCCGAGAGCTTCTGCTTCCCGCTGTTTTGAAAAACCGGCGTAATATCCAGGGAAATATGTCCGGCCACCGCTATCTTTTTATTTCCTTCTCCCATATTACTTCCCCCTTCCGCCCCCAATCATAGCAGTTTTCAGGAAAAAATCCAATGGTTTGTGTGCATTTATTACATAGGTAATATTAAACATGACATTTGTCATGTGCATATTGCACAATACAAAAAAACAAAAGCGGTAAATCCACGATAACGCAAAAAAGGCCCTGAGGGCCGTGATATCCACAGCGCCCCAGGGCCTGGTAAATCATTTATTTAAACGGTACATGCAGATTATCACGCCATTGCCACCGCTGTCTGTCCCCTGTCCCCGGACCACTCTATGGCGTCATATGCCTGGGCGATGTTCAGCATATGGTCGCCGATTCGCTCGTAGTCAGTCAGCATTTCCGAATACAGGATGGAGGACTCCACGTTGCAGTTTCCCTCCCGCATGCGGTCAATCTGATTCTGTCGGAACTTGCGGGTGATATCGTCAATCCGCTGTTCAATCTCAGCCACCTTAGGCAGCGGGGACTGCGTATCCCCGGCGGCAGCCGCCTTCAAAAGCTCCATGCCTTCCCGGCAGGTTTCCTCCATGACAGCGAATTCCTTCTTTGCGTAATTGGAAAACTGAAGTCCTTTTTCCTCTATGGTTTCGGCATACTCCGCCAGGTTCATGGCATGGTCGCCGATACGCTCAATGTTCCCCAGAATGGTATACATCCTGTTCAGGGTGTCAATATCTTTGGGTGTCTGGTCCAGCACAAGGATCTTGGAAATCTTCTGGGACAATCTCATATTGCTTAAATCAATCTCCTCTTCCCGGTCCGCAATGGCCTGGATTCCCTCCGAAGCACCATCCTCCACAGCCTTAAAGCTCTGGGATACATTCTCTGC
This sequence comes from Clostridia bacterium, assembly GCA_021201905.1. Lineage (GTDB taxonomy): Bacteria > Bacillota > Clostridia > Lachnospirales > Lachnospiraceae > Enterocloster. The sequence goes on from JAJQEA010000155.1 coordinate 20,788, forward strand.
CGCTGTTGCCAGCATCCCCTTAATCTCATCATGAATCTGGTTGATTGCGATAGTGGAGATACCAAGGTGGTGCTTGGAGGCCATAAGTCCCTCAAACCACTGGTCCGCATCCTTTACAGGCACTGCCTTGTCCGGAAGAATGGCAATGGCAATCTTCTCCAGAAGCGCGCCAAAGGGCAGGAGAATGAGGGTTGTGCTGATATTGAAAATAGTATGGACATTTGCAATCTGCGCCACCGGATTATCCGGAGTCAGGCTTACCACGAAGTCCGTAAACGGAGTCAGGATGCACAGGGTCACAAACAGCGCCGTACCAATGACATTGAACATCAGGTGAATCAGCGTGGTGCGCTTTGCATTGCGGCTGGTTCCCACGGAAGCCAGAAGCGCCGTGATACAGGTGCCGATATTCTGGCCGAACAGCACAAACACCGCACTGTGAAGGTTGATGATGCCGCCCATGGCCAGGGCCTGGAGAATACCCACAGACGCGGACGAGGACTGGATGATGGCCGTGAATACCGCGCCCACCAGGATTCCCAGAAGGGGATTGGAAAATTTGGTCACCATATGGATGAAGGTCTCAGATTCCCTCAGAGGAACCATGGCATCGCTCATCATGCCCATGCCGATGAACAGGACACCGATACCGGCGATAATGCCTCCCACATGCTGTACCTTTTTATTTTTCGAGAAAATCAGGGACATGACGCCCACAAAGGCGATAAGCGGAGCCAGGGCTCCTATGTCCAGGGCGATAAGCTGTCCCGTAATGGTGGTACCCACATTGGCACCCATGATAATCCATACAGCCTGCTTAAGCGTCATAAGACCTGAGTTGACAAATCCAACGGTCATGACGGTTGTTGCTGAAGACGACTGAATCAGGGCCGTGATTCCGGCGCCCACCAGCACTCCCAGAAAGCGGTTTGCCGTAAGGCGCTCCAGTATCTGCTTCATACGGTTTCCAGCCACAGCCTCCAGATTGGTACTCATCATCTGCATGCCGTACATGAACAGGGCCAGGCCCCCCAGCAGGCTTAAAACCAATTCTACTCCCATGTGTTTTCTCCTTTTGTCCGAGGAAATAAGTTTTCACTATAATATCATTTTATGGATAATCCTGTGCGTCCCGCAATGATTCCGGGTAAAAATGGGCAAAAATATGGCATAGCCCGCCATCCCAAACAAACGATCGCAGGTTATGCCTCCTTTATCATATTCTTGCGGCATCCGTCACACAGGGCGTTTCCCATAATATCTATAGCCTCTTTTCCTGATTATTTACCATTTTTTTACGACTTCTTTACACATACTCATTATACGGGATATTTCATATGTCGTCAATATCGTTTCCCGCCAGTAATGTAAAGTCTATGTAAATTATGTGTAAAATCTCTCCCAGAAATACATATATTTACAAATATCTCCGGGACGGAACCGCAACATTATCCAATTATTGAGTATATCATTTTTCTCTTTTTTACAACGCCCGCACATCCCATGCCCCGGCCGCAGTTTAAAGCGCAGCCTCATGCTCGCGGCCGTAAACCTCGATCTGTGTGAGGGCAGGGAACGGAGAAGGATCGTCTGCCTTGATAAGCTGTCCGAAGGTAAGCCATGTGATACCCCTGCGCTCCAGACGGATGACATGGGGTTCAACGCTCTTTTCAAGCTCCACTGTCTCAGAGGTTCCGTCGGAAAAAGTAAATGTCACCTTTTCCCACCAGTTGTCGTGGGGGAAATCAGCCCTTGTATAGAGGACAATCCGGTCAAAATCCACAGGGCGGCCAAACTCCAGCGTCATTTGGGCATCGTCCTGCATATTGATGCCCCATGACTCATACGGCCACTTTCCGTGGGACAGGTTTGCCGTAACCCCGTCAATGGCGTTGCGGGCCGCAAACACAGCCTCTCCCCTGGTTTCCACATTGGCATGGGCGTGGGGATAACAATCCTGGCCCTTGTGCTGGTCCATGACGTTCTTTGCCAGATTCCGGTATGACTTAATCTCATAATCCCTGGCATAGCGCATGGTCAGATAGTGGCGCTCTCCTGTAAAAGACTTGGGATTGTAGGATGTCTTGCCCTCCCCAAAGGGGACCTCATAGACCAGCACCTCCCCGGCCCCATAGATGAACGCCTCATCCATGGTATCATCCACCCGTATGATATAGAAGCGGTTCTTTTCCGGAAGGGAAAATATAATCTTATCCCCCTCCTCATATTCGCCCTTCCATGCCAGTACGGCCTGTTCCCTGCCCGCGGCCTCCGCCTTTACCGCATGGTTTTTATCCTTCACTGTAATCTGCATTCCCATATATGTGACATACTCCTTTTACATCAATTTCGTTTGGGTTCTTTCATTCTACCATGGAGTCCCCGGGAATACCATATACAAAAAAGTTTAAATTTTATAATATTTTAAGCAAATGAAAGCATTACCGAATATTCTAATATTTACAAAACTTTCACTTTTTATTCATCAGCTGCTGCTGTTTCTGATGTTATAATAGGAAAAATAATGAATAAAGGGGATGATTGGATGAATTGGAAAGAAACACTGAGAAACAACGTAACCCGAGCTGAGGAACTGAGAACCTATATGAGGCTTACCAGCCAGGAGGAGGAACACATGACCCGGATCCTGGAACAATTTCCCATGACAGTCCCCCCGGTACTATCTGTCCCTCATTGACTGGGACAATCCGGAACAGGACCCGGTGTTCAGGATGTCCGTACCCTCCATCCGTGAAACCGACCTGTCAGGCGACTTTGATACCAGCGGAGAAGCGGACAACACCGTGCTTCCCGGCCTGCAGCACAAATACGCCCAGACAGCACTCATCCTGTCCACCCACCGGTGCGCCATGTATTGCAGGCACTGTTTCAGAAAACGGCTGGTGGGAATCTCCGATGACGAGACAGCCGGAAATGTGGACGAGATGGCTGCCTACATCGGCTCCCACCCTGAAATCACCAATGTGCTCATATCCGGCGGGGATTCCTTTCTGAACAGCAACCAAACCATACGCCGGTATCTGGAGGCGTTCAGCTCCATCCCCCATCTGGATTTAATCCGTTTCGGCACCCGCACCCCCGTGGTGCTTCCCATGCGGATTTATGATGACCCGGAGCTTCTGGATATATTGGCCTCCTATACAAAAATCAAACAAACCTATGTGGTGACCCAGTTCAACCATTCCAAAGAACTGACTCCGGAAGCAGTCAGGGCTATCCGGTGCCTGATTGACGCAGGTGTCATTGTAAAGAACCAGACTGTGCTGTTAAAAGGAATCAACGATGACATCCCTGTACTCGGAACCCTGTTAAAGGATCTGACCAGATACGGCGTCATTCCCTATTACATTTTCCAGTGCCGCCCCGTATCCGGGGTAAAGGGCCAGTTCCAGATTCCTCTGACAGAGGGCTGCCGCATCGTGGAAGGGGCCAAGAACATGCAGAACGGCCAGGGCAAATGCATCCGCTACGCCATGTCCCATGTCACCGGCAAAATCGAAATCCTGGGCCCTGTGCCCGGCGGAAAAATGCTGTTTAAATATCATCAGGCAAAATGCGAAAAGGATCGGGGACGCATATTCAGTGAGGTATTGGCACCGGGGCAGGCGTGGCTGTAGGGCGGGCCTGGCTGTAGGATGGACTTAACCATGCCCCAGACAACGCCAGACCATTCTTCAGACAAAATTCAAGCCGCGGGACACTCCCCTGACAAGGGCATGTCCCGCGGCTTTATATCCTGCGGCTTTTCTTCTGCCATGGGCAGCTGTCTATGTAATTACATCAGGAATTACATCAGTGACAGATACAGGTTCTTGATATCCTCAAAGGATGGGTCCTTTGGATTGCCTGGGCGGCAGGCATCATCCATAGCGGACTGTGACAGGAAATCCACGTCCTCAGGCTTTACGATTTCCTTTAAGTCAGCCGGGATACCCACGTCAGCGGACAGCTTCTTTACGGCGTCCACTGCTGCCTTGCGGTACTCCTCCTGTGTCATGCTCTCAACACCCTCTACGCCCATGGCGACAGCAATGTCCTTAAACTTGGTTCCTGTACAGGGTGCATTGTATTCCATGACGGTTGGAAGGATAATGGCATTGGCAACGCCGTGTGGGGTATCATATAATGCGCCCAGGCCGTGAGCCATGGAATGTACAATGCCCAGACCGCAGTTGGAGAATCCCATTCCTGTCAGATACTGGCCCAGAGCCATGCCTTCCCTGCCCTCAGGCTTGTTCTCCACCGCATCCCTCAGGCTGCGGGCAATAACCTCGATGGCTTTTAAGTTAAACATGTCCGTCATCTCCCAGGCGCCCTTTGTGGTATACCCCTCGATTGCATGGGTCAGGGCATCCATGCCGGTGGCTGCTGTCAGTCCCTTAGGCATGGAGGACATCATTTCCGGATCAACCACTGCCACTACCGGGATATCATGGGTATCCACGCATACGAATTTACGCTTTTTCTCCACATCCGTGATAACGTAGTTGATGGTAACTTCCGCAGCGGTGCCTGCTGTGGTGGGAACCGCAATAATCGGCACACACGGGTTTTTGGTAGGAGCAACGCCTTCCAGACTTCTCACATCCTCAAATTCAGGATTGGTAATGATAACGCCGATTGCCTTGGAGGTATCCATGGAGGAACCGCCGCCAATGGCGATGATATAGTCGGCTCCGGATGCCTTGAAAGCCGCAACTCCGGTCTGCACGTTCTCGATGGTTGGGTTGGGCTTGATATTGGAATAAATCTCGTAGGCCAGTCCTGCATCATCCAGCACCTTTGTCACTTTGCAGGTTACATTGAACTTAATCAGGTCAGGGTCGGAACATACAAAAGCCTTCTTAAAACCTCTTGCCTTTGCCTCATTTGCGATCTCCCGGATTGCACCTGCGCCGTGATAGGATGTCTCGTTTAATACGATTCTGTTTGCCATGATTCTCTTCTCCTTTACTTTGACTGTACGCCGCCGGACCCATCTTGACGGTCCGTGGATTTGCTTGGTTGCTTTTGCTCAGCTGCTTTTGTTAATATTATAACAACTCCTGTTTTAAAATAAAAGTGACAAACATCCCTGTCTGTCACTTTCTTTTAAGGTTTGTGCAGTTTCACCATTTATAATTATGCATAATCACCAGTTTCAGTCTCTGCGGCGGCGGCGTGTATCCGAAGCTTTAGAGAAGCTTCAGTTTACCGAACACCTCTGCCAGCTTTGGGGGCATAGCTTCCACCAGCTTATCAGACATTTCCCCGGGAGAGTCCTTCATTCCCCCCAGAACCCACTTCACAGTCATGTACACGGAACCCTGGCAGTACATCTCCAAAAGGAACTGGAGCTCCTGGCCCAACGGCTGGCTGGTCTTTCTTGCAATCAGGTCTGTATAAAACTGGAGAATCAGTTCAAAGTCATGTTCCTTCAATGAATTCCTGTCATCGGACCGGAACGCCTCTGTAAAAAACACCTTCTCATTGAGAATGAACTCAAACTTCCGGGTCAGGCTCTCCCCCACCGTATGGCCCATGCCAATCTGTTCAAAGGACTGAAGCACCAGCTTGTCAAAATACCAGTTTATCAGGTCGTATTTGTCCAGAAAATTCCGGTAAAAGGTCTGGCGGGTCACGCCGCAGCCCTCCACAATATTTTTGACCGTAATCTTATCCACCGGCACTGTCTTCATGCACTCCTTGACGGATTCCGCCAGCCTGTATTTTGTTTTCTCCTGCTTTCCTGTAACGGCCATGGTATTCCTCCTGCGGCAGGTACTGCATAAAAACGTCCATGTACCTGTGTCTTTTTGTAACTTATCCCTATGCGGCGGCAGGCAGTGCAGCCATGGTTTCGCTGCACTGCCCGCCGCTTCTATGGACAGTATATCAAATTTTCAGCCTTGCTTCTACCTGTTTTTGAAAATGCTTACCATTGCCTTCCACATCTGCACCAGAACATTCCATATCCGTCTTAAGGGGCTTTCCTTGGCCTTGGCCACTTCCGCATCCACTGTCTTGGCCGTGTCGTCATCCACGCTGATCTCATCGGTACGCATGACAATCTGCAGTGTCTTAGGCGGCTTGTTCCGGTCCGAGGTAAAGGATACCTTGTCTGCGGACGGATCCATAAACAGGAACCGGTTATCCGTATCAAACTTATCCAGCTCATTGTCAACCGTGTCCTTTATGGTACGTCCGGCCTGGCGCATGACCGTAGTGCTGTCCAGGATATTCAGGCTTTTGTCCAGAAGCTCCATGCTGCCGCGCAGACTGTCTCTGGCAGCCGCATCAAAATCGTCACTGCTGTCTTTCAGCGTGTTCTGGATAATGGTCAGTGTACTGATTCCATTGTTAAGGGCATCGGTGGTGCGCCGCACCAGCTCCTGGGAGTCATCCAGGGCAGTCTGTAGGTCCGGATAATATACATCCAGAGAATCATTGAGAGCCTTTAAATCCTCAATCAGATAATCCATATTGTCAACTATCTCGGCGCTGTATTTCGCAGAATCCGATGTATCATCCATCAGGTTCGCCATCTTGTCTGTCAGGGATTTACTCCGGGCAGATAAATCCTGAAGGACTGCCACCTTGTCATACAGGGATTGTTCAATGGCTTTTGCGGCTTCCGCGGCGGTCTGCTGGTCGATACTGCTTACCAGAGGGATGTTTTTCTTCTCTATGGATGCGGTGACTGCCATGCCTACCAGACCGGTGTTTCCTGTGTTTATGGAAGAGCTAATAACAGTGCCTGTATCCGGGGCGTTACTGCCGGAGTTACCGTTGGAATTACCATTAGAGTTTCCGCTGGAATTTCCGCTTTCAGCTGCGCTTGCGCTGCTGCTCCCGGTTGTGCCTGTGCCGGTACTCCCAGTTGTGCTTCCGTTGGTGCTTGCGCCTCCGCTCCCGGTTGTGCTTCCGTCAGTGCTTGCGCCTTTGCTCCCAGTTGTGCTTCCGTCCGTACTTGCTCCTCCGGTT
>JAJQEA010000034.1:0-5393 GCA_021201905.1 Clostridia bacterium
CCCCCCCCCCCCCCCCCCCCCCCCCCCCCCCCCCCCCCCCCCCCCCCCCCCACCCACCCCCCCCCCCCCCCCCCCGCAACAACTGTAATATGACATCACATGTGATCTGGGCTACTTGTGTCTGACGCGTTCCTGTCCTACAATATCTGCATATAGTCTAATAGGGCGATAAGGGGGAGAACTCATGAAGACAGTTGTGATTCTGGGCACCGACAATCTGGGAATGACTGTGGCAGATATGCTGAATCCGCGCGAAATGAAACTGGTGGGTCTGGGAGACACCAGGCAGGAGAACTGGAATGTATTTTCAGACCTGGAAAAAGGGGAACTGAAGGAAGAAATCGAGGGTATGCCCATCATGCCGGTGGATCTGGCAGTTGCCCTTCAGCCGGATGTCCTGGTCATCGCCACCACGGATTCCGAAAAAAGCCATGCTCTGGAATACATGGCCATCCGCGCCGGATTCCTGAATGACATTGTTTTCATCCGGGACCTGTATGAGCAGTTCTCTGTCCGTTGCGGCGTCCTGCGGCGTCTGTGCCGGCGGCTCACCGGGCTGGGGGTGGAGGGAAATGTGGCAGAACTGGGCTGTTACCGGGGCGACACCTCCTGGCAGCTCAACGTGCTGATGCCGGACCGGAAGCTGTATCTCTTTGACACCTTTGAGGGGTTTGACGAACGGGATATTGCCAGGGAGCGGGAGCTTGGCTGTTCCGATGCCCAGGCAGGCCGGTATTCCGGGGCGGACGTGGAAAAACTCATGGAACGGATGCCCCTGCCTGAGCAGGTTGTCATCCAAAAGGGCTGGTTTCCCGAAACAGCCTTTGACATGGAAGATGAAACATTTTGTCTGGTCTGCATGGATGCCTGCCTGTACCAGCCCACCCTGGCCGGTCTGGAATTTTTCTTTCCCCGCATGGGAAGAGGCGGAGTCATCCTTTTAAGCGGATGCAGCGACACCCGGTACAGAGGCGTTGCAAAGGCAGTGGAGGACCTGGAAGCCAAATACGGCGCCCTGCTTATGCTCCCGGTGGGAGACTTAGACGGCACAGTGATGATTGTACATCCGTAGGATGGGAAATCATAGAATAAAAAATCAACGTATGGATTCCGGACATATGGAATCCGGAAACGGCAGCAGCCGCAGGCAAAAAAGCCCAATCCCTTACGTTCTTCCTATGGCGTGCTTTAAAATTGCTTTACATGGCACGCTCCGGCTTTCGCCTGGCGGTTTTGAGGATGGAAAAGAGCGCATAACTGCCCGCCGCCAAAAAACGCATGCATCTGTATTGGGGAATACGCAGGCAGCGTACAGACAAGGAGGGATGGAAAAGGTAACTATTTCGGGGCTGTAACCAAGCAGCCGGTACAGCGCTGTCGGCCTGTGCAGCCGCACGCCGGTTGTCCAACCCTGGTTGTAGAGAAATTGAATGGCGAATCTGCCAGGATACGCCATGCTTTGTATTAAAGACCAGAAAGGACGTATTTTATGAACTTTTACAAAAATCATTTTGGTATGATTATATCTTCGGTTGTGGCTATCTGTATCTCCCTGATTATGGCCACATCAGCAATCTTTGTTGACAAACTCACTTTCACGGTACCTCTGCTCATCAAGAACTGGGGCACGGCCTTCCTGGTGATTTCACTGACCGGAATGGCCTTTCCTCTGACGGACTGGTCCTTTTTCCTTGGCAGGAAAATGGGGCTCAAGCCCGAAACCCTGCCCCATGTGCTTGTGGAAAACTTTGTGGCCACCCTGTTTTTTAACACCACGGCCACCATTGTCCTCACAGCGGTCAATGTCTTTCACAACCCGGAAATTGAGGCTGCCGTGGCAGCCGGCTTCCTGCCGAATACCCGGACCGTATTTCTGCAGGGCGTGCTTCACGACTGGCCCATCATGTTTATCATCAGCTATGTATTCGCATTTTTCGTGACAAAGGCAGCCATCAGGATTGCAAAGCAGGCTGTGGGTGAACTTAAATCTCCCCATTCACCCCAGAATCAGTTCCAGTAAAGTTTCCATAAGGAATAACATCAAAAAAGGACATCCCGCATCGTGACTGCTCCATGCGCGGATGCCCTTTTTCCTTTTAGTTTTCCGTTCATTTTCCCGATCCCATGGCAGATCTGCCTTCATACCTGCATTCCCCGGATATGCCCTGGTAATGGCAGGTGCTGCAATCCGTGACATAACCCACATACTTCTCAGTCTCGATGTAAGCCCCGCACATGCCCTGGTGGCGGGCGTATACCTGAAGGCACATATCAGCTACGAAATTACAGGCAGTGGCTTTGCCCCCGCAATACTTACAGACATAATCGCCGCAGGCCCTTTCCTCTGCTTCCACGCCGCTTGGCAGGCGCATTTTCTTTAATTGACGGCCCATAATGGCTGCCTCCTTTCTGTTTGAAAGAAGGCGGCATGAAGCCGCCTTCCTGGTTTCATCTGACAATTGTCTGAGCTGCCTTTATTTTGAATTCCTGTCATCCTTCATGCCGTGCAGCGCTCTCCAGATATGCTCCGGATCCAGCGGCAGCTCTGTGAAGTACACACCGGTTGCCATGTTGACCGCATTGGCAATGGCGGGCGCCACAGGCGCCGCGGAGCCCTCGCCTGCCTCCTTTGCACCCAGAGGCCCTTCCTCGTCCGGTGTAAAGTCGTAGAAGGTGCGCATCTTCGGCATATCCAGGGCAGTGGGCAGCCGGTAGTCACGGAAGTTGGGATTGAGAATCTTTCCTTCCTTGGTTACATTGTGTTCATAGACAGCATATCCAAGGCCCATGCCGATGGATCCCTCCAGCTGGCCTTCCACGGCCCTCTTATTCAGCGCGCGGCCGCAGTCATGGGCAAATACAAATTCATCAATATCCAGGACGCCGGTCTCCTCATCCACCGTCAGATGGGCTACTCCGGTGGAGAAGCTGTACGCAGGAGCATAGTTGGTGGTATTGTTGCCGTTGTACTGTGAATTGTCGGTACGGTGGTAGTAGGAACCCACGCCAATCAGTTCGTCGCCGCCCTTGACCGTCATGTACTTGAACATGGCGTCCCCAATGGACATCTGATACTCCGCCTTCTCCTTGCTGATTACCTTTCCGTCCAGACACTCCAGCGTCTCCGGCATCACACCCCACATAGGCGCAATGACCTCAAACAGCTGGCGTTTGGCGTCCACGGCAGCGCGGCGGGCCGCATTGCCGGCCAGGAAGGTAACACGGCTGCCGAAGGAGCCGGAAACCCAGGGCGTCAGGAAGGTGGCGGACATAAAGGTCTTGACCATGTCCATGGGAAGTCCCAGTTCCTCGGCCACAATGGCCGTCATAACCGTGTCGGAACCCTGGCCTATATCGTGGGATCCGATGTACAGGGTAGCCATGCCCCGCTTGTTCATGCGCAGGGTCACGCACGCGGAGCTCTGGTTGGGCGCTTCCAGTACCGCAAATCCAGTGCCCGATACAAAGCCGGTGCCTGCAAAACCAATGCCCTCGCCCTTTTTCAGCTTATCCTTCTTCTCATACCAGCCAATTTCCTTTGCAGCCGTATCCAGTGTCTCCTTATACGCGCAGCTGGTGATTGCCAGCCCGGCCGGAGCCACGTATCCGGGGTCTGCCGCGCTTATCTTGCGGAACTCAACCGGGTCAATGCCCATCTGGTCAGCCGCAAACTGCATGTTCAGGTCATAGGCAAAATGCACCTGGCATGCCGTGTATCCTCTCATGGCTCCTACGGAGGGGTTGTTGGTATACACACGCCTTGCCAGGAAATCCACGGAATTCATCTTGTAAGGGAAATTGGCCCACAAGGTGGACTGGGCGCAGGCTGCCACGCCGGACCCTCCGTAAGGTCCGCCGTCCAGCACATGGTAGCATTTCTTTGCCAGCAGCTTACCGTCTGTCCCAAAGGCAGTGTCAATATGCATGTAAATGGGGTGGCGGTTGCGCGTGGTCTGGAATACTTCCTCGCGGGACAGAATCATGCGCACCGGGCGTCCGGTCATCTCCGCCATCTTGGCGGCGCAGAGGCCAAAGGAATAGGAATCCAGCTTGCCGCCGAAGCCGCCGCCCACAAGAGGCTTGATTACCCGCACCTGGTTCTCTCCAACGCCCAGGCAGCGGGCATACCAGAACTGGTCCACAAAGGACATCTGGGTGGACATCCAGATGGTGTAGGTCCCATTCCTGTAGGTAGCCACTGCGCCGTGGGGCTCCATGGCCGCATGAACCATGCGGTGGGTCTTGTAATCCCTGTGCTGCACATAGGACGCCCGGTCAAATTCCTCATCGATATCCGTGCCCGCCTTCATCACGGACTGCATACCGATATTGTGTATGCCTTTGCCCTCCCAGTTTACCTCAGGGGCATTCTCCTCCATTGCCTCAAAGGGGTCAAACACCCCCGGAAGCACCTGGTACTCTACCTTAATCAGATCCACGGCCCGCTGGGCGGTTTCCTCATCCACCGCAGCCACAGCAGCCACGTCGTCACCTACCTGGCGCACCTTCTCGGAACACAATACTTCCTTGTCCGCGAACTCAGCCGCGAATTCTCCATTTCCCACCAGGGACTTCCACTCAAAGTCCTTGGCAGTGAGGATGCACTTTACACCGGGAAGCTTCTCCGCCTCGCTGGTGTCAATGGACAGAATTTTTGCAGATGCATAAGGGCTTCTGACCATTTTTCCGGTAAGCATATCCGGGAACATGATGTCGCCCACATACTGGCCGTGTCCTGTTACCTTGTCTTCAGCGTCAATCCTGACATAATTGTTCTCGCCGGTGAGACGGTAAAACTCCGGTTTTTTAAAATAATGTTTGTCACAGTCTTTATGCATTCTTTGCTTCCTCCTCCCAGTTCATCTGCGCGGCGGCTGCCTGGATTGCCTCCACAATCTTTGCGTAACCGGTGCAGCGGCACAGATTGTCTTCAATGGCTTCCCGGATTTCCAGTTCCGTGGGATGTTTGTTCACATCCAGAAGAGCTTTGGCGGACATAATCATACCCAGAGTACAGTAGCCGCACTGCATGGCCCACTTCTCTATAAACTGCTTCTGAATGGGGTGAAGCATCCCCTCCCTGGCAATTCCCTCCACGGTTATGATCTCATGGCCGTCGCACTCCACGGCCAGGGTACAGCAGGAGTTAACCGGCTTGCCGTCCAGCATCACGGTACAGGCGCCGCACTCCCCTTCCTCACACCCTTTTTTCGTACCGGTCAGAAACAACTGGTCACGAAGAAAATCCAGAAGCGTCAGGTTATCCTTCACAATCGCATCAACAGGGTCTCCGTTGATGGTTAAACTTATACTATGTTTCATTCCTGTCTCCCTCCTAGTTATGAGCACTTAGCGACCGTCCTTTGGTCACTTACGTGCGATACATGTCACTG
>JAJQEA010000034.1:5493-27707 GCA_021201905.1 Clostridia bacterium
CGAGGTCCTTTACGAGCTTAGTGCAGTGGCACGTTATGAGCACTTAGCGACCGTCCTTTGGTCACTTACGTGCGATACATGTCACTGGCACTTAGCGAGGTCCTTTACGAGCTTAGTGCAGTGGCACGTTATGAGCACTTAGCGACCGTCTTTTGGTCACTTACGTGCAGCGGCACATTATGAGCATTCCATGGCCTGCTTAATGGCACGTTTTGTAAATACCCGAATCATATCCTTCCTGTATTCGGCCGACGCGCGGATATCAGAGATTGGATGACAGGAATTCATTGCTTCCTCCGATGCCTTCACAATCACTTCATCGGTAAGGGCCTTGCCAATCAGGGCTTCCTCTGCCCTGGGTGCACGAACCGGTGTGGCCGCAACCGCACCCAGGGCAATCCTGGCGTCTGTGCAGACGCCGTCCTCCACCTTAATCTTCACTGCGACGCCGATAATCGCCAGGTCCATAGCCTTTCTGACCGCGTGTTTTATGTATGCAGCCCTCTCGTTCTCAGCCAGCGGCGGAATCACGATGCCTGTCACGATTTCTCCGGGCTCCAGGGAAGTCTTTTTGACCCCCAGGAAAAAGTCCTCGATTTGAATGACCCGGTCCTTGTTGGGACCCTGTACCAATATCTTAGCTCCCTGGGCCAGAAGGTTGGGGGCCGTATCACAGGATGGAGACGCATTGCAGATATTGCCTGCCATGGTGCCCTTTGTCCTGATTTGTGTGGATGCCACTACCTTGGCGGCATGAGCCACCGCCGGATTCTTTTCTTTCACCAGAGGCGATGTCTCTATGGTACGCAGCATTGTCAGCGCCCCTATTTTTAATCCTTCCCTGTCATCGTATTCCAGATAATCCAAACCCGGGATTTTCTTAAGATCAATGATATACTCCGGTGATATGACCTTGTCTTTCATTGGCGGAATCAGGTCCGTTGCGCCTGCCATGACCCTGGCTGTGCTTCCCAGCTCAAGGAGCAGATTGCACGCCTCCCCGATGGTCTTAGGAGCAAGATACTCGAATTGAGGTAATACCATTTACGTTTTCCTCCTTATATTTCTTTAGATTGCCTGCTGTTTGTTACGTTCTCCCTGTATCACAATTGTAGGTGGAAACGCCGTTGGTTGCCAGAAGTGTATATCACAGATGTTGCAATTGTTACACCTTTTGTCTCTGTTTCCATGGATAAAAAATCATTTGCTTTAAACCACAGATAAACACTCTGAATACTATACTCCTTTGTTCAGGGAGGTAATTCTCACCTTCCTGATTTTCCCCTTGATGATCCTGTCCTGAAGGCCAGCCAGGACCAGGGGACCTTTCTGGTTCAGTATCTCCACAAAGGTAAGGCTCTCCCTGATATCAATGATTCCTATGTCCTCCGCATTCACGCCTTCTATGCCGCACACAGCGCCCACGATATCGCCGGACCTCATCTTGGATTTACGGCCGCCTCCAATGGACAGTCTTGTAATGGACCGGTCCAGTTTCTCCCCCCTTGCGCGGCCCGGGGTCCGGCTTCTTTCTCTGGAGGGCCCAGAATGCCTTTTCCTCCTCTTCCTCTGTCTCCGGACAGGGAAGAACCGGCAGCGTTACCCCCATGTAGGCCTCCACCTTGCGGAGCGTCCTTATCTCATCCTCAGTCACCAGGCTGGCAGCCCTGCCCGTCCTGCCATTTCTCCCGGTCCGGCCAATCCGGTGCACATACGTCTCCCTTCCCATGGGGAAATCATAATTCACCACCAGGCTGACGTCCTCAAAATCAATACCCCTGGCAGCCACATCCGTGGCAATCAGGTACCGGAAACCGCCGCGCCTGAATGCGTCCACATTTTTAAGCCGTTCCTTCTGCTCCATCTCACCGTGAATCATGCCGCAGAATATCCGGTCTCTTCGCAGCTTCTGGAATAACACCTGGACCATTTCCCTGGTTCCGCAGAATATCATGGAGCGCTCCGGGTTTTCCTTCATGAGAATGCGCTTGAATGCCGTATACTTCTGGTCCTGTGAGATGCCATACACCGACTGCTCAATCGGGAGGGGGGCCTCCCCCTCCTGTTCCGGGAAAACGGATACCCCATCCCTGACCGTTTCCTCTGCCAGGCTCTTTACATCCTCATCCAGGGTGGCTGAAAAAAGAAGGGTCTGCCGTTTTTCGGAAAGGAGCCCCATAATCTGCCTGACCTCATCCATGAACCCCATATCAAGCATCAGATCCGCCTCGTCAATCACCAGGTATCTGACCCCGGTGAGCTTTAAGCTTCCCCGGCGCACATGGTCCATGACGCGCCCCGGAGTACCCACCACAATATGGGTTTTCTGGCGCAGTGTCTGTATCTGCTTGTCAATGGGAAAGCCGCCGAACACAGCCGGTACCTTCAGCCGTTTTTTCCTGCCAATCCTGAATATCTCCTGGCTGACCTGCACGGCCAGCTCCCTGCTAGGCTCCAGCACAAGGGCCTGGGGCAGGTTTTCCTCCCAGACAATCTGTTGGCACAAAGGAATGGCAAATGCGGCTGTCTTGCCGGTTCCTGTCCGGGACCGCACCACCACATCCCTGCCTGCCAGCACATGGGGCAGCACCTCCTCCTGTACCCTGGTGGGATGCTCATATCCCAACAGCGACAGCGCCTCCGTGATTTCATCCGATAAACCATACCGGCAGAAACATCTGTCCGGCTCCGTAACCTGATTATTTTCCATAGATCTCCATTTCTTCGGAAGGCAGCTCTTACACATGCCCGCCTTCTATATCTTCTTTTACAAACATGATCAGGAAGCTGACCAGCAGCAGCCCGCAGCTGACCCATATGGTGCGCTCCCTGAGATGGGCCGTGAGCACACTGCCCATGACGGCTCCCACCGCAAATATGCCGATGACTCCATAGTAGCGGATGCATTTATCGCGATGGTCCTTTTGGCCCGTGTGGCGGTACCAGTACAGGTTTTCCGTGGCGCTGCGCAGATTTCCGATGCACATGGTGGTGGCGTAGGGGCTTCCCTTGATTTTCCTGAAGGCATTGACCTGAAGGGCGCATACGAATGAGACAATGATATTGGCCGCCATATTCATATCCTGGGGCAGAAATCCCACCACAAAAAGCAGGAGGATTTCAATGGCCACAATCAGCTGCCTCCAGTGAAACCTCCTGTCCTGCCGGTGAAGCCGTTTCACATGCTCCGCCATGTACACTCCGCCTGCAAAAGCCAGGACAGGAGCCAGATACCGCACGGCCATGTTCCACTCCCTGGCAGCCAAATGGCTTCCCATGAGCACGATGTTGCCTGTCTGTGCGTTGGCAAACACATTTCCCCTGCAGTAATACGTATAAGCATCCTGAAAACCACCGGACAAAGTCAAAAAATACCCGTTGACACAGCCTCCGACATCTGTCCACGGGTACCCATACTCTTTTCCATCTCTCCTGCCGCCTTTCCCAAGTTAAGAAGTTGATTCTTCCAACTCAAGATTTTACCACAGTTCAGACTAAATTAAAATAGTTAAATGTTTCACAGAAATATCACCCACAGATAT
Source organism: Clostridia bacterium (assembly GCA_021201905.1). Lineage (GTDB taxonomy): Bacteria > Bacillota > Clostridia > Lachnospirales > Lachnospiraceae > Enterocloster. The sequence goes on from JAJQEA010000034.1 coordinate 9,036, forward strand.
ATCACGCTTCACCAATCTGGCTGGTAATATAATCCGGAATCTCCTCCGGACAGATATCCAGGGCAGTAGCCAGCTCACCAAACAGCAGCTTCCGGGCGCTCTTGACCCCATCCCGCTCACGGATGGACAGGGGCTTTCCCTTTCCTCTGCGGTGCTGCTCCATCTCTGTTATCTCCTTAATCATGGACGCCAGCTCAACACAGTCGCCGGACTCCAGGACCTGCCTGTATACCTGGGGCCTTTCCTTGTCGTTCGCATACTGCTTACCCTCAACAGACGGCAGGGCCAGTATAAACTGCTCTGCTTCCTGTCTGGTCATGATTTCCCTCATCTTTACCTTTGGACTGTCCACCGGTATATAGATGGTTGTATCCTGGTCAAACTTTGGCACAAGGCTGTAATATACCTTGCCATTATTATTAGAGAAGTCAGGTTTCGATATGCCCTCCACCTGGCATACGCCTACAGTTCCATAGAGAATGTATTCTCCTTTTTTAAACAAATTCCCACCTTTCCGAACAGATACTGTTCAAGTGTTAACGGGATATCTGTATAGTATATCACACTTTTCACTATTTGTAAAATGCGGGCTGCCGACAGGTAGCGTCAATTTATTTTTGGAAACAAATGGTCAGAAGTCACCCTTATGAATTGGTTTCGATTTGCTTCTCTTATTCTATTATATCTCCCTTTTTTCCACCACTGGTTTTTTTATCCATTCATTGCTCCCTGATTTTACGGATAGTGGTCCTCTTCCGCCTCTATGTGCAGGCACCTGACCACGGCGGCGGACACAGCTATTTTTTCCCTTCCGTCTGCTTTACCGGCTCCTTTCCTCAGAGAATTTCCCGGAATCTATCATTTCCAGCATAACCTTCATACTGGAATTTAGCGCTTCAATATTTCTTTTTAAGATGCCGAAAGCATTGGTGAACTCAGGATAATACTTCTTACAGTATGATGCCATTGGGATTAAAAACATCTGTGTTTCCCGGAGATATTTCCGCATTTTCTCGTTGGAAAAAGTATACAAGGTACTGCTGTTATGCAGGCGGTCACTGAGCTTAATCAACGCGGCCTTGGGATTGGCTTCAATCTTTTTAAAATACACACCCAGCTCATAATCGCCCAGACCGGATTCCTTGGTCAGAAGTTTAATAATTTCCAGGACCTCCGGTTCCAGATTATATTGGATAACCAATTCTCTGCCTCTTAGAGGCAGCTTATCCTGGCAGTCCTCAAGCACATCGTGAAGCAACGCGGCAGATAATGTAACATCATCCGCCACTCCATAGCTGATCAGCGTGGTGCAGACCTTCAGGGGATGGCATAGATAGGGAGCACCATCCTTCCGGTACTGCCCATCATGCAGCTTCCTGGCGATGGCCAGGGATACAAGCACCTGTCTCAAATCTTTTCCAAAGGCAAAGCCCTTTATGAACATATAGGATTTGATATATCTGGCCGTATCCTGCTCATCGAACTCATCATTCATCATAATGTATTCTTCCTTTGCTCCCATCATGCCCTCCCTCTGCCACCTTCTAAAACTTTCTTGCTCCAATGAGCATGCCATATTTCCTGAACGCAGCCGGCGTTTCCCTTTCCAGCCTTTCTAACAGCCCATGATTGCCATCGGCAATCTCCCGGAATGCCTGTTCATCTGTCACAATCATTTTCCCAATATTTATACCGCCATTATATGAAAATTCCGGCCCCAGATACTCCAACAAGGCTAATAAATACCGTAAATTTACGGAATTCCAGGTCTTGATATAAAAACCAATGTTAGATATATAGGTTCCCAAAAACAATTCTCTTCCCATCTCTTTTAAATTATTTCCAAGGATTCTTTGGGTCAGATTCAGCGTCATATAATCGATATAATCTTTATTTCTCTCGATTTCTTCAACATTCATATCGCTATCCCACCTCCTGCCGGTTATATTTCAAATGCTTTCAGCGCCTCATCGATCCTGTTTTTAAACACCTCTTCCGAATTATCATATACTGAATTCATCACCCTCTCATACGTAGAATAATCCGGCTTTGCAAACTTAAAAATATCCTTCTGAGGTGACAAATACCGAATCAGGTCCATTATCTTTTTTACATGTTCGACATTGATCGTCTCCCCTTTGGCCGAAAGGATGGAAAAAAGCATCCCCAGCCGCCAGGTCAGTGTCTTCGCGCAAATTGCATTGAAATAAACCCCCATAAGCGGCACCTGCCCTAATACCTTGTCCACCACAATGTCAAACATAATCTCATTGGATATATTTTTAGTAATAAGCATCAGGGAATCCTTTTCAATCGGCCTCCTTCCATATAACTCCCTAATCTTATCAATCATGGGAGCGTAATGTGTAAAGATTACGGCGCCGTCCACAAGAATCGTTGCAGGAAAACCGAATATCCCGCTCAGCCCCTGAAAAGCTATGTTGCTGTTTGCGTAATTATTAATAATACGATAGGATTTCATTGTAATCGCTGAAGCATCATCCGCAGCTTGGTTTGCCATACTAATAAAACCACCTTTCCCGTGAAGATGGTTTTATTATAATGCCTGATATTTGAATTTGTGTCATTTGTAAAGCGACATTGAATAAAAGACAGTATCATTCGCTTGCTTCAGAACCATATTTTTGCATTAAAGCAATTATCTTTGAACGGCTTTTGGTATCCAATTCATATGCCAGCTGATACCCACCCCGCCACCGCACAAGAAGAGAGTGACTAATTGATCCACTCCGCATTTTTATGATTGCCTTACCGATAGAATTCCTTATCCATTCTCCATGGTCATAATTATCCAGCAGCCGGGCCAAAAAATCCTGATGATCCCGTGATGGTAATTTGTCAACCTCTACTTCTAAGTTATATATCGCTGGCGGAAATTCTTCCGCACCGTCAAAACGTACATATTCTACCTCATTGATTCTTTTTCGTATTAGGGGCGGAATAGCATCCTTTTGAGTCATTTTATTCATAAATTCAAAAAATCCCATTATTTTCCTCCTTACTGATTTATTCAAGGTATCAATGGGCGAACCCAAAAAGCAAAATCTGTCGCACCATGTATAACTCCACATGTTACACATCAAACATTACGCTTGTACTGCTCAATATACTGTTTAATTGCTTCCACTTTTTCCCTGTCTTTATAACTAAAATTCATTACATCAGACCGATAGGCACAGTCAACATAATTTGCTTTTGTCTGAAACGATTTAAACGTAAGATAAAATTGAATTAATCCCGCACAATGCCGGGTTGCCGGTTTTACTTCTACTCTCTCAATTTGATCAATGGTAAAGCACCCATCCAGATACTTCTTTTCCGTCAAGCCGGCCAGGTCTGTTCCCAGTCTAATCATCCCCCCCTATTCCACCATACTTTGATTGTTTTGGCTTTCTTATTTCAACATGCGTTATAAATACTTTCAGATATGTTTGGTAAACACTGTCGGAGTAGTTGAGTTCAAAAATTGGCGGCAAATCCGGTACCTGCATTATTATAATCCTCCATTCAAATCATTGTCCAGGTTACAATTCTTCTATCTCCGTTACCTTTCCATAGGCATCCAAATACTCAACCTTATTTATCCCTATTTCTTTCGCCCATTTCTCCACTTCATCAGATGAATCAAAAATATAGGAGCATCCTAGATGTGTTCTCATATCATAGCACATCAAACCGGCATAATAAGATACACCGGCAAATTGGACTTGGTACTTTATCACCACGTTTCCGGTTCTTAAGTCATTTTTATCAAATGTAAATGCGCATAAGGAATTGGAATTGAGATAATTTAAGGTAGTATTTAATCGGTCACCTGGATTCAAAAACATTTTCCCCACCGAAACGGCTTCTTTTCCCATAGCAACCGCCAGGTTTTTCAAATCGCAAAATGTTATGCACATTTTTCCGTTCCCCCGATCCTGCAAGGCGATGCTTCCTGACGTTATTCCCCCAAATAATTTTCTCCGCTTATGTAATAATTCTCCATTGGATTCGATGAATTTAATTTCTGTTCCTTTGCAATTATCTGCAATATAAAGATAAGCCATAAATATATCCCTCCTGTTAGTCTGTTTAAAAAATACAGAACTTGCTCGTTACGGTTTCATAATTATAGAGTGGTTTTCTTAATACCCGTTTCGTAATAAACTTCTCGATATAATAATTGCCAATGCGTTCTACTGCTCCTTGGGAGGACGAAGGCATTTCGAAATTTCTACTACGTATCATCCTTAACATTTTCCCTTCATAAGTAAGACCCCAAGCACTTGAAAAACGTTCATCTACAGGACTAAACTCGTAGTTATCGCAACTATCAATGACAGCTACGTTTTTCCATTGACTGAGACAATCCCAGATATTACTATCCATCTTACCCTTTATTATCATCAATGTACCATCTCGTTTCAGCCCAAGTAAGCAATTATCAAAAAAAGCAGCGTCCACAATATCACATTTCTGTTCTAACGTACATTTTCCCTGTTTATCCATATGAACAATGACTGCAGTCCCATCCTTCATAATGCCAACTAAATCTGTATCAACGAAATCATGGTAGATGACAAGAGAAGTGACATTCCGCCAGGTTCCTGCAATCCTTCCCACTTCCCAGTCCAATGTGGAATTACTTCCAGCAACAACATGTCCATCCCTTTTCAACCCAAAAACAAACGTGTCCACATATGTTCCAAACGAATTGGTTGTTGAATATCCAACTATCCCACTGATTTCTGCCCAGCTCTTCAGATGATTGATGTTATTATGATTCTTCGCTTCATACCTCTGCATCTGTGAAACAGTTCCATTTTTTTAATTCCAAAGACAAAAGGCCCAACTCCTTCTAAATACTTAATGCCAGTCCATTCAGGACTATTTGCCATACTCTGGGGAATAGCTGGGTATTCTCCATGCTCCACTGTACCATCTTTTTTTATCAAATCATAATCATACATTGACTCAAAAGAATCATTCCTTTTCTTAAATGTTTCCTCTCGAAAGTCTCCTTCACAAAGCGATCCATCAATCCCTATCCACTTCACATAATAATCTCCGCGTACATGAATAAGTCTCTTCTTGTGTTGTCTGATTTCTGATAATGTCTCTTCATATACCATACAGTACCTCGAGCTTTCTCCTGTTCTTTTGCCATATCCTTACTGGAATCTCCACCTCTTCTATCTATTATATTTCTCAACCGCCGCCCGGTACTCTCCCGACTGATACCAATCATAAAGCTGCTTAATCCTCAGTATGGACCATGGATGTGTGGCTGTTAGGGTAAAGTTCGCGTACAGTAGCTTTCCTATCAAATCCGATGTTTCCATTTCAAAATCATCCACCTGTTTCAGCACCTTATCCAGAGAGAAATCGATGTAACCGATATGGTCTGACTGGCCAAGAAGCTTCATTGTCAGGCTGATAGTGGAATCGAAATCCGCAGCCGCTATAAGCCCGGCGCGGTCTGCCGTATATTCTGCTTTTCTGCTCCAATCCATGATGGCATATTGAAGTCCCACCGCCGCTCCCTGGGCCAGTCCCCCGAAGGATGCAAGAATCGAGTTCAGGCTGTGCGCAATGCTATGGTATAACACGTGTCCGCTTTTAATATGGCCAATCTCATGGCCCAGCAGCTGCAGCATTTCACCGTCTGAATAGTCGGAGATACAGGACGAATGAACCACAATAAAATTGTCTTTTGCTCCGGCGGCGAACGCGTTGTAATCGTATCCCAACGTACTGTACAACGGATATTCCTTTGGCATGTCAAGACGCGACAGCGCCAGCTGATACAGCTTATAGATACGAGGATTGGTCTGGGGTGTGATCCTGAAATTGCTGCCCACGCACTCCGCCCTCAGATCAAACTGGATCATCATATCCATGTATTTTCCAACAACAAGATCCAGAAGAGGAATTTTCCGCAGTGCCGCCATTGACACCTTCTCACCGGGGTGTTCATAATCCGTAACCTTTAAACCGCTTAACCGTTCATACATTCTTATGTCACACTCCTCTCCAGAACGTCATGATATGCTCCGCTTTGGTACCAATTATAGAGTTCCGCGTATCGGGAAGCCGCCCATTGGCTCCGTGTAAATGCAGTAGAGAATTTCTGATAAATGCCGTCTATGCCATTTCTTTGTAAAAACTCACTTGTCTGTTCCATATATGGATTGTCCGGCCGTCCCAGCCCGATACTGTCTAACACCTCGTCAGCCGCCTCACCCATAAGGATATGCTTTGCTGTCAGCTCAAAATCCTCCGATGCCAAAAGGACCGCGCGGTCATAGGTATAAGCCCTGTTTCTGTACCAGTTGTTCATAGCCAGATCTAATACCATATCAATGCCAAAGGGCAGCGCGCCTCTTGCATTTTTTAGAATTACATCGATAAATTTTATCATGGCATGCTTCGACTGGATACCTGCAAATTCGGATGCGATCACCGGCCACAGCATCTCTTCCCCGACGCCTTCCAGATAAGAAGTAGTAAAAATAATATAAGGGTTTTTGATTCCTTCCAATGTAACTATATATTCGTAAGAACGTTCCAGATAGACGCTGGGAGTTTCCTCTATCTGAAACATTTCCCCAGCTTCCGATATCATGGAAAATATCAGAGGCGACATCTCCTTTGTCAGCTTCAATCTGGAGGAATTGTTAATAAATCCGTATACCCTCTCCACAGAATGTTCTGAAATATAATTCAAAAGCTTCGTAAATCCCGGTATCGCAACAACCGCGTCCACAGCCGCCTTATCTAACGGATGCTGAAAATCATTCACATTTAATTTCTTATTGTCTGTATTGTATTTTCCCATATCCTTGCCCCTTCATCTACAGATATTCTTCCAGCAGATCGTCATAACTGCCCTTGGCATACCAGAGAAATAATTCATTGATCCTGTCATTGATCCATCCGGTACTGCTCAGTACAGTTTTTGCTTCCTTTCCAGCCCTGGTCAGGGTATTGCTGGTCTGGGACGCTTCAATATAATCGGGAATACTGACCTGCGCAGTCTCCTTGTACGGCATGCCAGCTTTGCACATCAAAAACCGCATGGCAGCTTTATAATTCTGGCACACCAACAGCCCGCCTCTGTCCGCAGTCAGTTCTGATTTTCTCATCCATCCGACCAGAGGCAGCTTCACTACATCCGACACAACCGGGAAGATACTGCTGGATGTAATCATTAGCTGCGCTACCAGATAAAATTTCAGATAGTCTGATTTGAAACGGGTAAGGGCCCGACCCACTGTAAAATACAGCAGATCATCATTCAGCGTCCTCAATGCCAGATCCGGAATAACAATGACCGGGCGCTCTACTCCGCTGGGAAAAACATCCAGAGAGTATGCTCTTCTCGTATAAATCTCGGGCATCTGCCCATAGCCGATAATATCGCAGGCATTCCTGACAATCTCACAGACATGGGCTGCATTGGCATCGGTAAGACGCACGCAGGAGCCTAAGGTTGTCATTCTGATTATAATCTGGTTGCTCTGATCCTCAATATTTGATACAAACCGGTCCACCGCCGGTATATTATGTAACGCCTGGATGGCCGCCAGGTCATCGGGATGTGTAAAATCATCAACAGATATATCATGCAGTTTCTCCGGCATATAACGCTCCTCCTGATTCCTTTTCCATGTCATAATAAGCCATACAATGATCGCTGCCAGCACAGCTCCCGCAATGGCGCTCATAATAACATAGCGTTTGAAAAAAGACGCAAAGACACGGTACTTTTTCAGTTCTGTTTCGGCATTTTGAAGCCTACAGTTTAATTCGCTAATCAAAGCATCCTTTTTTTGATCCTTCTCCTGTTTCTCAGGCCCCACAGGTGTAGCGGCGTGAATAATCGGTTTCACCCGCAGTTTTTACGGCGGCTTGACTGAAGGCTTTTACGGCGGTTTAACCGGCTTTTTTTCTTCTTCCTGCGTACATGCCTCTTCGGATACCCGGCCCTCCTCACCGAACTCAATCTGAGCGGACGCCGCCATTGATTTCGCTTCGGCAAGTGTAAAACGCCGGTTTACAGAATTCTTAAAATCGCATTCAGCCTGCTTGATAAAATACTCCCAGGTTGCTTCCAGGACAACGAATTCTATGGTTTTCCCAGTTGTACCCTGTGTAATTTCACGGTACAGCTCCGATACCCTTTTACTGTTTGTCCTGCACCGGATCCCCTTTTCAAATTGCGCCAGATACGATTCCAGCTTCTCAAAATCGACCTCAAACCCGGTATCCGTCAAGGTTATCATTGCAGCGATTGTTTTATAAAATGTCTCTGTTTCAAAAAACTCATAGGCAGCAATCCGGTTAATGATCTGATTGTCATGTTCATCCGCGGCCGCGCCTACAAACGCAAGATTGGTATAAATTCTCCTCCCCTGTTCATCCAGAATCTCCGAATTATACTGGCGTGTGTGAAAATATCTCCTTTTCTCAATATTCATTAAGATAGAATATGTACCGCTGACACTGAAGATCTTATACCCCAGCTGTGTCATCTGCTCCGCGGAACATTTTACCATTTTCTTATTCTTGTAATCCGCCATCCGAAGGGTATACCCCACGAATGGGCTGGAACACAAGAATATAACAGATATCATACCTGCTCCTTTCTGAATAATCCTGCAATTATCACAATAACCCCAATAACAGCAAGACCTGCCATGAGCCCATAGGACAACGTCATACGATCATCTAGACGCCCTCCGCTTCCGAAAACATACCGGCTGGACATTCCATCAAAAACCGGATTCTGTTTTTTAAAATATTCCCGGTCCGCTTCAGTTACCAACAGATAGATACAGCCCCTCTTCCACCTCTGATTCAGGCATCTCAGCGCATGTTGATACAGAATCCCTCCGATGCCTGGCACCATAAAGGATCGGCCGTTTTGCCGCCTCTGAGATAATCCGGAGCAGACATAACGGTTAAACCGCTGTGTATCCAATGAATAGGACAGTATTTTTTCCGGCTCTGCCTCAAACCACCACGCCAGCTCCTTAAGAAATCCGACAGGGTCTTGTAAACACTTTGCCGCGAATCTGGAAAACTGGTCAAACTCTTTTTCCCGGGCAGTAACGGCAAAATTGATATACCACTGCCTTCCGTCCCTTGGGCTGCTTACGGTCAGCCTGCGCATGCACATCACGTAGGTGCCGTCCTTGTCCCGGTAAATAATCTGTTCTGTTCCGCTGTTCATCATACTGCTTCTTACCGTGTCAGGAATACCGCTGTAATCAATCTGATGCAGTTCGTTGCTCCCGGATTCTATTGTTGAAAGCTGATAACCCACAAAAGACTGCTGATATGAATTGTTAAAACAAAATTTCATCGCGAATCATTCTCCTAACTTTAGGGGGTCTTGAATAATCTCATATCCATCGCCACTGGTTTTCAGACACAAATATGTTTTTTTGACACTGTTCATAAAATAATAGTCTTTGATAAGCTTTCCCAAAATGAACCATGCCGCGGTATTTAAAAAACTTGCAATAATAATGGGGGCAAACGCAAAGACGATTGCCGTCTCCAACATTCTCCGCATGAATTTTTTTTTCTTTTTTCTTCTCCTTTTTTATCTCCTGGGCCTGTTTGATCGCATCCGTATTTTTGGCAATATAATTGAGCAGATACAGTACCGGCTGTTCACAGAATGCAGGCGCGTAGTAAGGCGCTTCCTCATAAAGCTTATAGTACGCGGCCTTTGGCCTTTTATAAAGAGACCTAGAGTATTCCATCGTATTGAACCTGTCTACATACCCTTCCTCATCTCTCTTAAAGTCTTCAAACACAACCCCGCCCAGTGTAAGAATGGGGGTAATCGCTATGGTGTACGCAGCCTGCTTTATATTATCATTTCTTATAGTATTCAGCAGGATTTCGTATTGCTTTTTTATCTGTTCATTCACCTCGCCCATTCTCTTCTCATGATAATACTTCTCACATTTGAGGGGGACGAACAGCATGAGCCTGGGCTGGCCTTTTTTTGCATCCATCTTCAATATAAAATTCATGACCTGTTCCGTTATGTTAAAGGATCGGCTGTAAACCCCTTCCTCCTCTACCAAATGGGGGGTATCAATGGCAATCATGATCACCTGGCTCTTATCCAGCTGAGCATCCAGCTCCTTGCTCCGCGCCTCTTCCATCAGCCATTCTCCCGGTATATCTGTAAATATAACACGGTATGAATTCTTGGAGCTTTTGATTTCTATATTGAAGATGTAATCATACGACGCATCACTCGGATTTTCATCAATAACCCAGTTTTCACCTTGTATTGTATGTGTATCAAATATCCGCTTCAGCTGCTGCTGTTTTGATTCCAGCAGCAGCTTCGTGGAAGCCTCCGGTTCGATCAGGATATCACTGCTGGAGTTTTTTGTTATCTCCTCAAATTGGTCAATCATTGCGGACAAGGCGCTCGATTTACCACAGCGCCTTGGACCAAACATCAATACGTGAAAATCCATCTGTATCCTCCCTAATCCCCAAGCTATTCGATCATTTTAACGGGATCCTGTACAATATCAAATCCAAGGGCGGGATCTCTCATGATTTTACTTTTAATATCATGTTCGCAGGTTTTCAGATCCTCCAGCTTTGCCTGGTTTCCAAATAGTTCAGAGAACATCCTGAATAAAGGGAATCTTCCTTCCGCCTTACGTCTTGCCAATGAGATGACATACTGCAGGGTCAGAAACAGCGGCTGTTCGCAGTATTTGGGCAGATATGCACGGAACGCGGCATTTTCCACATAATTATATTCGCCTACATAGGAATATTTTTTAAACTTAAAAAACTCAGCCCCTCCAATCGTCAGGATTGGCATAATAGCCACCGTGCAAATCTCATTAATTCCAGGGCTTGACAAAATTCGGAATAAATCTTCATATCCCTTTTTGATCATGTCATGAAGTCGCTCCATCTCCTGCCTGAAATAATATTTCTCACATTTCAGCGGAACAAAGATAACCAGCTTATTCTGGGTGCGTATGTCTTCATTATTCTGAAATGCCGTCTTAAAAAAGTCCGTTATCTCAGCTACACGGTTGTAGCTCTCATGGTAACAGCAATATCCATTAACACTCTCGCTTTTGTCACCTGTGGATTCCATCAGATGCGGGGAATCCACCGCGATCATCAGCACCTGGCTTTTGCGCACCATGTCCTCCATATCACTTCGTTTGTCGGGCTCCTCATAATATTCACCTGGGACATCGGTAAAACGCAGTGTAAAACCGGACGGCCGCCCCTTCACCTTGCACTCGTATTCAAAGGTATTCGCGCTGCCGGTAGGATTCACATCCGGTACGAATTTGCATGATTTCGTATAGCGTGGATCTGTAAAATAGTCTGAAAGCTCTGTTATCTTTAACATGACCTCCACGCTTCCGGCCTGGCATACCACACGAAGCAGCTCGTCTGTGGACAATATTTCCTTACAGCACCTATCCATTGCGGCCAGTATACTTGTCTTTCCCGCACGTCTGCCCCCCATCATCAGTACATTAATATCCGCCATATCCGTATCCTCCACTTCCTATATCTTTCCTCTTCCAAAGCAGGTAACGTACCCGGAAACATTATCATTTTTCTTATTTGACATTTTCTGTATCTCCATCAGCATCTGATTGGTCTGCGGCGTCAGCTTAAAGAGCTTTTTCAGCTTCACAATCAGCCCGGCAGATGACTTTTCATCCTTCATTCGGAGATATTGTTTGCTGATAAAGGACAGCAGATATAACAACGGCTGCTCACAAAACTGCGGTGAATACTTGGCCCCCGGCCGCAGATACCGGTAAGTCACCTTGGCAGGAACCACATTTCCGGTGCTGTCCACTACTTCCGTTACCCTTCCGTCCGTACCTTCAAACCGCTCGAACACAATCTCACCCGCTGTCAAAATAGGGGCAATCACACAGGCAAACTTGCCTTTCATACCATTGTCATTGTCACGGTCTCTCAGAAATGTCAGCAGCTCCCGGTAGACTTCCTTTACTTTATTCGTTACCTCGTCAATCTTTCCGTCATGATAGTACTTTTCACATTTGAGAGGAATCAGCATAATCAGCTTTTCATCGCTCTCACTGTTCAATGTTTCTTTAAAGAACTGTGTAAGAAGCGATACACGGTTCTTGCCTTCATTATACCTGCCATCACATTCCATCATATGAGGTGTATCGACTGCAATCAGCAGCGCGCTGGACTCTTTTATATACTCCTTAACTGTCTCAGCCTCCCGAATCAGATACTCGCCGGGGAAATCCCTGAGCTCAAGACCTATATTAATCTTCTCTGTATTTAAGCCGAATGTAAATTCAAAAATACTGACCATATTGTCACCGGCAATACCCGGCTGAACCATATCTCCGGCTCCATTGTTAGCAAGGAACATCTGTTTTAAATCGTTCAGCTTCTTCTGGAGAATGATCTTAGTTCCCTCTTCCGCAGCAATGTGAAGCTTTGTATCACTGACAGCCACATTGGTGTTATTATACATGGATGTGATTACACTTGTCTTTCCAACGCCTCTGGCTCCCAGCATTGTCACCTTCATCATTGCTTTTTCAGGCATTTTTTCACCAAACACGCTTTTTTTTATTTTATCGAATACACCGCTCATACTTAGTTCCCCCCTATCCTGACGTTAAACCCCTCTGCAGACTGATTGAATTTCAGCAGACCGTTCATAACATCTTCCCATTGGAAAAATGATTCGGATGCGATTGCCATATTTCTGTATTCTTCTTCCCAGATTGCCTGATAATTCTCTGCCAGCAGCCGATTCCACTCAAAACGCACATTCTCTGAGTAGATCACTCTGTCACAAAACTCTTTTGCCACGGCAAAAAATGCTCTGTTCGGTTTACGGAACAACTCATTCAGCGCAATGTTTAAGGCATCTACAACATCAATCAGCTTTCGTTCCAGATAAAAATTAATATTATCCGCGGTTGTAATGTCATCCCCGCCTACAATATCCGGTATATTTGACAGGTCCGGATCAATGGGATCCAGACATGCCCGCACCTCATATGTCAGGAAACCTCTTACCGAAAAATCAAACTCACACAGCTGCCTGAAAGCGGTATAAAGATTCGGATAGGAGCGTACATCCTGCAGAATGTAATCCGCGAAATCCCCAAGCCACCAGAAAAGAGCTTTCTCAGAATCAGGACGCATCACTCGTTCCAGACGTCCGCCTTCATCAGACAGCAGAACGGAAGCAATCGAATTCTTAAGCTCATTAACTAGGATGTTCAGAGAACTGTCCGTGTCTGTAAACCGCTGGGTAATCTGGTTTCGGATCCTGTTACAATGCCTTATGTAGACAGAAGCCGGCTGGTCGGACAACAGTTCCTCCCTGATCGCGTCCGCGTCAGGCACAAACGCGCCATTTCGCATGTCGTTCATGATGGCGTCAATACTGTCCTTCAATATATCACATGGGACATCCCGTTTTCCCCTCTCTTCCCGGCATAAAAGCGTCAGCTTCGCAGTTATATTCTTAACCATCTGTTCGATGGATCGGGCCATTTGAGGCTGGGTGCTGATGGCGTTATGTATCTCCGATTCCAATACTTTTTTAGCCATGCCGCAAAATGTACTGAACTCTTTTTTGAGATTATTCAGGGCCGTCTGCAGATCGGTGAGATACAGCGCGTCTGTTTCATCCAGATTCGTAACCAGGGTATTTAACAGGGGGATCAGGAACTCTTCCCGCACCTGCTCTTGATTATGTATGTCAATAATCTTTCTGATTTCGCCTGCCCAGCTATTGATGGCAAGGGTCTTTAAGGCCTGTTCGCAGAATTCCCGGGGATTTGGCGTCTTTGGGTGATTCGGCGCATAATTAATCAGCCAGAAAAGCCACTTATCCAGATTCTTGTCACGGCAGCTTTGCTCGATTTTGTTATATATATCACTGATCTTTGCCGGAACACTGCCGCCTGCTCCATCTAACGGAAACAGAACGAAAACAACGGCGTCACTTTTATCGTTTACCACACGCAGCAGCTCATCTTCGATTCCGATTGCATTATCTTCAAAGCCCACTGTGTCTACCAACGTAATTTTACCGGCTTCCCGGTAATCAAAGGTACATGATATCTCACAGGTGCTTACCGCCAGATATTTATAAAATGACCGCTGTCCTTCTTCCCCCTCCTTCTTTCCATTATTCTGCGCCACATAGGTCTGTATCTCCTGCTCTTCGTACAAAACCAGGCTCTCCTGCTTAACAAGCGGCGCCCACTCTTCATAATGCTCCACAAACTTAGCCAGATAAGGAACCAGATTATTGTCAGCTCTGCCGTGCACCTTTCTTCTGTTTAATTCATCCAGATCAAGATCACGTATCTGATACAGGTTTTTGATCACGATTCTGTTTTCCACATCGGGAATAATCCTGTCCAGATAGGTCTGAACAACTGCTATAATCTCTTTTTCAGTCTTAAACGTCAGCCTGGCCTCCAACGCGACTCCCGGCTTATTCTCAATGACAGATACCGCGCCTGTACAGTCTGTTTCACTAAAAGCCGGGATTACATAATCCGACAGATTGCTGATGGATTTTAAAAATTCACTTTTGCCGACCCTGGCTTTCCCGATTACCGCGATATTAATACTCTCCCGTGAGAACCGTTTGGCTGCCCTGTCACATGCCAGGCCCACCTGGGCAATTCTTCTTCTGCATTCCGCGCTGGAAAGCGCATTGATTTTAATCACCATCTCCGGATACTTTTCAACAAGCGCCCGGTATCTGCCATCCATCACATTACCTTCGCTGTCAACCAACTGGCTCTTTAGAGTATCAAAATCATCCAATGCACTCAGCATGCTCTCAAGCATGGCCTGCTTGTCTTCTATAAGCGGAAGCCGTTCCTTCCTCTGCCGTGTAATTTGCTCTACAATCTTATTTATCCCCATAGTACATTCTCCCCCTCATTCAGTTATACAAAAATATTGATGATTCCCATCAGGAAGCCCAACAGCGCTCCAAGATAGACGATTGCCTTTAGTTCTCTGTCCATAATTCCAAAAATCATATTCTCCAGCTGTATCACATCAAAGGAGGCCACACGATCCTCCACGATTTTTGCCAGGTTGATTCCTTCCAGAACCGGTTTTAAATTATTAGTGAGCACTTTTTTATAAGCAGCTATTGTAAAATCAATCAGCTTAGGAATCTTTTCCTGGTATTCTTCAATCAGCTCACAAATCCTGGCATTCTTTATTTTATCAATCTCCACATCCATCAGATTCCTGATTATATCCTCCGAATTATCCTCAACCACACGGTCGATCAACTCCCCCAGGCTCTTAGCCATAGAGCCGATGGCCTCGTCATCTATTATGCCGGCAATTAACGAAAACAACGGTGTATTCATCTTGTCCTTCATTTTACCCAACAAGATCTTTGACATCTGTTCTCCAAATTCCATGCCGGCAAGCTTTCTGTATATCAAATCGGCCGCATCTGATTTCAGCGTGACAATAATATGTTCCACCACTTCCTGTTTGGAGAATAGAAGCAGTGCCTCTTCAACAGTCGCTTCATTATACTGGTTCTCTTCCACCAGTCCTTCCAGCCGTCCCCTGACCTTTGCCACCATACTGTCCGAAGTCAGCGTATCCAGAACCACCTCACTGTTTAAAAGCTGTGTACTGATGACAGTTCCGATTGACCTGGCCACCCGGTCCTTTTGCTTTGGTATCAAGCCCGGAGTAAACGGCACCCGCCATGTTCCAATATACAATGCTTTTCTTGGATGAAACAACATCTTAATCGCAATGTCATTTGTGATAAAACCTATGACCGCCCCTACCAGTAAAGGAATTACAATCCGTATCCCCATTTTGCACCTCTTTATTCACTATTTTTTAACTATTATAATATCGCAGGCCCATACCTGTCTGTCACTCTGAAAGTGACATTTTTACACTATGCGAAAAATAACGGTTTTTCACTAAACATCTGTAAATATTCATCTATCTGCTCCAGTTTATAAATACCCTTTTCAATGCAGTATTTTATAATCATATCGTATTGCTGATGGCTGTTAAAACTGTATCCAGCTGACAAAAGCAGTTTCTGCGCTTCATCCATCGTCAATTCCAAACCAAATATCAGCTTGAAAACGGTCTTTTTATCCGGATGATATTGATATGCCTCGGTTGCAAGCTTAGAGAACAGCCTGCGGTCCAGATATATTTTTTTGTAGAAATCTGAAAACCGATCCTTATACCCTTTTTTTCTCCAAATGCTTTAACAGCAGACTCTGGAAGCTTTCATGATCATTCATCTGTTGTTTCATCCATAAAGACAGCTCACTGTTTATTTCACCGTTGCTGCCCGAACCAGGCTGATTATAGCTGGCCGCTTGCGTTTTATCACTACCAAGAAATGCTGCCAGCAGCGCTGCTCCAATATCTGTAAACAGCGTTTTCAACTCTTCATTCTGGTTCTTTTTTAAATATTCCTCTAACTCTTTCTTTTCTTCTGCGTCCACACTTATATTTCCCCCACTCCTGCTCTCCAGAATAACTTGCACACTCATTTATATAAACTCATATGTACATGCTGAAATAATAACGTTTATTTACAATCATACCACACTCATTTTTCCGAATGTTCCCAAAATTTTTAGGAACACTTAGGCTTGACATTACTTCCATTTTAAATATCCGTCCACTATAATATAGTAAACCAGTGCATTGACGCGATGGTGATTGAACTATTTTTATTTGCTATAAGCATCATAGACAGTACAATCCTTCTTAGTATACAAGGAGGATTTACATGAGCGTTGTCATTATCGGAGGCCATGACCGCATGGTAAGCCAATATAAGAAGATTTGCAAGAATTACAAATGTAAGGCAAAGGTATTTACCCAAATGAGCGCCAGCCTGGATAAACAGATTGGCAGTCCTGACCTGCTGGTCCTGTTTACCAACACGGTGTCCCACAAAATGATACGCTGCGCCCTGGACGAGGTGGGAAGCGGTACGGAGATTATCCGCTGCCATACCAGCAGCGGCACAGCCCTCACTGAAATCCTGGAAGAAAAATGTGCGGTCTGTGCCGTATAGGCGCTCCAATCAATACCCCTGCTTCACCTCCAGCATCTGTAAGCCCTCCACCACGGCTCCCGCGATGCATCTGGCCTTGTCCGATATGGTGAAGCAGTTTTCATATTCACTTTTTCTGGGATCGATATCAGCAATCTTAAATCCCTTCACAACCGGATACCCGTCTTTTATGATTCCCCGCAACAGCCCTGTCAGAGAAGCTTCCACCGTGACCTCGCCCTGTCCTGTCACAATGACTCCAATGGCCTGGCCCTGTTCCACCATGTCCCCAATGAGGGCCTTGCCAAAGAAAATCCCCTTGGCCGGGGAGTGGATGACCCGCTCCGCCCCATAGCCGCCGATGACTCCGGGAATTCCGGTATTGGGGGCCGCGCTTCCGTTCCCAATGATGCGGCCCAGATTGTGGCCTCTCATGGTCTCTATCACAAGGTCCACATCCTGTCCGGCTGTGAAGCCCGGCCCCAGTCCAATGGTCTTGTCCGCCATATCTCTTGTGGTCCCCAGGTTTTTCTTTGCCAGGATGGCATCCACCAGGGCCCAGGGCCGCACTTTTTCCAGCACCCCGCAGTTCTCGTCAATCATGACGGGCACGGCTCCCTGTTCCATGATGGCGCAGGCTTCGTCGTATCCGGAAGCCTTGATGCAGGTGATTCCCTCCACCTCAGACGTACCGTCATATACTGCTTCGGAAAAGGCCACACATCTGCGGATTGCCGAGGGATACCCTGACTCCAGCACCAGCACCGGGTATCCGCAGCGGTAAAGCTTGTGGATGGTACCGGTAGCAATATCACCGCCGCCTCTTACAATTACCAGTTGTTTTGTACGTTCCGTCATTTTACATCCATTTCCTTCCATCTTAAATTATTCTCTTGCCTGTTCCGCAGACTGCTTCAGCTCTTCCACCCATTCAGGTGAAAAATGTGCTTCAAATAACCGGTCCAGTTCCTGCCTTGTCTCCGCCATGAAGGCATCATATGCCTCCAGCAGCCGGAGAGCCTGAGGCGTGAGGGTGGAACCGCCGCCGTCCCTTCCTCCTGTCTCCCGCTCCGTCAGCATGAACCCCCATGCCTTTTCCGACTCCTTTAACATCTTCCAGGCTTTGCTGTAAGCCATGTTCATAGCCTGGGCCGCCCCCTGAAGGGAACCAGTGGATTCCACTCCCCTCAAAAGCGCTGACATGCCGGGCTCGAATGCCTTATTTTCAAAATATAATTTCAGTGATATCCCATAGTGAAGCTGATTCTGGTCCAATGATATGCCCCCTTTTTTCTGATTGGTTATGTTTTTTTAAGAATAACGTCCTCAAAGATAAAAACCGGGCAAACCATTCTTAAAAGGCATCTGACATTTTCAGAACCCCCCTGAAGCAATGGCTGCTGCCGGCTTTTGATTCTCTGTGCATAAAGCTCCAAATTGCTATTCTTTCACTCCCTTTATTATAGCAGATTTGTCTGATTATGCAATTCTTTTTTTCAGACTGATTCCCTGCCGTTTCATGACCTCTGCCAGTCTCTCCCTCTTCTCCGGCTCCATGG
>JAJQEA010000248.1 GCA_021201905.1 Clostridia bacterium
TACTATTTTCGGCAAGCGGTTTCAGGACCTTCTCCAAAAAATCCTCATCCGTCATTGGGCTGTAATAATAATATCCCTGTGCAATATCGCACTGCAGACGCCTGAAATACGCTTCCTGCTCCTGGTATTCCACTCCTTCACAGATAATAGTAGTCTCGGTTTCCTTTGCAATCTCTATCATTTTCTTAAGCACCAGATTCCCTCTGGGATTCTGGTAGTTTGCGGTCAGGCTCCGATCCAGCTTTAAAACATCCGGTTCAATCTGCATTAAAAGATTGAGCGCCGTATAACCTGTTCCGAAATCATCAATGTCCAGCCGAAACCCGTAACAGTGGAGTTCTGCGGCCAGTCTCTGAATCATCTGGTCATATTCCGAAAACGCGCTTTCCGTCAATTCAAAGGCAATCAGTTCATGGGGAATGTGATAACGGTCCACGACCCCGCAGAACTGCTTCACATAATGCTGATCCTCCAGGTGGAGCCTGGACTGGTTAATGGAAACAGGACACACCCTAAGTCCCTCGTCAAGCCAGTCCCGCATACGGCTGCATACTTTCTCCAGCATATAAAAATCCAGGTTTTTTATAAATCCTGTCTGTTCAAAAACCGGGATAAATTCATCCGGCATAACGATTCTTCCATCAGACTTCACCCAGCGTACCAGCACTTCCGTACCTGCAATCTCACCGGAATCCAAATAGACCTGGGGCTGGAAGTACATCCGGAACTCATTCCGTTCCATGGCATACCTTGCGCTTTCAACCAATTCCTGTTCCATCAGCTGGCTGCGCTCCATTTCCGGTTCATAGTAGATATAATGATTCTCCCACTTCCACGATTTCCTATAGTGCTGGGCCAACATGGCTTTGTCTAACATCTGTTTGACGGATTCCCCGCTTCCCGGCTCAATCAGGCATACGCCGCCGTTAAAATGCACTTTGATGTCCAATGCTGCCTCTGTCTCCCGGCTGATAAACTGCCCCCAAAAGCCCTCAATCCGCTTGTCTAACTCTTCCCTGCTTTCATACTGGAGCAGGATAGCAAAATTATCTTTTTCAATCCGGGCGCATATCTCGCTGCCTGTGCATAATTTTTTTAAGTTGGATGCAATTTCCCTGAGTATATTATCCCCTGCCCGGTAACCTAAAACATGATTGATATAGCGGAACTGCTTAATTCCAAATTTTAAGATTACATAATGTTTGGACGGATTATTATGCAGGATATGTTCCAGGCACTCAGCAAAGCCTTCCATATTGTAAATACCGGTAAGCGCGTCCAGTTTTTTGACTTCTTCCACTTCTTTGGCTGCCATCCTGGATGCCTCTTCTTTTATTATCAGAAAATCTCTCCAGTGTCTGCTGTCCGCCGCCGTGGTTGTCTCCCCGTATCCCCCGTCCGCAAATGAATTATGGATATGAAGGATTTTCCATTCACTGCCCTCTCTGCGGTATATGATGGTAAGATGGATGTGTTCCGTAAAAACCGGCCCTTCCTTTGGGGGTGTATATACATCCAGACAGGATAAGACACAAATCAAATCTTCTGTAATTCCCATTACGCGGCATTCCTGATTGTCCACATGGATGCTTCCGTTATAGACCTCTTTTCCGCTCCTGAGATACTCTTTAAGATTTTCAAATGTATAAAAGCCTTTTTTTCGCGCACACCAACCCAGACAATATCTTTTGAGATATACTTCATCAATTTATCATAATTCCGCTCTTCAAAATATATCCGGCATATCTCTCTTGTGAAGGCAGCTGCCTGTTTTTCCGTCATATGCATCCCTCCATTGGCCCTTCCGCTCAGCGCAGTATAAAACGCTGTGTAGACTTCTTCAGTGCTTCCGCCTGATCGCTGAGCTCCTCAGCGGCGGCAGACGACGCTTCCGCGGTTGCAACATTATTCTGCACAACATCGGTTATCTGATTTAAGTTCTCCTGAATCAGATGGATGGCTTCTCTCTGATATTCTGACGCGCGCACAATATCCCCCACCATATCAGTGGCCTGCTCTGCCCCCATCATGACATCGGCCAGGGAGCTGGCGGTATCGGTGGTTAATTTGGCGCTTGTATTGATCAGCTGTAACGTGTCATTAATAAGGGCCGTGGTATCCTTTGCGGCCTCTGAACTTTTTGTGGCCAGGTTGCGCACCTCATCGGCCACCACGGCAAAGCCCTTTCCTGCTTCCCCGGCCCTGGCCGCCTCCACTGCTGCATTCAGCGCAAGAATATTGGTCTGGAAGGCAATATCTTCTATGATCTTTGCGATCCCTCCAATCTGGCTGGAGGCACTGGATACCTCCTTAATCGTGCCCGACAATCCCTCTATCATCTGGTTGCTTCTTCTGAGCAGCTCGCTGGCGTTTATGGATTCCTCCCGTGAGACGGAAGCCTTCTGGGCCGCTTCCACCAATTGCTTGGAGAGGATATCAATTTCACTGTTCAGGACATCCACAGAAGCAGCCTGTTCTGTGGCGCCCTGGGAAAGGGTCTGGGCAAAGGAGGATACCCGTTTAGAACTTTCAGAAACCTGTTCAGCTGCTGCTTCAATATCACGGAGCACATGGTTCAGGGATTCCAGAATTAACTGCAGGGAATTCTGGATAGGTTTGAATTCCTCCTTGTATTCGGTGCCGGTCTGTATCGCCATATTGCCGTCCGCCATGGCAGTCAGGGTGGCCCTGATATCTTCTATGTATTTTCTCAATTCCTTTTTCGTTGAGTGAATGGATTCAATCAACATTCCTATCTCAGACGTATCAGGCTTCAGGTTAAATTCCACGGACAGCTTTCCGCTTGCTATTTCACGCATCTGGTTCATGATGCCAATAACAGGCGCAATCATCTTCTTACGCGAGATTTGCGATATGATAACTTGTAACGAGATCGTTAAAAAGACGTAAATAATCAATAAAAAAAGCGACACCCTGGACTGGAGAATCAGGCTGTTTACTATATTAGAGGACCTTTCAT
>JAJQEA010000251.1 GCA_021201905.1 Clostridia bacterium
GCCATTACCAATGATGTGGCACTGATTACCTTTGTCCCCTTTGCCATCGCGGTCCTCAAGATGGCCGGCATGGAACCGCTGGTACTGCCTGTGGTGGTGCTCCAGACCATTGCGGCCAATCTGGGAAGTATGCTGACGCCCATTGGCAATCCCCAGAATCTTTATCTGTATTCAAAAGCCGGTTTAAGCGCAGGCCGGTTTATGGAGCTGATGGCGCCCTACACAGCGGTATCCCTGGGAATGCTGGGGATTTGTCTGGCCGTAGTGGCCGTGAGGAACAGGATGCCGGAAACGGAGAAAAACAGCGGGGAACAGGGGGCCATGGTCAGCGGGTTTCCCGGATTTTCCCAGGAAGCAGTGAGTATGGAGGCGGCAGGAAACGGTATTTACTTGGGACGTTTAGCACTGTATCTGGTCCTCTTTCTGCTCAGTTTGGGCTGTGCGGCCCGCGTCCTTCCGTGGTAGCTTCTGCTGGCTGTTGTTATCGTGGGGGTGTGGATTGGGGACAGGGGCCTGTTCCTGGCTGTGGATTATTCCCTTCTCCTGACGTTCTGCGCGTTTTTTGTATTCATCGGCAATATGGGAAGGGTGCCGGCCTTCTGCCGGTTCCTGGAACGGATTCTGGAGGGCCGGGAAATCATCACCTGCGTGGGCGCCAGCCAGGTTATCAGCAATGTGCCTGCCGCCCTTTTGCTGTCCGGATTTTCCGGGGATTACAGTGCGCTGATTGTGGGGACGAATCTGGGAGGGCTGGGAACACTCATTGCCTCCATGGCGAGCCTTATTTCTTATAAACATATCGCCCGCATGTATCCCATGGAAAAAGGCCGGTATCTGGGATGGTTTACCGCGGTCAATCTGCTGTTCCTGGCAGTGCTTCTTGTGCTGACTTTGTGGTAGGGCTGTTTCATGAAGAAATATAAAAATTATATAAAACCCCGCGTAAAAGCTGGTTTAAAGTTTGTACTCGTACATTCCAAAAAACTGGCTTTTTTTATTTGCATAGAGTATATCCGGATTGGGTACAGAAACAAAAAAACAACAGGAACAACTGTTAAAAAGTGGGGAACAATTATTACTTGTATCAGCATTCTTCCAAACGAGTCCGGGGAAAGAAATACCCCGTTCCGGTGGATACGTATATCGGAAAGATCACTCCGGATGGGATTGAAAAGAGCAGTTTTATCATGGGACTGCTGGCAGGGAAGACAAAACTGCGCCGCATCGTCCGATGGAGCAAAAGGCATTTAGCGGAGCTTCAGAAAGTTATGAAACGCTTTCATGAAACAGCCCTGTACATGAAACGATACCTATGGAAAGCTATTTGTAAATATGATATGATGATGACAGGCAAAAGAACGGGAAAGAGGGTTAAATGTATGGGTGTAAGAAAAACATTACCAATCGGAAATGATAATTTTGCTGATGTATGAAGAGATGGCAGTTATTATGTTGACAAAAGCCTGATGATAAAAGAGTTTCTGGATATGAATGATAAGGTAGCGTTGATTGCTCGTCCCAGACGGTTCGGCAAGACGTTAAATATGACAATGATCCGGGAATTTTTTGATATTACAAAGAATAGCCGGGATATTTTTGAAGGCTTGGCAATCATGGATACGGAATATGCAGGGCAGATAAACTCCCGCCCGGTTATTTACCTTACATTTAAAGACTGTAAGGGGGCCACCGCAGATGAGCTCTTGTTTATTATTAAACAGCAACTGTATTGGGAGTATTTAAGATACGAAAAGCTTTTGCGGAATAAGATGGTCAAAGACTTCTTTGAAACAAGGGATTTTTACGAGATGATTGATATTTTGAGAAATCCTGTGGCAAATCCTGGGCAGTATGCTCTTTCTATCCAGCTTCTGACGCAATTTGTGAATGAGGGCTATGGTGTCGCGCCGATTCTGCTAATTGATGAATATGACCAACCAATTATGAGCAGCTATGAATACGGTTATCATGAGCAGCTTGGGCCATTTTTTTTCTAATCTCTATGGAAGCGCCATGAAGGGAAATCCGTCATTGGGTCAGGCGCTGATTACTGGAGTTCAGAGGGTGGCAAAGGAAAGTATATTTTCTCAGTTTAACAATCCGCAGGTATATACGGTAATCGATAATGAGTATGCACCTTATTTTGGATTGAATGAGAATGAGACTCGAATCCTGCTGGAAGAGTATGGATTTGAATTGAATGACGAAGTTCGCAGTATGTATGACGGATATAAAATCGGCGGGATAGAGATGTATAATCCGTGGTCTGTCATAAATTTTGCTCAAAAAGGCCGATTGGAGAATTACTGGATAAAAACATCGGCTAATTTTCTAATAAAAACAGCTTTGAAAAGTGCGGACAGAAATTTCTGGAATACATTTGATGTCTTAGCTTCTGGTAAAGAAGCGGCAGTATGGATTACACTAGATACATCTTTTGCAGAAAGAGAGAGCCTTTTCAGCCTGTGGGGGCTTCTGGTGAATGCAGGATATCTAACTGTGACTGAATGGATTGATGCAAAGACATCCGTAGTTAAGATCCCGAATAATGAGGTTATGGATGAATTCCAGATATTGATTGCTGAAATAGCTGGAATAGATGGAATGAGTCTGCAATGGATGTTTCAGTGTCTCCATGTGCATTACTCTGCGAGGTGCATATAAGGTGACAAGTAACTTAGAGTCAGGATATGGTCGGAGCGATATCACGCTGCAATCCTTGTCGCCAAGAAATGTCCATGTAATTATAGAATTTAAGCAGGGAGAGAATATTGAACAACTAAAAGAAGATGCACTGAATCAAATCCTGGATAATCACTATTATACCGGCTTATCGGGAGAGGTTTTGTGCGTGGGAGTCGCACATGATAAAAAACGGTGTGATTTAGCACATAAAGTAATCTGTGTATCATAGAAGTGAATAGCCATAATCTGAGAAACGGTTATGGCTATTCTGGTTCCGGATTTATCCAGTGTGATGTTTCGATTAAGATTCCCAGGGGCGAATTCAGGTCCTGTGAAGTATCCGTGTTACAGCAATCCAGACGGGATAAAAGGGATACAGGAAGAACGCTCATATGTGGCAGGTGTAGGAAGATTGAGACAGGTACGTATCAAGCAGGTACAGGATGGCTGCGGAAATATGAAACGCTTTCATGAAACAGCCCTGCTTTGTGGGTTATCCCCTTTAAAAAAAGGATTCCCGATGCTATACTTAAGGTAGAGCATGTTATGGAACGCGCCGGGCTGGAGGATTGTACCGGTCCGAAGGAACGCGCCGGACGGAAAGGAGAGGCATTATGGCTGTGATTGGAGGAATCATGGTGCCCCATCCGCCTCTGATTGTGCCGGAGGTGGGCAGAGGGCAGGAGATTCTCATTAAGGATACCATTAAAGCATACCAGGAGGCTGCCGGGATGGCAGCGGAGCTGAAGCCGGATACCATTGTGGTGATTTCGCCGCATGCGGTGATGTATGTGGACTATTTCCATGTGTCGCCGGGAAAGAAAGCCAGGGGAGACTTTGGCCAGTTCATGACCCCGCAGGCAGGGGAGGAAGCCGTATATGACGAAGCCTTCGTAAAGGAGCTGGACAGGCTCTGTGGGGAGGATGATTTTCCCATGGGTACAGAGGGAGAGCGGGAAAAGGAGCTGGACCATGGAACGCTGGTCCCGCTGCATTTTATCCATCAGCATTACAGGGATTACAAGCTGGTGCGAATCGGCGGTTCCGGGCTGTCCTTTGCCGACCATTACCGGGCAGGCCGGTACATTGCCATAGCAGCAGAAAATCTGGGACGCAGGGTATTCATTGTGGCCAGCGGGGATTTGTCCCATAAACTGAGAGGGGACGGGCCTTACGGCTACAGCGTCCAGGGGCCGGAGTATGATGAGCGGATAATGGATGTTATGGGAAAGGCGGAGTTTGGGGAGCTGCTGGCATTTTCTGAGGGCTTCTGCGAAAAGGCGGGGGAATGCGGCCACCGCAGCTTTACCATGATGGCGGGAGCCATGGATGGAAAGGCAGTTATGCCCAGGCGTCTGACCTATGAAGGGCCCTTTGGGGTGGGCTATGGGATTTGCACGTTCCGGGTGGCCGGGGATGATGAAGGGCGCAGATTCCTGGAAGCATATGAAAGCTGCCGGAAGGAAGCATGTAAAAAACAGCGGAAGGAAGAGGATGCTTACGTGTCTCTTGCCCACAGGTCCCTGGAGTATTATGTGCATGAGGGAAGGCTGGTTCCCTTTAGCAGGGCGGAGGAAGGCCTGCCGGAGGAAATGCTTGAGACAAGGGCCGGAGTGTTTGTATCCATCCACAAGGGCGGCGCTTTGCGGGGGTGCATCGGGACCATATCGCCGGTATGCCGGAATGTTGCGGAGGAAATCATACAGAACGCGGTGAGTGCAGGCATCCATGATCCCAGGTTTCCGTCAGTCCGGGAGGAGGAGCTGCCTTTCCTTGAATACAGCGTGGATGTGCTGGGCGGGGCAGAGCGGATTCAGGGTGAGGACCAGCTGGACCCGGTGCGCTACGGCGTCATTGTCACCAAAGGCAGGAAGCGGGGGCTTCTGCTTCCCAATCTGGAGGGAGTGGACACGGTGGAGGAACAATTGTCCATTGCCAGGCAAAAGGCGGGGATAGGCGTGGATGAGACGGATGTGGAGCTGGAACGCTTTGAGGTCATCCGCCATGGGGCAGCGTCATGAAGGCTGTGTGCGGGGGCTGCATGAACCGGTGCAGCCTGGAAGAAGGGCAGACCGGCTTGTGCCGGGCCAGGAAGAATACAGGCGGCGCGGTGGTTCCTGTTAACTACGGGAAAATCACGTCCATGGCACTGGACCCCATAGAGAAAAAGCCGCTCAGACGGTTCCTGCCCGGTTCTGTTATATTGTCCGTGGGAAGCTTTGGGTGCAATCTGCGATGCCCCTTCTGCCAGAATCATGAGATATCCATGGCGGGGGAGGGAGATTCCCGTGCAGTGCCCGTAAGTCCTGAGGAGCTGGCCAAAAAGGCCGCAGAGCTCAGGATAAAGGGAAATATTGGCGTTGCCTATACCTATAACGAGCCCCTGGTGGGCTGGGAGTATGTGAGGGATACAGGGCGCCTTGTGAGAAAAGCAGGTATGAAAAATGTAATCGTCACCAACGGAAGCGTATCTGACCAGGTGATGGATGAAATCCTGCCCGTGGCAGACGCCATGAACATTGATTTAAGAGGATTTACAGAGCATTATTACAGGAAGCTGGGCGGCGGCCTTGAGACTGTAAAGCATTTTATCACGCGGTCCAGCCGCCAATACCATGTGGAGCTGACCACTCTGATTGTACCCGGGGAAAATGACTCGGATGAGGAGATGCGGGAGATGGCGGGCTGGATATCATCCCTGAGCCCGGAAATCCCTCTTCACGTATCCAGGTTTTTTCCGCGCTGGAAAATGGATGACAGACCCGCAACCGATGTGGCCAGAGTATATGAGCTGGTCCAGACTGCCAGGGAGTATTTAAGGTATGTGTGGACCGGTAACTGCTGAGCGGAAATCACCAGGCATGCCCCTTTTTCAGGCTGTCTGACACCCTCCTGATTTACAGACCCGGAAACAGTACAGGTCTGATGCATATACTGATAGTAATGGATTCATACAAACTATATGCAGAAGGGGGAACCAAAATGTGGGAAGGCAATCAGGAGGATTTCAGGGAAAGAGAAGAATGCTGGTGTAAGGAGTGCTGTTGCTGTCCGGGCCCGGTGGGGCCGGCAGACCCAAAGGGAGATACAGGGCCCGCTGGCCCCATGGGACCTGCGGGGATGAGAGACGCCGACGGCCCCCAGGGCCCTCAGGGTGTGCCGGGAGAGAGAGGCGTGACGGGAGCACAGGGCCCGGCCGGCCCCCAGGGAGCAACAGGTCCTGAGGGAAGTACAGGTTCCGTGGGCCCAAAGGGAGATACAGGTCCCCGCGGAGCCATGGGGCCCCAAGGTCCCAGAGGCGGGCAAGGCCCGGCCGGAGACACCGGCCCCACGGGTCCACGGGGGCCAATGGGAATACAGGGTCCCCAGGGAATGCAGGGAGTCATAGGGCCCACAGGTCCCCAGGGCCCTCAGGGGATTCAGGGAAATCCGGGAGCTGTGGGTCCCCGGGGATTGCCGGGGCCAACCGGCCTTACGGGAGCCACCGGTCCTGCGGGAGCTACTGGTCCTGCGGGAGTTACTGATCCTACAGGAGTCCCCGGGCCTGCGGGAGTAACCGGGCCTGCGGGAGCCACCGGGCCTGCGGGAGCCACCGGTCCTACAGGAATCACCGGCCCCGCAGCCGGAGATGTGTTTGCATCCTTTATCAATTTTGCCGACCTGTGGAATAATGGCCAGCGGATACCGGTGGGGGTGGGGGTTGCGGATACCACCGGAAATATTGTTCTGACAGACTCCACCCACATTGCGCTTGCGCCGGGATACTATTGGATCTCCTACCAGGTGTCGTCCATGCTTGCGGATGCCGGTTATATGCAGATAACACCTGCTTACAACGGAAGTTCCCACATTGAATACGGCATATATTTTTGGACAGCAAATGCAAGAAGCAGCGCCTTTGGGGCCAGCTCCTTCATTGTGCGGGTGCCTCAGACCACTTCTCTGTCCCTGTATTTTAACAGCGGCACCAGGGGCCAGGAGGGGACGGTGACTATGGTGATTTTTAAGCTGAACCGGCCAGTGTAAGTGACAGAAAGCAAGTTCAATTGCCGGATACCGTGATTTACAATTGACAGACAGGAAATGGAGGGTACAGGATGGATTTCAGATACGAGACAGTGATTCCCAATGACGATCTGCCCTTTCGGATGTTCATATTCGAGGGAAGGGATGGAAATTACCGGGTCAGCAAGCATTGGCACCAGTCTGTGGAGCTGTTTCTTGTGCTGGAGGGAACGCTGGATTTCTTTATCAATTCCAGGCAGTACACATTGAAGCCCAATGATTTTGTCATTGTGAATCCCAATGAAATCCATTCCATTGAGTGCCCCGATCCCAATATTACCATTGTCCTCCAGATTCCAATGAAATCATTTGAGGGATATATGAGTGATGAGCCCAGCATTACCTTTGGGGATAAGGAAGAGGGGCAGAAGGCCAGGCTGGTGTCCCTGGTCACTGCCATGTACCGGACGTATGAGCAAAGGGAATTCGGCTACCGCCTGAAGGTAAAGAGCCAGTTTATGGAATTCCTCTATCTGCTTGTGACAGAGTTCAGGATTGACCAGATAGATAAGGTACAGGTGCAGCAGAAGCGCCATTTGGATAAGCTGTCCCAGGTGATGCAATACATGAAGGAGAACTATGACAAGGAACTGAGTCTGGAAATGGTTGCTTCCAGGTTTGGCTTTACGCCCTCCTATCTCTCCCACATGTTCAGGGAATATGCTCAGGTGGGATACCGCACATACCTGATGGATTTGAGGGTAAAGTATGCCATGCGGGAATTGCTGAATTCGGACCGCTATGTGGGGGACATTGCCCTGGACCATGGGTTTGCCGATGCAAGGGCATTTGCCAAGGCGTTCAAAAAGCGGTACGGCTGCCTGCCCAGCCAGTACCGCAAGCAGATGAACCAGAAACAGATGATACGCCAGTCATCGACAAATGAATGAAGATCGCAAAAAAGTGCTGTTAGTTCGTAAAATAACAGCACGTTTTTTTGCCTGTTTATATTATAATGGATACCAGAGAAAACAGGCTGGTGCGGATGGAAAAACGCGCGGCCCGATATAAGGAGGTATGAACATGGGGATGACAGTCAGGAAGGTGACGGATCCGGCGTTTAAAGCCTATGGAAGGGTCATCACAGGTTATGATTTCAGCGGTCTTTTAAAGGCAATGGAGCATACGCCCCTGCCGGAGGATGTGATTTACATTCCCTCGCTGCCTGAAATGGAGGCCCTGCCTGATGCAAAGGAACTGGAACGCAGGATTTACAGCCAGATGCCAATTCAGATAGGATGCTGCAACGGACATAACAAGAAACTGAATGCGGTGGAATATCACCGGGATTCAGAGGTGGACATTGCCGTGGACGACCTGATACTGATTTTGGGAAAACAGCAGGACATTGAGGAAGACCATACATACGATACATCCAGGATGGAGGCATTTCTGGTTCCGGCGGGAACCGCGGTGGAGGTATATGCCACAACCCTGCACTATGCGCCCTGCCATGTGAAGGATGAGGGCTTCAGATGTGTCATCGTCCTTCCAAAGGGCACCAATCTGGACCTGGAGCCAGTGGAGGTGAAGGACCCGGAGGACAGGCTTTTGTTTGCCAGAAACAAGTGGCTCATAGGCCATGCAGAGGGCGGATTGCCGGAAGAGGCGTTTATCGGCCTCAAAGGAGAGAATCTGAGCGTCTGATTCAGAACTTGAAAACTCAGATGCAGACAAATAAATTTAATCATGTATGAGGAGGAAATTACAATGAACAATACACCAGAGGTAAAAATCGGAATCGTGGCAGTGAGCAGGGACTGTTTCCCGGAGTCTCTTTCTGTCAACAGAAGAAAAGCATTGGTGGAAGCCTACAAGGCCAAATATGACGCTGCGGAGATTTATGAATGTCCTGTGTGCATCGTGGAGAGCGAGATACATATGGTTCAGGCATTGGAGGACATAAAGAAGGCAGGTTGCAACGCACTGTGCGTATACCTGGGCAACTTTGGACCTGAGATATCAGAGACACTTCTGGCAAAGCATTTTGACGGACCTAAGATGTTCGTGGCGGCAGCCGAGGAGTCAGGGGATAACCTGTGCCAGGGCCGCGGCGACGCATACTGCGGTATGCTCAATGCCAGCTACAACCTGGCACTGCGCAACATCAAGGCATATATCCCGGAGTACCCGGTAGGGGATGCTGAGGATTGTGCGGACATGATTCATGAGTTTGTGCCCATTGCCCGCGCAGTGGCAGCATTAAGCCAGTTAAAAATCATCAGCTTCGGACCAAGACCTCTCAACTTCCTGGCCTGCAACGCGCCTATCAAGCAGCTGTACAACCTGGGTGTGGAGATTGAGGAGAATTCTGAGCTGGATTTGTTTGAGGCATTCAACAAGCATGCAGGGGATGAGAGGATTCCGGGCATTGTGAAGGAGATGGAGGAAGAACTGGGAGCAGGCAACAAGAAGCCGGAGATTCTCTTCAAGCTGGCCCAGTATGAGCTGACCTTAAAGGATTGGGTGCAGGAGCACAAGGGCTACCGCAAATATGTGGCCATTGCCGGAAAATGCTGGCCCGCATTCCAGACACAGTTTGGTTTCGTGCCATGCTATGTGAACAGCCGCCTGACATCCCAGGGCATCCCGGTATCCTGTGAGGTTGATATCTACGGAGCGCTCAGCGAGTACATCGGTACAGTCATCAGCCAGGATACGGTTACTCTTCTGGACATCAACAACACCGTGCCCAAGGATATGTATGAAGCTGATATCAAGGGTAAATTTGATTACACCCTTAAGGATACATTTATGGGCTTCCACTGCGGCAACACCGCGTCCGGCAAGCTGTCCTTCTGCGAGATGAAGTACCAGATGATTATGGCCAGGGCTCTTCCCATCGAAGTGACCCAGGGAACCCTGGAAGGAGACATTAAGCCGGGCAGCATTACCTTCTACCGCCTCCAGAGTACGGCAGACAACAAGCTGAGAGCCTACATTGCACAGGGAGAGGTGCTTCCGGTTGCCACACGTTCCTTTGGCTCCATCGGTGTGTTCGCCATTCCGGAGATGGGAAGGTTCTACCGCCATGTACTCATCGAGAAGAACTATCCGCACCACGGAGCTGTTGCCTTCGGAAACTACGGCAAGGCATTGTTTGAGGTATTTAAGTACATTGGCGTGGATGTGGATGAAATCGGCTACAACCAGCCAAAGAGCGTAAGATATAAGACAGAGAATCCATTTGCATAAAAACGCAGGGAGGGAAAGATATGCTTTATATAGGAGTGGACCTGGGGACCTCAGCGGTAAAACTGCTGTTAATGGATGGAAGCGGACGAATCCACAAGGTGGTTTCACGGGAGTATCCCCTGTATTTCCCCCATCCCGGATGGTCGGAGCAGAACCCGGAGGACTGGTTTACAGCCTCCGTGGACGGCATAAAGGAGCTGACCTCGGAGTGTGACAAAGCACAGGTGGCAGGCATCAGCTTCGGAGGCCAGATGCACGGTCTGGTGACGCTGGATGAGGCGGATGAGGTCATCCGCCCGGCCATCCTCTGGAATGACGGACGGTCCGAAAAGGAGACAGACTACCTGAACCAGACCATCGGCAAGGATAAGCTGTCCGCTTACACGGCCAACATTGCCTTTACCGGCTTCACGGCCCCGAAGATTCTCTGGATGAAGAAACATGAACCGGAAAACTTCGCGCGCATATGCAAGATAATGCTGCCAAAGGATTATCTTGCTTACAGGCTGTCAGGCAGCTTCTGCACGGATTATTCCGATGCCTCCGGCATGCTGCTTCTGGATGTGGCCCACAAGTGCTGGTCCGGGGAAATGATGGAGCTGTGCGGCATTACCAGAAAACAGCTTCCGGATCTGTACGAGAGCTATGAGGTAGTGGGAAATCTGAAGGAGGAGCTGGCAAGGGAGCTGGGATTTTCACAGGATGTAAAAATCATTGCCGGCGCAGGGGACAATGCGGCTGCCGCTGTGGGCACAGGAACCGTTGGAGAGGGATGCTGCAACATTTCCCTGGGGACCAGCGGAACCATCTTTATTTCCAGTGAAAGCTTTAAGGTGGACTGCAACAATGCCCTTCATTCCTTTGACCATGCGGACGGACACTTCCATCTCATGGGATGTATGCTCAGCGCTGCTTCCTGCAACAAGTGGTGGATGGAGGAAATCCTTAAGACCAAGGAGTTTTCCAGGGAGCAGGAGGGAATTGTCAGGCTGGGAGAGAACCATGTGTTCTATCTGCCCTATCTCATGGGAGAGCGCTCTCCCCACAACGACCCAAGGGCCAGGGCATGTTTTATCGGCATGACCATGGATACCAGCAGGGAGGAGATGACCCAGGCCGTGCTGGAAGGCGTGGTATACGGACTTCGGGATTCACTGGAGGTAGCCAGAAGTCTGGGCATCCGCATTGACCGCACTAAAATCTGCGGCGGAGGCGCAAAGAGCCCCCTGTGGAAAAAGATGGTGGCCAACATCATGAATGTTAAGGTGGATGTGGTTGAAAATGAGGAGGGTCCTGCCCTGGGAGGCGCCATACTGGCGGCTGTGGGCTGCGGAGAATACCCGGATGTGAAGACGGCCGCTGACAGCATTGTGAGAGTGACGGAAACCATTGAACCCGATGGGGAACTGACGGAAAAATATGAAAAACAGTACAGCAAGTTCAGGCAGATGTATCCTGCGCTTAAGGCTGTATTCCAGAATTTGGGAGAATAGTGTGAACTGGGAGCCGGATGCTCCAGGTTCCGGTGTATCGTCATGGGATACACCGGGATGCTGGAAATCCGGCTCCTTTTTTTCGTTTTGCCGGAGAACTTGCTGCCAAAGAACTTGCATTGACTGCTTGGAACATGCTAATATCTATAATATGGATAAATGATACTCTGAGAGAACAGGAGAGGTAAGATGACAAGGGACAGGATTTATGAGTACTTCATCGAAAAGGACAATAACTGCGCGGAAGCCATGCTGCGGGCTCTGAATGATGAATATGGCCTGGGTATACCGGAGGATTCGGTAAAGCTGGTGGGAGGATTCGGAGGGGGAATGGGCTGCGGAAAGGCATGCGGCGCGCTGTGCGGCGGATGTTCCGCCATCAGCTACCGGCTTATTCAGGAGAGGGCCCATGCCACACCGGAGCTTAAACCGGCCGTGGCCGCATTTGCAGAGGAATTCGTGGAGCGTTTCGGGTCG
The DNA here is from genome assembly GCA_021201905.1 of Clostridia bacterium. Lineage (GTDB taxonomy): Bacteria > Bacillota > Clostridia > Lachnospirales > Lachnospiraceae > Enterocloster. Next base: position 11,916 of record JAJQEA010000251.1, read on the forward strand.
GATGCCTGCTGTGAGCTGGTAAAGACCTATAAAAAAGAGGATACCCGCTGTCTCGATATGATCTGTATGGCTGCGGACATTGTGGATGAGTGTTTTGAGAGAATCATGACGGCGGAAGAAAGGAAGCAGAGCAGATGAGAATATTGATTGTAGGCGGTGTGGCTGGCGGCGCGTCTGTGGCGGCCAGGGCCAGGAGACTGGATACAAAGTCGGAAATTATCATGTTTGAGAGAGGGCACCACGTGTCATTTTCCAACTGTGCCCTTCCTTACTATCTCAGCGGCACGGTGAAGGACAGCAATGCCCTGGTTATGATGAGTCCGGAGAAGTTCAGGAAGCAGTATGACATTGATGCGAGAACGGACAGCGAGGTGCTGTCTGTGGACAGGGAGAAGAAAACCATCCGGGTGAGAAACGGATGTACCGGAGATGTCTATGAGGAGCACTACGACATTCTGGTCCTCTCTCCGGGGGCGAATCCCATCCGTCCAAAGAGCATAGAGGGCGTGGACAGGCCCAATGTTTTTACGGTGAGGAATGTGACGGATATTGTGAATCTGAAGAAATTTGTCACCGACTGCCGGATTCAGGATGTGGCTGTGGTGGGAGGCGGATTTATCGGCATTGAAGTGGCTGAGAATCTCAACATGGACGGAAGGCATGTGTCTGTCATTGAGGCCCAGGACCAGATCATGGCGCCCTTTGATTATGATATGGTGCAGATGCTCCAGAAGGAGCTGCTGGACCATGGTGTGGATGTGATTGTAAATGACGGTGTCAGCGCCATCGGGGAGGAAAGCATTACCCTGGCTTCGGGAAAGGCGGTAAAGGCTGGGATGACCGTGTTGGCTATCGGTGTTGCGCCTGAAACAGGAGTGGCTGAGGCCATGGGTCTGGAGCTGGGGGAGACCGGAGCCATTAAGGTGGACCACAATTACAGGACAAGTGACCCCGACATCTACGCGGTGGGGGATGCCATCCAGGTGTTTAACCGGCTGACCCATAAGCCGTCCAGGCTGGCGCTGGCGGGGCCGGCCCAGAGACAGGCCAGGGCTGCGGCAGACCATATGTACGGCATCCCCCATCAGAACAAGGGGGTTATCGGTTCCTGCGCGGTCCGTATCTTTGATTTGAACGTGGCGGCCACTGGGCTGAACGAAAAAGCAGCCGCTGCAGCCGGTATTTCCCATGATTCCGTCTACATCATACCTACGGACAAGGTGGGGCTCATGCCGGGAAGCGCTCCCATGCACTTTAAACTGGTTTATGAATATCCCACCGGAAAGATTCTGGGAGCCCAGGCCATTGGACGGGGAAATGTGGATAAGAGGATAGATGTCATTGCGGCCATGATTTCCATGGGAGGCACGCTGGAGGATTTAAAGGAGCTGGAGCTGTGCTATTCTCCTGTATTCGGTACGGCCAAGGATGTGGTGAACCAGGCGGCCCTGGTGGCCCTGAACCTGCTCTATGGACGGGTTCGGCAGGTGCCTGTGACAAAGGTGCGGGAGCTGGTGGAGTCAGGCGCGTGTATCATCGATGTCCGCGAAAAGAATGAGTACAGCCTGGGCCATTTAAAGACATCTGTCAATATACCGTTGTCAGAGCTGCGGGACCGCCTGGATGAGATACCGGAGGATCGCCCTGTATATCTCCACTGCCGTTCCAGCCAGAGAAGCTATAATGCGTGCATGGCCCTTGTGAACCGGGGCTACAGAAATGTGTGGAATATTTCAGGCTCCTACCTGGGAATCTGTCTGTATGAATATTTTACGGATGTGACCACGGGACGTGAGAAAATCGTAACCGAGTATAATTTCAAGTGATTGTTCCGGGTGTTCCCGGAGGGGAAGGGCCGGCGGTTTGCCGGTCCTTTGCCGTCCGCCGGGGGCAGCACAGCCGGCGCTTTGACAGTCAGAAGAGGAGGATGGTTTATGACTATCGATGTGGAATCAAGCGTCCATGCGGGTAAGGCCATGGAGCTGTTTCTGGAGGGATATAACTGTGCCCAGTCTGTATTTACAGCATTCTGTGATCTGCACGGCATGGAGGAAAGGGAGGCTCTGCGGTTGAGTTCTTCCTTTGGAGGCGGTATGGGGCGGCTGCGTGAGGTATGCGGGGCGCTCAGCGGCATATTCATGACAGCGGGCCTGCTGTACGGCTATGACAGTCCGGATGACAAGGAGGCCAAGACTGAGCACTACAGGAGAATCCAGGAGCTGGCCGGGGCGTTTCGGGAGAGGACGGGAACCCTGCTGTGCCGGGAGCTACTGGGCCTGGAGGGTACGGGGAAGGATAGCTACATACCGTCGGACAGGACCGAAGCCTACTACCAGTCGCGCCCCTGCCGGGAGCTTGTGGGGCTGGCAGCAGCTGTCCTGGATGCTTATTTGGCGGAGCATGAGCCGGGGGAGCATCCCGGCGGAGCATAAGCCAGCCTGCCGGAATAAGCAATCGGAGCATTCCGGCGGAGCGTAATCCAGCCTGCCGGAATACCCCGTCCATGTTTGTCTTTTGTATGGATGGCAGTTAATTGGGAGACAATGACAGATAATAGAATGAAATGTCAGCCACAAAGTTACCAGGGAGGTATGTATGCCGCGGTACGGCCGTTTTATTAAAATATTAAAAATAGCCGGGGGAAGCCTTCTGGCCATGGCGGCCGCCATGGCGCTGGGCCTTAGGTACAGCTCCTCCGCCGGAGTGATTACCCTGCTGAGTATCCAGGATACGAAGCGGGAAACCTTACGGGTCACGGCCAGAAGGCTGTTAGCTTTCCTGGCCGCAATGGTCCTGGGGCCGGTATCCTTTGCAGTGGCAGGGTACCGGCCCTTGGCTATGGGGATATTTCTCCTGATGTTTACCCCGCTGTGCATGAAATGGGGCATACAGGAGGGGATATCCGTGAACACGGTCCTGATGACCCATATCCTGGCCGAGGGTTCCATGGGAATGGCGGACATTGCCAATGAAGCTCTTCTGCTGTTTGTGGGAACGGGGGTGGGAGTGTTGCTCAACCTGTATATTCCGGGATCGGGGGCAGCCATACGTTCGGCCCAGAGGGAAATTGAAGAAACATTTATCTGCCTGCTGCGCCAGATGGCATTGGAGCTTGGGGCACCGCAAGAGAATGGAGCAGAGGACGGAGCAGAGAACAGGGCAGAGAATGGAGCAGAGGACGGAGCAGAGAATGGAGCACAGCCGGCCGGCCGCGGGTTTCAGGCCCTGGAACAGGCTCTGGAGCAGGGAGAGCGCAGGGCCTACGAGGGGATGGAGAACAGTCTTGTGGCGGACACGCGCTATTACCTTGCCTACATGGGGCTGCGCAAGAACCAGTTTGCCATCCTGTGCAGGATGCGGGACTGTTTTTCGCGGATGGAGTCCAAACCGAACCAGGCGTCTGTGGTGGCGTCCCTGCTTGAATCCGTAAGCGCTTCCTTCCACGAAAGGAACAATGCCCCGGGATTGCTGGATGAGCTTGAACAGGTGAAATTACAAATGAAGGCCCAGCCTCTTCCTGTCCACAGGCAGGAATTTGGGAGCCGGGCCTTGCTATACCTGAGTCTGCTGGAACTGGAACAGTTCCTGGTGCTGAAAAAAGAGTTTGCCCTGGGGCTGAGCCATGAGGAAATCCGCAGATTCTGGGGGGAGGCAGAGCAGCCGCCGGTTTAAACAAAGCGTTTGGCTTATGCCGGGGCGGCAAACTGTTCCGACAGCTTGTGGAACAGGGACTGGGCCTCGTCTCCCTGCCGGTTGATATAATCTGCTTCCGGAATCTCAATATCGTGAATCAGCACATTGCGAATCTTGCGCAGGGACACGATCTGGTTGATGCATTCCTTGTCCACCAGATTCAGCCGCTTCAGGGTATTGATGTTGAAGGCTCCCCGCACCTTGGGGGAGTTTTTGGAGGAGACGCGGTTAAGCAGCTGTTCCAGGGGAACCCACTGGCTGAAGAAGTATTCCACCGCATGGCGCTCGTCCTCGCTGATGCCGTCCTGACCGGCCCTCAGCTCCTGGTAGATGTGGTAACGCTTTTCACTGCCCGTAATCATCTGGTCAATGATCTGCTGGGAGATGTTGCGCCGGTCCTTCTCGAATTTCACGGATTTAAGCACAGGTTCCAGCTCTTTTACGCTGTTTATCTTCAGGCGGCTGCTGAGTTTGAACAGCAGCTCGATATTGCCCATGCGCAGCTCTATGTCCTCGGGCCGGAAGTTGTTGCTGAGGTAATTATACAGGTAGGAGGCCAGCTCATACTGGGATCCGAACTCCGCGTTTTTGTTCCGTATGCGCTCATTGCCCGCATTCTGGAGGCGCTCCAGGGCAATCTCCCCGGCAAGGACCAGGCCGTTCAGCTCGTCCAGAATCGCCAGCTCCTCGTCGGACAATGTTCCCTGGAGGGGCTTGTAGACCAGATCGTGCTCCACCTCGGACCAGGCGTGCATAAGGACCGAGGCCACCTGTATCTCAATGCGGGCCGTGGTATACTTTTTCTGGGAACGGTCCAGGGACTCCTCCCTCATGTGGGCCCTGTAATGGTTGGCCCAGTAACCGGAAAAACGCTTGTTGTAAGAGGGCGCTTTGGACTGTTCCGGAAACTGCTTGGTTTCCAGAAGGGTGAAAAGGTCGTTGATCAGGCTGTCCGCCTTGTCACGGTCACCGGGGAAGTATAGTGACACTCTGACGCCGCACAGGTCCGCAATGTCTTCGTATATCTCACGCATGTTTTTATAGGGGACCGCCCGCCTGGAGTTGCGTATGAGGACCTTGCTTTTCAGGCGTCCCGGGGCCTTGGCGCGGGAGGTTACGATGGCCCTGATACCGGCTGCCTGAAGGGCGTTCTCCAGCTGTCTGGCAGCCATCCGGTCGGCTGTTTCATAAAAGTTCATCTTTTTCTTGTAATTCTCTATGAACTGGTTGATTAAATCCATATTTATTCTCCGTAATGCTTTGATACCCAATATTATATAACATTTTCAGAGGGAAGTCACCCCTGTGGTAACAATTAGGATAAAAAGTAAAAAGCCACTGGAATAAATGAAATTTAGTGTTATACTTAGAATAATAAAACTCCGGAGTTCATCCGGTTCTAAAGGATGGTACATATGAAGAAAAAATTAATCCCCATTGTCCTTTTCCTGTCCCTGGTGGGACTGGGGGGACTGTCCCTCTTATCTATACACAATCTTCAGGGAAATGCCAGGGTTATCAACTATACAGGTGTTGTCAGGGGAGCCACGCAGCGCCTTGTAAAGGAAGAATTGAAGGGGCAAGCGGATGACGCCCTGATTGCCCGTTTGGACGGGATACTGGAGGAGCTGGCAACCGGGGTGGGAACCAACCATCTCATACGCCTGGACGACCAGGACTACCAGGGACTGCTGGCCTCCATGGAAGGCCAGTGGCAGGTGCTTAAGGAAGAAATCATGCTGGTAAGGCAGGGGAAAGATTCCGGGAAGCTTTTTGAACTCAGCGAGGATTATTTCCAGCTGGCGGATACAACCGTGACAGCGGCGGAGCATTATACCGAGAAGCAGGTGAACCGGACCAGCAGGGGATTTGGAATCCTGATACTGGCGGCCATGGATGTGTGGGGGATTCTGGTATGGCAGGAGCGCAGGCAGGATAAGATGCAGGCCCTCATACGGGAAAAGGAAAATGCTAACCGGGAGCAGAAACAGCGCCTGGGCCGCATGTGGGATACGCTGCGCGCGCCCCTCAACGATATTTCCGAGATGATGTATGTCTCTGACGTGGAAACCCATGAGCTGCTTTTTCTCAATGAGGCCGGGATGAGGAATTTCCATCTGGATTCCATTGAGGGGAAGCGCTGCTATGAAGTATTCCATGGGCGCAGCGAGCCATGTCCGTTCTGCGGGGAGCATTTTACCGGTTACGATGACATTGTCACATGGGAGAATACCAATCCCATAACCGGCCGCCATTATCTGTTAAAGGACCGTCTGATTGAATGGAACGACAGGCCGGCCCGCCTGGAGATTGCCTTTGATGTGACGGAAACGAAAAAGGAGAAACAGAGCCTTAAGTTTGCCCTTCGCGCGGAGGATATGCTGGTGGACTGTGTGCGAAGCCTTTATGAGAACGGGGACATCGGGGAGATCCTTCCCGGTATCCTTGATAAGCTGGGCCGTTTCATGAACGCGGACCGGTCGTATGTGTTCATGCTGAAGGACGATAAGCTGTACAATGAATACGAGTGGTGCGCAGAGGGAGTGGAATCCCAGATGGATGCACTGCAGGGTGTGCCGCTGGAATACATCGGCCGCTGGCTCAAAATTTTCGACCACCAGGAATGTATGATTCTGGAAGATGTGCAGGCGCTTAAGGACGGTTACAGGGATGAGTATGAGATTCTAACGGCCCAGGGAATTACCAGCATGGTGGCGGCGCCTCTGGAACGGGACGGCCGCTTCTGCGGCGCCGTTGGGGTGGATAATCCTCCCCCGGAGCAGCTGGTCAATATAGGCCCCCTGCTGCGCACCCTGGGTTACTTCCTCATGCTGGCCTACCGCAGGGATGAGAATGAAAAGGAATTAAACAGGCTCAGCTACCATGACACGCTGACCTCCTTCTACAACTGCAACCGGTATATCGCGGATACGGATAGCCTGAGAGATACGGAGTCGCCGGTGGGTATCGTATATCTGGATGTCAACGGCCTCAAGGATATCAACGATTTGAGAGGACACGCATTTGGAGATAAGGTGCTGGTGGAATGTGCCAGGAGGATGCGGGAGACGTTTGAGGGGGCTAATTTCTACCGAATCGGCGGGGATGAATTTGTCATCATATGCCGGGAATGGAAAAAGGAAGTATTTGAGGAAAGGGTGGAGCTGCTCAGAAAGAATTTTGAGCGGGATACCATATGCAGGGCGGCTGTGGGCAGCCGCTGGGCAGAGGGAACCGGCGATTTATCCCAAATCATTGCGGACGCGGATGCAAGGATGTATGAGGATAAGAAGGAATTTTACCGCCGCAGTCCCGTGTCACGGCGCTACAGGCACCAGAGCGATGAGGTAATCAATCTGTCCAATCCGGAGGTCCTGGCGGATGAGCTGGGAAAGAACCATTTTGTGGTCTATGTGCAGCCAAAGGTTTCCTCGGCGGACCGGTCCGCGGTGGGGGCAGAGGCGCTGATACGCTATCAGTCTAAGGAAGGGTCCATGGTACTGCCCGGCAACTTCCTGCCTCTTCTGGAGGAAGCCAAGACCATCAGCCAGGTGGACTTTTTTGTCTTTGAATTTATCTGCTCCAAGGTAAAGGAGTGGGCTGACCGGGAAAAGCAGGCATTTCCTGTGTCCGTCAATTTTTCCAGATTTTCCCTGGCCCAGGCATCCTTTGTGGAACAGCTGGTAAAGCTGTGCGATAAGTATGGAATTTCTCCGGGTCTTCTGGAAATTGAGATAACGGAGAGCATACGGAACGCTCCGGAAATTGATTTAAAGGACCTCATAGGAAAGCTGCGCCGGGCAGGCTTCACCGTTGCCCTGGATGATTTCGGAACCGAGTATGTGAATCTGTCCCTGCTGTCCTCTGTGGAACTCGACGTGCTCAAATTAGACAAGACCATGGTGGACGACATGGCCAATAACCCCAAGGCCCAGGCCATCGTCGAGTCCATTGCAGGAATCTGTAAAAAAATGGGAATCCGGGTGGTGGCAGAGGGAATCGAGACAGAGGAGCAGATGTCCGTGCTTCGTACCTGCGGGGTGGAAACAGCCCAGGGATATCTGTTCAGCAGGCCCATATCCGTGGAGGAATATGAGGAAAAGTATTTATAAGTGATGGTGGCTCCGGCGCTCAGGTGACCGGGGCCATCTTGTTTTCCTGGCGCCACTGGCGCGGCGGAATGCCGTATGTTTTTTTGAAGGCACGGGAAAAATGGAGCTGGTTGGGATAGCCCACCGCATTGCTGATGTCGTTTATGGACAGCTCCGTGAGTTTCAGCAGTTCGGCGGCCTTGGTCATGCGGTAGCTGATAAGGAATTCCTGAGGACTCTTACCTACCGCGTCGCGGAAGATTTTGCCGAAGTAGCTGCGGTTCAGGTTGCAGAAGGCCGCAATGTCCTCCACCGATATGTCGTTCTGGAAGTTCTGCTCGATAAAGGAGGTGGCTTCCCGGATATAAAAGTCCTGGAGGCGTCCTGTTTTTAACAGTCTCCTGGAGGCGGAGGATCGGGTCAGGTAGTCCAGGAACAGGTAAAGATGGCCGATCAGGTGGAAGGGTGACTGGTCGGAGTGCCTGGCAATGTAGAGCATTTCATTTTTAAGCTCCAGGCTTAAGTCCCGGGCGTTGGAATGGTATACAGGGGCATCCATGGTCAGTCCTGATAATTCCATGGCTTCCTTTACACGGAGACCATCGAATTCCATCCAGGTGTACTCCCAGGGATGGTTCTTGTCCGCAAAGTAGGTGTTGATCTGCTTGGGATAAATCAGGAACCCTTCCCCGCTTTTAATCTGGTAGGTGTGGGACATGCCCTTGGAATCCGTGGATATGAGGGTGCCTGTGCCGGATATGCAGTAATGGAACAGATAGTGGTTCCTGGCGTAGGGACCGTAGGAGTGCAGCGGTTCACATTGTTCCCAGCCGTATTGATATAGCCCCAAATCCACAAAGCGCTCGTTGGGAAATATGGAAAACAGTACATTGCTCATTGCCTGAAAACCCCCTTTTTAATCATTATATACCCAAATGCCAGCCTATATCAAGTTATAGGTATAAAAATAGCATTTGGGTATATTTTTCACGATAGCAGAATATTTACCTCCTTTAAAACCCATGATATCATGTAGCTATCAAGGAAATCCGGATGAAGTGAAAGCGACAAATTGGATGATTCCAGAGTAGAAGGAACAGGGATGACAGGGGGTATATTATGCTTAAAACGTTCAAAAAGGGATTGCTCACAGCGGCGGCAGCCGCGCTGGGGGCAGCTTTGCTGGGAGGATGCAGCTCCGGAACCAGGGCTTCGAATGGATTGGTGCATCTGAACTTCCAGATTTGGGACAATGCCCAGAGAGGCGGCATGGAAGCAGTAGCCAGGGCTTATATGGATAAGAACCCGGAGGTGGAAATCCAGGTCCAGGTCACCAGCTGGGATGAGTACTGGACCAAGCTGGATGCGGCGGCAGAGTCAGGACAGCTGCCGGACATCTTCTGGATGCACACCGATCAGATTCTCAAATATGCGGATTATGGAAAGCTGGAGGATGTGACGGATTTATATGACGATGTGGAGCCGGACTATTATACCACCCATTTTTTGGATATTTCACTGGCAAATGCCAAAGGGTCCGACGGAAGGATGTATGGGGTTCCCAAGGATAAGGATACGATCTGCCTGGTCTATAACAGGGAGATGTTTGACGCGGCGGGGGTGGCATACCCCGATGAGTCCTGGACATGGGATGACCTGAAGTCTGCTTCGGCCCAGATTTATGAAAAAACCGGAAAATACGGATATATGGCATATGCGGATGAGCAGCTGGGATACTGGAATTTCGTATACCAGGCAGGCGGATACATACTGAACGAGGATAAGACAAAGGCAGGGTTTCTGGATGCCGGTACCAGAAAGGCCATGGAATTTTACATCGGCCTCCAGAATGAGCCGTGGTGTCCTGACCAGAATTATTTTGCTGAGACAGCTCCGGGCAACGCGTTTATGTCAGAGCAGGGAGCCATGTACCTGGAGGGTAACTGGAACCTTATCTCCTTCATGGAAAATAACAAGGAGATGATTGGAAAATGGGACGTGGCCGTGCTTCCCAAGTGTCCGGACCCGGTCCGGGGAGACGGCAGGGCCACCATATCCAACGGCCTGTGTTATTCCACCGGGGCCAAGGGAAAGAAGCTGGAATACGCAAGGGATTTCCTGAAGTTTGCAGGTTCTGAGGAGGGACAGAGGGTCCAGGGGCTGTCAGGTGCCGCCATACCGGCCTACAAAGGCCTGGAGGATACGTGGATAAGCGCCTTTGACCAATACGACTACAAATTGGATGTCCAGAAATGTGTGGATATGTTTCCCTATGGCGTGCAGAGCGTCAACAACGCATCCAGACCCAACTGGAAAACCCAGATTAATGACCTGCTGTTAAAGATATACAGCGGCGAGCTGAGTCTGGACCAGGGACTGGAGGACATGCAGAAACTGGTGGACGAGGCAAAGGCGCCGTAATGATGGCAGGATTGGAGGATAATGATGGGTAAGAAACAATGTTTGACAGAGGATGCAAAATGGGGCTATCTGCTCATTGCCCCTACGATAATAGGTCTGATTGTGCTGAACGTGTATCCGTTCCTGCAGACCCTGGTACTGAGCTTTTCCACCACCCATCCCTTTGGGTACTATGAGGTCAGCGGGGTGGAGAATTACGTGCAGATGTTTGGAAACAAGGAGTTTTGGAAGGCAACCTGGAATTCCATTTACTTCTGTATCCTGACCGTGCCCCTGGGAATCTTTCTTTCCCTGCTGACGGCTGTGCTGCTCAATGCCAAGATTCGGGCAAAGGCGGCCTTCAGGGCCATCTATTTCCTGCCCATGGTGGTTGCGCCCGCAGCCATAGCCATGGTGTGGAAATGGATTTTCAACGCAGAGTACGGCATCATCAACCAGGTCATCGGAAGCAGGGTCAACTGGCTGACCAATCCGAAGCTGGTGCTCCCCGCCTGCGCGGTGGTGGCTATCTGGAGCGCGGTGGGATATGACGCGGTTCTGCTGCTGTCGGGAATACAGAACATATCAAAGAGCTATTATGAGGCCGCCAGCCTGGACGGGGCTTCCAAGGTACAGCAGTTCTTTAAGATAACGCTTCCCATGGTTTCGCCCACCCTCTTTGTGGTGTTAATCATGCGGCTCATGGCATCCCTTAAGGTGTACGACCTGATTTACATGATGGTGGACCAGACAAATCCGGCCCTTATAAGCGCCCAGTCACTGATGTATCTCTTCTACCGTGAGTCCTTTGTGGCAGGGAACCGCGGGTACGCCTCTGCCATTGTTGTGTGGACCGTGCTGCTCATAGGAGCCGTGACGGCCCTACAGTTCTGGGGACAGAAGAAGTGGGTCAACTACGAAGTTTAGGATGGAGGGAAATTATGAAATCATTGGAGACAAACCGCAGTATGAATACCGCCCTTGTGTATGCTGCCCTGGGAGCGGGAGCACTGCTTATGATATTTCCGTTTATTTGGATGGTGCTCACCAGCTTTAAATCAGCAGGGGAGAGCGTGCAGATTCCCCCCACCATCCTGCCAAAGCAGTGGATGAAGGAGAACTACCTGAGAGCCATCGCCTCCCTGCCCTTTATGAAGCTGTATGTGAATACGGCGCTGCTGATTCTGTTTCGTGTGCTCTGCGCGGTAGCCTTTTCCTCAGCAGCCGGGTTCGCGTTTGCAAAGCTTAAATTCAGGGGGAAAAACCTTCTGTTCTCCCTGGTGATTGTACAGATGATGCTGCCGTCCCAGATATTCATTATTCCCCAGTACCAGATGTTAGCCAAAATGGGGCTGACAAACAGTATGTTCGCGCTGGTATTTCCGGGACTGGTCAGCGCCTTCGGCACCTTTTTCCTCAGGCAGGCTTACATGGGAATTCCGGATGAACTGGGGGAGGCCGCGTACCTGGACGGCTGTACCAAGTGGCAGACCTTTACCAAGGTCATGATGCCCCTGACCAAGGCCAGCATAGCTGCCCTCACCATTTTCACGGCCGTGTTCGCATACGCAGACCTGATGTGGCCACTGATTGCCAACACGGACCTGAACATGATGACCCTTTCAGCCGGCCTTTCCACCCTGAGAGGACAGTTCACCACCAATTATCCGGTGCTGATGGCAGGCTCTGTCCTGGCCATGGTTCCCATGGTAATCCTGTATCTGGTATTCCAGAAGCGGTTTATTGAGGGCATTGCAATGACGGGCGGAAAATAGAAAATGGAAATAGAGATGAAAATAGAGACAGATAGATAGAGGCAGAAAGATAGAGACAGACAGATAGAGACAGACAGAGACGGAGGACGACACATGGCAATACAGTATCAGGAAAATAGAAGGATATTTACCCTTCACACGGACCACTCCACATATCAGATGAAGGCAGATTCCTATGGGAATCTGCTTCATCTGTACTATGGAGACAGGACAGAGGGCTCCATGGAATACCTGCTCACCTATGAGGACAGGGGGTTTTCGCCCAACCCATATGAGGCGGGTGACGACAGGACCTATTCCCTGGACGCCCTTCCCCAGGAATATCCATACCAGGGGTCGGGGGACTTCAGAAGCCCTGCCTTTGCGGTCCGGCAGGCCGACCGATCCTATGGACTGGATCTGCGCTATGCCGGTTATGAAATATGCAAAGGGAAATACAGCCTTCCCGGCCTTCCGGCCATGTATGGGGAGGGGCAGGAGGACGCAGAGAGCCTTAAAATACGCCTGACAGACCAGGTCAGCGGCCTGACGGTTACTCTGCTCTACGGCGTATTCCCCGGATACGACATCATCACCAGGGCAGTCTGTGTGGAAAATGGGGGAAAAGGTCCGGCTGCCCTGAAACGGGTATACAGCGCAAGTCTGGACTTTCTTCACGGGGAGTATGACCTGATTCAGTTTTACGGACGCCACGCAATGGAGCGCAACTACCAGAGAACGGCCCTGTGCCACGGCGCCCAGGTCATTGGGAGCCGCAGAGGGACCTCCAGCCACCAGTATAATCCGTTTCTGATACTGGCGGGCCGGGAGACAACGGAAACCTCCGGGCCCTGCTACAGCATGTCCTTTGTGTACAGCGGACCCTTTAAGGCTGAGGCGGAGACAGACCAGTACGGTCAGACCAGGATGGCTATGGGGCTTCAGGATGAGATGTTTTCCTATGAGCTTAAGCCGGGGGAGCGTTTCTTCGGGCCTGAGGTGATCATGGGGTACAGCGGACAGGGATTGGGAACATTGTCGCGCAGCATCCATAAGGCCATGCGCAACAGCCTTTGCAGAGGAAAGTACAAGACCATTCCCAGACCGGTGCTGATCAACAACTGGGAAGCCACCTACTTTGATTTTACAGGAGACAAGATACTGGATATCGCAAGGCAGGCAAAGGACCTGGGCGTGGAAATGATGGTGCTGGACGACGGGTGGTTCGGAAAGCGGGATTCAGATTGTTCCGGGCTGGGAGACTGGCAGGTAAACGTAAAAAAGCTGGGGGGTTCCTTGGGCAGCCTGGTCAGCCGGATTAACGGCCTGGGAATGAAATTCGGTATCTGGATGGAGCCGGAGATGGTGTCTGAGGACAGCTGCCTTTGCAGGGAACACCCGGACTGGGCCTTTATCGCGCCGGGAAGGAAGCCAGTCCGGGGCAGAAGCCAGCTGGTGCTGGATTTTTCCAGAAAAGAGGTGGCGGATTACATTTTTGACAGTATATGCCAGGTCCTTGACAGCGCCCATATCGAGTATCTGAAATGGGACATGAACCGTAGCATAGCGGACGTATATTCGGCGGCAGGCCAAACCGCGGGAGGAGACAGTCCGGGCAGCGTCCTGTACCGGTATATGCTAGGGCTCTATGACTTCCTGGAGCGCCTGACGAAGCGCTATCCGGATCTTCTGATTGAGGGGTGCAGCGGAGGCGGCGGGCGTTTTGACGCGGGCATGCTGTATTACACGCCCCAAATCTGGTGCAGTGACAATACCGACGCGGTGGACCGCATCCGGATTCAGTACGGCACCTCCTTTGGCTATCCAATCAGCGCAGTGGGCTCCCATGTATCCGCAGTGCCAAACCATCAGACAGGCAGAATCACGCCCATGAAGACCAGGGGAGTGGTTGCCATGGCGGGCAGCTTTGGGTATGAGCTGAATTTAAACGCCATATCAGACGAAGAGAAGAATTGTGTGAGGAAACAGATAGACGCGTACCATAAATACTGGCATCTGATTCATGACGGGGCGTATTACCGGCTGACCAATCCCTTTGAGGACAGGGAAGCCGCCGCTTGGCTCTTTGTGAGTGAGGACAGGGGGGAGGCGCTGTTAAATGCGGTGACCCTTAAGGCCCACGGCAATCCTCTGTCTCTGTATGTCCGCCTGGAGGGACTGGATCCGGGGGCCATGTACAGGAATGAGGATACAGGGGCCGTATATCCGGGAGCAGGCCTTATGTCGGCCGGAATCCCCATACCGTCCATGACAGGAGAATACCAGGCGTGGCAGGTACATTTAAGGAGGATATGACAGGGATGAAGCGGGAAAACATCTACAAAAGACGTCTGGATAAGCATATGGATGAACTGAAGTGGCTGTATATGGAGCTCTACAACAGCCAGGAAATGTTTGACGGGCTGTTAAAGGGAATGGAAGGGTTTTACAGGGAGCGGAAAGAACCGCTCAGAACGCTGGATTCTGCCAGGGAAGCGGACCCGTGCTGGTACAGAAAGAGCTCCATGCTGGGCATGATGATGTACGCGGATCATTTCGCGGGCAGCCTTAAGGGGGTGGAAGGTAAGCTGGATTATATTGAGCGGTGCCATGTGAATTATCTCCACCTTATGCCCCTTTTAGATACCCCCAGGGGACGTTCGGACGGTGGTTATGCCGTATCTGACTTCAGAAAGGTGAGGGAGGATTTGGGAACCATGGAGGACCTGGAACAGCTGGCCCGTAAATGCCATGAAAGAGGAATCAGCCTTTGCCTGGATTTTGTGATGAACCACACGTCGGAAGACCATATGTGGGCAAAACGGGCAAGGGCAGGCGAGAAAGAGTACCAGGACAGATATTTTTTCTTTGACAGCTGGACGGTTCCCTCCATGTTTGAGGAGACGGTGCCCCAGGTATTTCCCACCACGGCGCCGGGAAACTTCACCTATCTGCCGGAGACAGGGCAGCATGTGATGCCCACCTTTTATCCTTTTCAGTGGGACCTGAATTACAGAAATCCTGATGTCTTTAATGAGATGATGTTCAATTTTCTTTACCTGGCAAACCGGGGAGTGGATGTACTGAGGATTGACGCGGTCCCCTATATTTGGAAGGAATTGGGAACGGACTGCCGCAATCTCCCCAGGGTCCACACCATTGTCAGGATGATGCGCATGATTGGGGAAATTGTATGTCCCGGTATTCTGCTGCTGGGGGAGGTGGTCATGGAACCCGAGAAGGTGGCCCCCTATTTCGGGACCGTGGAAAAGCCGGAATGTCATATGCTCTACAATGTGACCACCATGGCAGCCATCTGGAATACAGTGGCCACAAAGGATGTACGGCTTTTAAAGAGCCAGATGGAGACGGTCAGCTCCCTGCCCTCCACCTGTACCTTCCTCAACTATCTGCGGTGCCATGATGATATAGGCTGGGGACTGGATTATCCTTTATTGGAAGCATGGGGGATGAGGCAGGTGCCCCACAAGAAATTTCTCAATGATTTCTTTGCAGGCAGGATACCGGAGAGCTTCAGTCGGGGCGTCCTCTACAATGACGATCCGGTCACAGGCGACGCCCGGCTCTGCGGAACCACTGCCTCCATGTGCGGTGTGGAGAAGGCAGGATTCTGCCATGACAGGCAGGCCATGGAGGAGGCCATCAGGCTGGATACCATGCTCCACGCATTTATGCTGTTTCAGTCGGGCATCCCGGTGCTGTACAGCGGGGACGAGGTGGGCCAGGTCAATGACTACACCTATAAGGCGAATCCTGAAAAGGCGGCGGATTCCCGGTATATACACAGGG